>CALGMO010000082.1 GCA_937961665.1 uncultured Fimbriimonadaceae bacterium
GCTTCTGCATCACCATCCCGCCGCCCAACATCACCGGCTCGCTGCACATGGGGCACGCCCTCTGCTACCCGATCCAGGACGCCCTGGGCCGGTTCCACCGTCTGCTCGGCCACAACGTGCTGATCCTGCCGGGCCAGGATCATGCGGGCATCGCCACGCAGTCCGTCGTGGCCAAGAACCTCCGGCGACAGGGCGTCAACCCCGCGCAGCTGGGCCGCGAGAAGTTCGTCGAGAAGGTTTGGGAGTGGCGCAAGGAGAGCGGCGACACCATCCTGAACCAGTTCCGCCGCTTGGGCTGCGCCTTCGACTGGTCGCGCCTCCGCTTCACCCTGGACGAGGGCTACGCCCGGGCCGTCCTGCAGGTGTTCATCGACTGGTTCGACAACGGCCTGATCTACCGGGGCAAGCGCGTGGTCAACTGGGACCCCGTCCTGGAGACCAGCGTCTCCGACATCGAGACCGAGCGCCGCGTCGTGCGGGGCAAGCTCTACTACATCCGCTACCCGTTCGAGGACGGCTCCGGCTGGGTCACCATCGCCACCACGCGGCCCGAAACCATGCTCGCCGACGTCGCCGTCGCCGTCCACCCGAGCGACGCCCGCTACAAGGGCCTCGTCGGCAAGACCCTGGTGCTGCCGCTCCTGGGACGCCGCATCCCGCTCTTGGCCGACCCTTACCCCGATCCCGAGTTCGGCACGGGCGCCGTCAAGATCACCCCCGCCCACGACCCCAACGACTACGAGGTCGGCCTTCGCCACAACCTGCGGATGCCCGTGTTGCTCGACTCCAAGGCGCGCATCACCGCCGAGGGCGGGCCCTACGCCGGCCTCGACCGCAACGAGGCCCGCAAGCGGATCGTCGCCGACCTCGAGGCGCAGGGCCTGCTCGAGAAGGTCGAGGACTACGACATCCCCATCGTCGTGTCGGAGCGGAGCGGAGAGCCGATCGAGCCGCTGCTGAGCGAGGAGTGGTTCGCCAAGCAGAGCGCCTTGGCGGGGCCCGCCGCCGAGGCCGTCCGCTCCGGCCGCGTCCGCTTCATCCCCGAGCGCTACAACCAAGTGTATCTCGACTGGCTCGAGAACCTGCGCGACTGGAACGTCAGCCGCCGCCTGTGGTGGGGCCACCGCATCCCGGTCTACTACACCGAAGACGGCGAGGCCGTCGCCGCCCACAGCTGGGAGGAGGCCGAGCGCAAGGCCGGCAAGCGGATCGTCCGCCAGGACGAGGACGTGCTCGATACCTGGTTCAGCTCCGGCCTGTGGCCCTTCGCGACCCTCGGCTGGCCCGACGACACCGAGGACCTGCGACGCTGGTACCCCACCACCACCATGGTGACCGACCGCAACATCATCTACCTGTGGGTCGCGCGGATGGTCATGATGGGCCTCTACTTCCTGGGCAAGGAGCCCTTCCGCGACGTGTACATCCACGCGACCGTGCTCACCGAGGACGGCCGCCGCATGAGCAAGAGCCTCGGCACCGGCGTGGACCCGATGGGCGTGATCGAGCGCGTGGGCGCCGACGCCCTCCGGTACACCCTCCTCAGCCAGACCGGAAGCAACCAGGAGATCCGCTACAGCGAGCGCCGCAACGACGACTCCCGGAACTTCTGCAGCAAGATCTGGAACGCCACCCGGTTCGTGCTGATGAACTGCGACGGCCCCGTCGACCGACCCGAGCGCCTCGAGCTGGTGGACCGATGGATCCTCAGCCGCCTCGCGCGGACCGAGACCGAGGTGAAGGCCGCCTACCAGGGGTTCGACCTGCAGCGCGGCTGCCAGGCCCTCTACCGGTTCTTCTGGTCGGACTTCGCCGACTGGTACATCGAGGTCAGCAAGGCCCGGCTGGCCACCTCCGAGGGCGACGTCGCGCGCTGGGTCCTGCTCACCGTGCTGGACGCGTTCCTGCGGATGCTCCACCCGATCATGCCGCACCTCACCGAGGAGCTCTACAGCCATCTGCCTCTGAGGGACAAGGCGCCGTTCGTGATGGCCTCCCGCTGGCCCGAGCCCGATCCCGCTTGGCTGGATCCCACCGTGGAGCAGCAGGTGGAGCGCTGGTTCGAGGTCACGCGCGCGGCGAGGGCGTTGCGAGCCGAGCTCGACCTCGCCCCGCTCCGGACCATCCCCGAGCTGTATGTGGACGGCGACCTCGGCGAGGGCGAGGCCGTCCTCCGGTCGCAGGCTTGGATCGAGACCCTGCGGCGCGGCGCGCCCGATCCCGGAACCAGGTGCATCGCGGCCACCGTCGCCGGTGTGGACATCCACCTCCCGATCGCCGGGCTGGTCGACGAGCAGAAGGAGAGGGAGAGGCTCGCCAAGGAGGAGGAGAAGCTGCTCGCCGACCTCGCCCGCTGCGAGGCGCGGCTCGGGAACCCGCAGTTCGTCGAGCGGGCCAAGCCCGAGGTGGTGGAGAAGGAGCGACGCGCCAAGCAGGAGCTGGAAGCCAGCCTCGAGAAGGTCCGCCGACGGAGAGCCCTCTTCGGCTAGTTCGAATCCACCTGGAACCCGGATGGCCCGGCCTCGAACACGGCCGTGCCTTGGCGGTCCGTCCGCCAGACCCGCGCGCCGGACGCCGCCACCCTTCGCAGGGTCTCGGCGGAGGGGTGTCCGTACGGGTTGTTCCTTCCGACGCTGAACACCACCCAGCTCGGGCGCAGCGCCCGGAGAAGGCCCTCCCCCGTCGACGAGCGCGAGCCGTGGTGCCCGGCTTTGAGCACCTGGACCGGCGCCCCTGCGAACCGTCGCAGAGCCGATCCTTCCGCCTCGATCGGAGCGTCGCCCGTGAGCACGGCCGAACTTGGGCCACCCCGGATCCTCAACATGAGCGAGCCGGCGTTGTCCTCCGGAAGCGTCTCCGCAACCGCAACCTCCAGCCGGAAGCGCCCCAAATCGATCTCGTCGCCGTCGGCCAGCGGGATCAGCCTCCCGGCGCCCACCTCCCTGCTCAGCGTCGCGAGCTCCGGCCTCTCGGCAAAACGCCGCGGGGTGGCGATCGCTCCGATCGGATAGGCCCGCCCGATGCCTCCCAACCCTCCGATGTGATCCGAGTCGGGGTGGGTGATCAGCACGAGATCCACGCGGTCCACCCCGAGCCTCCTCAGCTCTGGGACGGCCAGCCGCTCGCCCGCGTCCCAGTCCTCGTTCGCCGGCGCGGCGTCGATCAAAATCGTGGTACCTTCGTTCTGAAACACGGCACAGTCACCCTGACCCACGGCCAGGAACGCCAAGCGCGTGGGCTTCGGCTCGAGCAGGCCCCAGAGGAACCCGGCGGCGAGCCCCACCAGACCGAGGGCGATCATTCGGGATTCGAATCCCATGGCTTCGGATCCTCCCTCCAGAGAGCGAGCATCGAGGCGTACGCCACCAGCAGCCAGCCGGCCCCGAACTCCGGCACGCGCGGAGCCGCAGCCTCCCAAGCGCCGAGCCAGTCCACGATGCCCACCAGCCACTCGGTCATCGGCGCCACGACCAAACGCATCGCGGCGGCCGCCACCTCGGGGAAGATGCCGGCTACGGAGGCGGCCGCAAGCGACCCCACCACGACGGGACCGACGCTGAATGCGATCAGGAGGTTCGACGCCACCGACATCAGCGGAACCTGGCCGAAGTGGTACGCGACGAGAGGCGCCGATACAGCGCTGGCGACCACCGACGCTCTGCCCAAGGAGACCACCGAGGCCCTCGCGCGCTCCCTCAGCGTGTCGCCGGTAGGCCATCGGCCGCCGAACATCGCGAGGCCCATCACGGTTGCGAACGACAGCTGAAACCCCAGGTCCCAAGCGAGCCAAGGTTCGGCGATCAGGAACGCCAGAGCCGTGAGAGAGGTCACGGCCACGGCGTCCGGCTCCCTCCGCCATAGGTAGGCGCTCTGCAGGCCCAGAACCAATGCGACCGATCGGACGATGGGCGCCTGCAGGCCGGCGGCTAACGCGTAACCGGCCAGAGCAAGGGCGGCCAGCGCGAGCTGCGCGGCACGCGGCACCGGCAGCAGCGCCGTCAGCCCCAGCACGGCGAACGCCACCACCGCCGCGTGCAACCCGGAGGCCGACACGATGTGCACGGTGCCTGTCAGCCTCAGGTCCCTCTGAAACTCCTTGGACAGCTCGCCGCGGACGTTGAACAGCAGCGCGTCGACCGACTCCGCCAGTCCCAGCCCCAGCGCCCGCGAGGTGAAGTCCAAGAACGCGCGCCGCACCGCGATCGCCGAGCGAACCGCCTCGCTTCCGGTCCGAATCCACCTCAACGATCCACGGGGCTTCCAGCGACCGACCACGCCCCGCTTGCACCAGGCACCCTGCTCCGCCTCGTTCAACGGCTCGACGACCCCGAGGCCCTCCAGCCGATCTCCCGGCGCGACGAGGGACCCCTTCGGCAGCGCCAGAAGCAATCGGCCCCACGAGGCCCGCGCCACCACCCACTCCCTGCCTGCGGAAGGACGCGACACCGTCTCCACCACGACGCTGCCTTGGAAGAACTCCCTTTCGTTCAGGATCAGGCTTGGAATCTTGAACGCAACCGACCAACCCGCCAGAAAGGTCGCCGCCGCCAGCGCGCCGCGCCACCTGCCGAGCCAAGCGGCGAGGGCCAGCGCCGGGACGAAGAGCCACGGCGACTCGATCGCGAACAGGCCGAGGGCGTAGGCCAGCGTGAGCCAGAGGGACGGCCTAGCTCGGATCGGACCGGCCATGGGAGCGCTTCGCAAGCCGCCTTTCGGCGATCTCCCGGATGCTCAAGCCCTCGGTGTCCGCGCGGCGTAGGGCGCTCCGCGTCGGCTCCGGCTGGGGCGTGTCCGAAACGACGAAAGGTCTCACCCCGAACCGAATCTCCTTGAACAGATCGGCCTCGCCGGCGAGTTCGTTGAGCCGAAGCAGAATCTGATCCCTCTGCATGCGCAGCTCTTGGGCCCAGGAGGAGCCGGCCACCGCCACCCACACGGTGCCCTTATCGTACCGGTCCGGGTGGCTCTTGCGCGCCACCACGGGGCCCACCACCTCCGGCCACCTTCGAAGAACGGACAGCGCGCGGGCCTTCCGCACCACCTCGGGCCGACCGAGCGCCTCCGCGATCCAGTCCTGAACCCGCTTCACCTCGCCTCCACGCGCCCGGATCGTACCAGAAACAGCCTGGCCCGTCGGCGAACCTCCGGCGACACCAGATCCAGGTCGGTGCAGGTCAGCACCGCCTGCCCTGCGCGCTCGAGCACCCACTCGGCCAGCCTCTCCCGGCGGCTCTCGTCCAGGTCGCTCAGGATGTCGTCGAGCAGCAGCAGCGGAGGCAGGCCCCGCTCCCGGCGCTCCAGCTCCAGGGTTCCGAGCTTGATCGCCAGCGCGGCGGTGCGCTGCTGCCCCTGGCTGCCGAAGGCGCGAGCATCCCGACCGCCGACCTCGATCCGGACGTCGTCTCGGTGCGGTCCTGCTGTGGTGCCGCCTCGGGCGACGTCGACCGCCCTGTTGCGCCGGAAAAGCTCGAGCAGTTCGTCGGGCGTGCGAGCGTCGTCCTTCTGCTGGTACGCGAGCCGCAGCGACTCTCCGGAACCCATGTGCCGTTGCACCTCGCCGGCGAGCGGCTCCAAATCGGCCCAGAAACGGCCCCGGAAGGCCCGCAGAGGGGCCCCGTGCTCGGCCATGTGGTGCTCCCAGGGTTCGAACGCCTCCGCCGCCACAAAGCCCTCCTGCGCGCTCCTCAGCAGGGCGTTTCGCTGCTCCAGCGCCCGCTTGTACTGCGCGAAGTGGTGCAGGTACAGGCCGGACAGCTGGCTGAGCTCCAGGTCCATGAACGACCGGCGCACGGATGGCTCTCCGGTCAGGATCGGCAGGTCCAGCAGGCTGGCGCAGACGCTGGGCAACCGCCCGATGATGTCCGCGGCGCGGCGCAGGGGCAGACCGTTGAGCGACACCCGCTTGGCGGCCCCGCGCTCCAGCTTCACGGCCACCTCGGTTCGGGTGCCCAGCACCTCCGCGGCCACCCAAGCGCCCGCCTCTCCCTCCCGGATCGCTTCGGCGTCCCTCGAGCCGCGCAGCAGCCGCGTGGTCGACAGCAGGTGGAGCGCCTCGAGAAAGTTCGTCTTGCCCTGCGCGTTGGCCCCGAAGAACACGTTCAGGCCGTCGCCCAGCTCCACCTCCTCGTCGGCGTAGTTCCGGAAGTTCCTGAGCCGCACGACGCGGGCTCCCGCCACAGGGGCGGGCTTGTCCACGGCTTCCGGAATCAAGCCATACCTCCTTCTGAAGATCTTCTCTTTCTATTGGCGCCGCGCCCGGCTGTGGAAAAGTCGCCGCGGCTCGGGGAAAGTACAACTTTGCGGAGCGGTTTCAGGTTCGACAGAGAGCCACGGGACGGTTGAGGGGCTGTGGAAAACTCAGTGGACAACGGCGCGATCCGTGCAGGTTCGCAGACGGATGGGCGCACGGTTTTCCCGCACGGATGGGCGCGCGAACGTTTCAAACGCTTTTCCACCATCGTTGTCCACAGCTTGGGGACCGGACCTCCGCACGGGCTACGAAGAGCCGGGCGGATAGAATGGTAGACCATGTCGGTCTTGTCGTTGCCGGGCATGCTCCGGAACTCCTGCGAGCGGTACGGCGAGAAGGCGGCCATGCTCCACCACCAGAGCGGCGCCTTCCGTCCGATCTCCTACAGCCGACTGTGGGAGGAGGCTGGCCGGTATGCGGCCGCGCTGCGTTCGCTCGGCGTTCAGAGGGGCGATCGGGTCAACATCCAGAGCGAGAACTGCGTGGAGTGGGCGCTCGCCTTCTGGGGCTGCCAGCGGCTTGGCGCCATCGTGGTGCCGATCTACCCGACGCTGCCGGGGGAGATGAGCCGGCACATCGTTCGGGACTGCGGAGCGAGGACCGTCTTGTCTGGCACGGCGGAGCAGGCGGCCAAGTTGGAGGGGCTGGACGACGTCCGCGCGGTCCTGCTGAAGGGCTCCGGGGAGTCCCTCGCGGCGTTGGCCGGGTCGTGGGATGGACCCTTGCCGGAGGAGGACGTCCGCCCGGACGAGATCGCGATGATCATCTACACGTCCGGCACCACGGGACTCCCCAAGGGAGCGATGCTGCGGCACGACTCGTTCACGATCCTGTGCCAGTCGATCCGCGAGGCCCTGCCCATCCGCGAGACCGACGTGTTCCTGTCGTTCCTTCCGATGTCGCACGTGTACGAGGCCGTCGCGGGCCAGGTTCTGCCGATCTCGGTGGGAGCGACCATCGCCTACGCGCAGAGCCTCAAGAGCCTCGCGTCGGACATGGTGGAGGTTCGCCCAACGATCATGCTGTGCGTGCCGCGCGTGCTCGAGGCCATGCGCGACCGGATCGTGGAGGCCGCGTCCAAGGCGCCCCCGCTTCGGCGGAGGCTGTTCCAGATGGCGCTGCGGCAGGGATCGGCGAGGGCGCAGGGCAGGCCGGCGCCGCTGGCGGGGATTCTGGATCGGCTGGTGGGAGCCAAGATCCGAGAGCGCACGGGGGGGCGGATCCGGTTCTTCGTTTCCGGCGGGGCGGCGCTTCCGCCCGCGGTTGCCGAGTTCTACGCGGCCTTCCGCCTGATGGTGCTCCAGGGCTACGGCCTGACCGAGACGACCGCCGTGGTCAGCGTGAACCATCCGGACGACAACCGGCCGCACACCGTCGGCCCGCCGATTCCGTGCAACGAGGTGAAGATCGCGGAGGACGGCGAGATCCTGTTCCGCGGTCCGGCGCGCATGGTCGGCTACTACAACATGCCGGAGGAGACGGCCGCGGCGATCGACGAGGAAGGTTGGTTCCACACGGGCGATCTAGGAAGGTTCGAGGACCGATACTTAGTCATTACGGACCGGAAGAAGGACCTGATCGTCCTGGGCAACGGGAAGAACGTGGCCCCCCAGCCGATCGAGAACAAGCTGCGCGAGAGCCCGCTGATCGCCGACGCCGTGGTGGTGGGCGACGGACGCGACCACATCGCCGCGCTCCTCGTGCCGGACTTCCACGCGCTGCGCCAAAGGGCCGGAGCGGCGGCCGCCAAGCTCTCGGATCAGGAGCTGGCGGAGAGCGAGGCGGCCCGGACCCTGATCAAGGCCGAGGTCGCCAAGGTGAACCAAGGCCTCGCCGACTACGAGAAGGTCAAGCGGCACACCATTCTGGATCACCCGTTCACGATCGAGGGCGGCGAGCTCACCCCCACGATGAAGGTCAAGCGCAACGTCGTGCGGGAGCGCTACGCGAGCCTGATCGACTGGATGTACGGCTAGGCGTCGGCGAGCAGCGGCCTCGGAACACGGAACGGACGCTCGATCGGGCCCCCGCGCAGGTCCGCCGCGACCATCTCGATCGGCATCATGCCCGCGCGCAGGAAGGCCGAGTGGAACCCCTTGGCGCTCCATCCGGACGCCAGCAGCTCGCGCTGGAGCGCGTACACCTGCTTGCCGCCGATCAGGTACGCCGCCTGGTACAGCGGCTCGTACCCGCCCCGGAAGCTGCGACGCACCTCGCCCTCGGCGTTGGACCGCTCGTGGCCGACGCGCTCCACAAGGAACTCCACGCACTCCGGCGCCTCCATCTGCCCCATATGGAAGCGCAGCGAGAACACCACCCGCGCGGCGCGGTGCAGCCGCCAGAACAGCATTCCGATCCGGTCCTCCGGTCCCCTCGGGAAGCCGCGATCCCAAAGGAACAGCTCCCAGTAGAGCGTCCACCCCTCGATCCAGAACGGCGTGCGGAACACCCTCCGGTAGGGCTTGAACCGCTCTTGGTGGAACCCCTGCAGGTGGTGGCCCGGGATCAGCTCGTGGTGCACGGTGGCCCTGGAGAAGTGCGGGTTGTTGCCCCGCTGGCTCATCAGCTTGAACGCGTGGTCCATGGCCTGGGTGGGGTAGGAGACGCTGATGGTCTCTCCGCCGTAGAAGAAGGGCGCGACCTTCTGCTGTTCGGCGGTCATCATGGTCATCTGCCACACCTCCGAGGCCAAGGGCGGAACCTCGAAAAGGTCGTTCTCCGCGAGATAGCGCTCGGCCTCCTCCGCCAGCTCCGCGACCGCCTGCGGCTGGCGGCCGGGGGGCACGGCGGTCTCCTTCACGCGCTCGATCGCCCGCCTCCAGTCGTCTCCGCAGCCCATCTCGCGGGCGGCCTCGCGCAGGCGCTCCTCGCACCAAGCCATCTCGCGCTCGCCGATCCCGATCAGGCGCTCCGGGGTCTCCTCCATCCACTCCCGCCGAAGGCCCTCGAGGAGCGCCTCTCGGCCCACCCGCCTGCCGACGATGGGAGGGTTGTCTCCGGTGTCCCCGGCGGCCTTGGCCAGGGCGCTCTGCAGGCGCTCCCAGCTGCTGGTCAGCCGCTTCCAGGGCTCGGCGACCCACCAGGTGAACTCCGGGTCGTAGCCGTCGTAGAAGGCGTGCCAATCGTCCAAGTTTTGGCGGAGGCTCTTGAGCACATCGGCCGCCACCGCGGCCTGCACGGGTTCCACTCCATCCTCGATCCGGCGGGCGGCCTCTTCGGCGTCGTGGGCCAGGCGGTGGATCCGCTCGGCGGCCTCCCGGCCTTGGATCCAGCGCCGGTCTTTGCGGTCCAGCTCCAGGGCGGAGGCGCTCTCGACCAGACCGAGCAGTCCCTCGGCTTCCCGGGCCAGCCGGGTGTCGGCTTCGTTTCGCGCCAGCGAACCCGCCAGATGGTTCTCGAACAGCAGGGCGTCGATCCGGCCCTCGCGGCTCAGAGGGTCGAAGTCGATGCCTCGCACGCGCTCCAGCCACAGCTCGGCCAGCCGCCTCTTGCGCTCCAGTGCGCGCTGCGCCCAGCGGGTGGGATAGCGGCGGTCGAGGGCTGCCCGATCGGCTTCGTACTCCTCGATCCACGGCCGCAGCTCGCTGCCCGGTTCCAACGGGGTTAGAGGACGATCCATGCGCCTAGGCTAGCACGGGGGCCGGCTTCCCGCCAAGCGGGGCCGTCGGTAAAATGCCGCGCATGCGCGGCACCCTGTTCAACGCGGCCACGGTCGTGTGCGGCGCGCTCGTGGGCATGGCGGTAGGTCGCTGGCTGCCTCCCGAGACGAAGGACATCGCCATGGGCGGTCTGGGCCTGCTGAGCGTGGGTCTGGGGGTCCGGATGTTCCTCGGCGGCCGCCGGGTGCTGGGCACGGCGGCCGCGATCGCCGGCGGCGGCGTGCTGGGCCACGCTCTGGGGATCGGCGCGGGCCTCGAGGCGTTCAGCGAGTTCGCCAGGCGCAACCTCGGAGGAGGCGGGGAGTTCAACAGCACGGTGGTGACGACCTCGATCCTGTACTGCGTGGGGCCCATGACCCTGCTGGGGTGTCTGCGGGACGGGCTGGAGGGCGATTGGGAGCTGCTGGCGGTGAAGGGGGTGATGGACGGCATCGGGGCGGTGTTCTTCGCCGCCACGATGGACCCCGTGGGCGTCCTCGTCACCGCCTGCATCCTGCTGGCGTTCCAAGGCTCGCTGACGCTGCTGGCCAAGCCGCTGCGCAGGTTTCTGGAAGACGAGGAGTACGGCCTGGAGATGGCCGCCGCCGGAGGTCTGATGATGGTTTCCATCGGTTTGGCGCTGTTGCGCGTCCGGGAGCTGCCGACGGCCGACTACCTGCCGGCCCTCGCCCTGGCGCCTGCGTTCGTGTGGGCCGGCCGTCGCTGGTCCGCGTTCCGGTCCGGGAGGGTGGCCCGATGAGGCGCCTCGCGTTCGTCCTGGGGATGGCTTGGGTTGCCGCGCCGGGCTGGGCTCAGAGCCTCGCCGAGGCGCTGAGGGCCAGGGGCGGCGAGCATCGGGTCCTCGGACTGCAGCTGTGGCAGTGGATGGGCCTGGGCATGGCGGCGGTGGCGGCCGTCGCCGCCGGGCTCGCCGTGTGGCTCGTGGTGTGGGTGGTCCAGCGGGTCCGGTACCGCTTGGCTCCCAGGGACTTGGCCCCCTTGCCTCGGCGCGGGATGCGCCGTGGCGCGGCCATCGCGGGCGCCGGTTGGGTTCTGCTGCAGTTCTTGGAGCCCCTCGAGCTGCAGGGCGTTCGCCCGCTGGAGGTGCTCGGCGTCTCTGTGGCCACGGTGGGCCTCACGTGGTTCGTCGTGAGCTGGTGGGACGCCTTTTGCGAGTCGATCCTGGCGCGGGCGGCAACCTTCGACCGCCGGGCCGAGCGGATTCTGATCCCGGTGCTGCGGAAGTTCGTCCGCGCGCTGATGATCGGAGGAGGCGTGCTCACGGGACTGTGGTGGCTCGGCGCCAACGTTCCGGGCATCGTCGCTGGCCTCGGCATCGGCGGCGTGGCCCTGGCGCTGGCGGCCAAGGACAGCGTCGAGAACGTGTTCGGCTCCCTCACGATCGTGTTCGACATGCCGTTCGCGCTGGGCGACTGGGTGCGCATCGGCGACGTGTACGGCAAGGTGGAGGAGATCAACCTACGGAGCACTCGGATCCGCACGGCGGCCGGAGCGTTGGTGACGCTGCCCAACAGCAACCTGATCCGCGCCTCGGTGGAAAACGTCGGAGACCTCACCCGGCGCCGGGTGGCCCTGACCCTGCCGCTGACGCTCGACTCCGCCCCGGAACGGATCCGATCGTTCTGCGCGGCCGCTCGGGATGCGGTGCGGGAGGTGCCGAGGGTCGACCCGGAGACCGTGAGGGTCGCGCCCACCGACGTGCAGTCGTCGGGGTTGTTGGTGGCCGCGATCTGCTGGCTGGACGCCCCGCTCTGGGAGGAGGAGCTCGAGGCCCGCGAGGAGATCATCGCGCGGCTTCTGAGCCTCGCCAACGACAACGGCGTGGTGCTGCAGGGAGTCCCGCGCTGGGGCCCGCCGCCCGCCTGAGGGGTCGCGCCCAGAATCCAACCCGATGCTCGCCGCGCTCGCGCTTCTCGCCGTTTGCCAGCAGTCTCCGCTTGGGTCCAAACTGGACTCCATGGCGAGATCCGATCCTCACGAGCGGGTACGGCGGACTTACAACGGCCTCGTGGCGCGCAACGACTTCCCTCAAGCAGAGTGGCTGGACGGCGGGCGGCTGAGGTTCCGGCGAGACAACCGATGGCTGACGCTCGATCTCTCGTCGGAGGCCGAGCCGCAGGTGCGACCCGCGCGCCCGTCGGAGAGGCCGCGCGACGCCAGGCCCCGGCCGGAACGCGGCCGGCAGTACACGCGCGCCGACAGCCCGGACGGCCGCTGGCAGGCCGTGTACCGCGACGGCAACGTCTGGCTGGTGAACGCGCGGTCGAAACGCGAGACGGCCGTCACGAGGGAGGGCGACCCGGCCAAGCGCATCAAGTTCGGCACCGCGAGCTGGGTCTACGGCGAAGAGCTGGGCGTGCGGGAGGCGATGGGCTTCTCGCCGGACTCCAAGAAGCTCTGGTTCTACGGCTTCGACGAGCGCGAGGTGCTGGACTTCTACCTCACCTTGGACGAGACGAAGGTCCAGAACAGGCTTGATGTCGAGCCGTACCCTAAGGCCGGCGCCCCCAACCCCAAGGTCTCGCTGCACGTGTACGACCTTGGCACGAAGCGGACCGTGCGGATCCAGACCTCCACCGACCCCGACCCGATGAAGGATCTGGGGCACTATGTGTACGCCGTGCGCTGGTCGCCCGACGGTCGCGAGCTGCTCTTCCACCGCACCAACCGCCTCCAGCGCACGATGGAGTTCTGCGCGGCGGATCCCGAAACCGGAAAGGTGCGCGTGGTCGTTCGCGAGGCCGTCTCGGACGCCTGGACCGACAACGCCCCGCCGCTGACGTGGCTGAAGGAGGAGCAGGGGCAGAGGCGCTTCCTGTGGATCCACGAGCGCAACGGCTTCCGGAACATCGCGCTCGGCTCGCTGGAAGGGGGAGACCTGAAACCCGTGACCAACCACGGGTTCGACGTGGATCGTGTGGTGCACGCCGATCCGAAGACGGGCTGGGTCTACTACACCTGCCGCAGCGCGCCCAACCCGTACCGGCTGCAGCTCCACCGAGTGCGCCTGGACGGCACGGGCGACGAGCGTCTGACCGACCCCGAGTACCACCACAGCGTGACCATGCCCGACGGGGGCGAGCGGATCCTGGACACGTTCGAGAACCTCACGACCCCGCCCAGGACCGTCGAGCTGGACCGGGACGGCCGGCTGGTGCGTGTGGTGTCCGAGGCCGACGCCTCGCGCATGGAGGCCGCGAGACTGAGGCCCGCGGAGAGGCTGCGGTTCCGATCGGCCGACGGGCGGTTCGAGCTCTATGGAACCGTCAGCAAGCCGGTCGGATTCGACCCCTCCAAGCGCTATCCGCTGATCGTGATGGTGTACGCGGGTCCGGAATCGGGCTCGGGAGCCGAACGGTTCGCGGGTCCCCACCCGCTGAACCACTATGGCTTCGCCGTCGCCTGGTTCGATGGGCGGGGAACGGTGGGCCGGGGCCGCGAGTTCCGAACCTCCGTGTACGGCAAGCTCGGAGTCGCCGAGATCGACGACCAGGCGGAGGGTGTGAAGGCGGCCCTGCAGGCGTTCTCCTGGCTCGATCCCGGGCGAGTGGGCATCACCGGCACCTCCTACGGCGGCTACACCTCGGTCATGGCCCTGTTGCGCCACCCGGACGTGTTCCGCGCCGCCGTGGCGTGCTCGAGCGTGACCGATTGGCGGAACTACGACAGCGTGTACACCGAGCGGTACATGGGCACCCCCGAGACCAATCCGGAGGGATACCGCCTCGGCTCGGCCATGGAGCATGTCGGCAATCTGCGCGGCAGGCTCCTGCTCTTCTACGGCACGGCCGACAACAACGTGCATCCGACCAACACGCACCAGCTGATCGCGGCTCTGGACAAGGCAGGAAAAACGTACGAGCTTCTGGTCGGGCCCGACGTGGGGCACGCCGCGCTGGATTTCCGCCGAACGGCCGAGTTCTTCGCCCGAGCGTTCTTGGCGCCGGCCACGCCGGAGCCGCTGGCCAAAGCGCTGCGGGCTGGAAACCGGCTGGCGGCCCAGGCCCGACGCTCGGCCAGGCTGGAGGCGCGCTGAAGTGACGGTCCTGGGGCCTCCGTTCGAGTCGAGCCGCTTCTGCTG
This sequence comes from uncultured Fimbriimonadaceae bacterium, assembly GCA_937961665.1. GTDB lineage: Bacteria > Armatimonadota > Fimbriimonadia > Fimbriimonadales > Fimbriimonadaceae > UBA8783. The sequence continues at coordinate 13,991 of CALGMO010000082.1, forward strand.
GGTTCCGGGTCTGGAGCCGGGCCGGAACCAGTTCGTGTCGTTCGACCGCCTCTTTCGGCTCGATCGGGAGACGAGCGCCGTCCTGCACCTCTTCGCCGACACCCGCTACCGCCTGTGGGTGGACGGTCGCTTCGTGGCCTACGGACCGGCCAAGTTCGTGACGGAGTCGCCGGAGTACGACACCCACCGCTTCGCCCTGGATTCCGGGGAGCACGTTGTGCGCGTGGAGGTCAACTTCTACGGGTCGTCGTCCTATCAGACCATGCCGGACGGCCGGCCGGGGTTCCTCGCCGCGGGCGGAACGGACGACGGCTCGGCGTGCTTCGACACTCCCGGCGAGTGGAGGTCGCGGGTTCATCGATGCTGGGACCCGGAGGCGCCGCTGTTCAGCTTCGCCCAGAACCCGGTGGAGATCTGCGACCTCCGCGTCCTGCAGAGGGAGCTGGAGGGCGACGCCGGGGGCGCGGTCGAGCCGCTGCCGGCCGACCGATGCCCGTGGCGCGAGCTGAGGCCGCGCTTGGCGCCGTACCCCGACTACCGCCCGATTCGGCCCGCCCGCGCCTCGGTCGTCGGTACGTTGAGGGCCGCCTTGCGCTGGGGCTTCACGGTGCGGCACCCGAGCTTCCTGCAGGGGGACAGGCGCTCGCAGCGCCACGACTGCCTGTTCGCCACCCAGATCTGGTCGCCCCGCGATCAGGCGGTCGCCATGGAGTGCTTCTGGAGCGACCTGTGGCTGAACGGCGAGCCGCTCCACCCGCGCTACGAGGGCCCCCTCGGCAACCACGGATGGGCGGAGGCCCGCCTGCGCCAAGGTTGGAACCGCCTGGTCGGACGCTTCGAGGTCCTCACCGAGCACTGGTCCTACCTGTTGGGCTTCCCCGTGGAGAGCGGCGTCGGCCTGCACGCCCGGCCGGACCGATCGGCCGGCGAGGCGTTTCTTCTCCTCGGCCCGTCGCGACCCGACGAGCTCCCCGATCCGGCGGTCGCCGGCACGGAGGGCTGGCGCCTCGTGGCCGGAAGCGCGAGCGAGGCCGCCCCGGGCCGGTGGGTGGCTTGGGAGGAGCCCGACGACGGGTCCGCCGCGAGGGACGTGCCGCTGGGCGAGGCTCCGCGCGAGCTGCCGCTGGGAACGGGCGCGGTCTGGTGCCTCGACTTCGCCGACGAGTTCTTCGGCCATCCGCTGCTGGAGGTCGAGGCGCCCCGGGGGACGATCCTGGACGTCTCCTACGACGACTGGCGTCGCGAGGACGGGTGCGTGCGCCTCTACGGCTCCAACCCGTTCGTGGACGCCACCGACCGCTTCGTGCTGCCGGGGGGAAGAACCAGGGTCCACGTTCTGAACCCGCGGGGCGGGATCTTCCTGCAACTCACCTTCCACGCCCCAGCCGGCGCGGAGGATGCCGCCTGCGCGGTGCACGACGTCGCGGTGCTTCGCCGAACGGTGCTTCCCGAGCCCGAGGGCAGGTTCCACTGCGGAGACGAGACGCTGGACTGGGCATGGCGAGCGTCGCTGCACACGCTGCGGGCCTCGACCGACGAGTCGTACTCGGACTGCCCTTGGAGGGAGCGCGGCAGCTACATCGGCGACGATTGGGTCGCCTTGCGGCTGCATCGCCTCTGCACCGCCGACCTGCGGGTGGCCCTTCGCACCTTCGACCTGTTCGGCCGGGCGCAGCTCGAGGACGGCCAGCTGCCGTGCTGCGCTCCCGCTTGGCTCCGCCAGCCGCACGAGGACTTCAGCCTGATCTGGCTGCTCGCGGTCCGCGACTTGGCCGACTCGGAGGAGGGTCCGGCGTTTCTGGCTCGGCAGTGGCCGGTGATCGAGCGCCTCTGGTCCAGCTCGCGCTGGAGGACGGACCCGGAGACCGGCCTTTGGAACGCCGACGGTCTGAGGATGTTCGTGGACTGGGGGGTGGTGCGATCGGAGCGCGAGGGCCGGGCCAACGCCGCCCTCAACGCCTTCCGCGTCGAGGCCCACCGTGCGACGGCCGACATCGCTGCGGCCTTGGGGATGACGGAGGCCTCCCGGCGGCACGCGGACGACGCGGAGCGCGTGGCGGAGGCGATGCTCCGGCACCTTTGGCTCGAGCCGGAGGGGCGCTTCGCCGCCAGCCTGGGCGCGGGCACGCCCGCGCTGCACGCGAACATCCTCGCCCTGGCGTTCCGCATCGGTCCGCGGGACCGCCTGCTGGGCTACCTCGAGCCGTTGCTGGAGCAGAACCTCGAGCGCGGGCTGGCCGAGGGCCAGGACGCGGGGCACGCGGAGCTGTACTTCCTCTCCTATCTTCTGCCGGCCCTCGCGGAGGTCGGGCGTCCGGACTTGGCCGAGAGCCTTCTTGCCGGCCACTACGGCTACCTGCGTTCGCTCGGGCTGCCGACCCTGCCGGAGTGCTTCCACCGCGCCGACCGCGGCGGAGGGTCTTGCTGCCACAGCTGGAGCGGCGCGGCAGCGATCTACCTGACCGCCTACGTTCTCGGTCTGCGCCGGCCCGACCCCTTCCAGCCGAACCGCTGGGTTCTGCACCCGATCGCGCACGGCGTCGCGGGCGCGGAGGGCTCGGTGCCGCACCGCCTCGGGCTGATCCAAGCCTCCTGGCGGCGCGTGGCAGACGGCATCGAGGCCAGCGTTGTTGCGCCGCCCGGCGTCGAGGTCGTTCCCGGGCCCGGCGTTCGGCTGCTGCCGAGGCCATCCTGAAGGAGGATCATGGGCGGGGGCGAGCGCGATCGGCTGGTGCGGGAACTGCTGGCGCGATGGGCCTCGAGCCACCCGTTGCGCCGGCCACCCAAGGTTGAGTGGAGCCGGCGCTTGCGGGCCTCGGCCGGCCGGGCCTATCCCGCGCAGGCGCGCATCGTGCTCAGCGTCGGTCTGCTCGACTCGCCGGACAAGGTGGAGCAGACGCTGGCCCACGAGTACTCCCATCTGATGGCCTTCGAGGCGTCCGGCGGCCGCTGCCGCCCCCACGGGAGGGAGTGGAAGGCTGCGATGGCGTCCTTGGGGTACCCGGCCCGGCGGACCCACGACTACGCCCCGCAGCGCGTCGTTCCCCCAAGGTGGGCCTACCGCTGTCTGGGGTGCGGCGCTCAGATTCTGCGGGCGAGGCGCCTCCCCAAGGGCCGCCGCTACCGGCACGCTGCCTGCGGAGGGCTGATCGACCCCCGGCCGAGGCCGTGGACGGACGCTAGCGGCTGAGGCGGTCGGTGCCCATCCACGGCCTCAGGAACTCCGGAAGCGCCACGGACCCGTCGGCCTGCTGGAACGTCTCCAGCAGCGCGGCGTACAGCCTCGGGCAGGCGACGCCGCTCCCGTTGAGGATGTGCACGAACTCCGGCTTGGCGCCCTGCTCGCGCCGGAAGCGGATGTTGGCGCGCCGCGCTTGGAACGCCTCGAAGTTGCTGCAGCTGGAGATTTCGAGGTACCTGCCCACTCCGGGCGCCCACACCTCGAGGTCGTACTGCTTGGCGCCCTTGAAGCCCATGTCTCCGGCGCACACCGCCACGACCCGGTAGTGCAGGCCCAGGGCCTGCAGGACCGCCTCGGCGTCGGCGGTGAGCCTCTCCAGCTCGTCGTAGCTGTCCTCCGGCTTGCAGAACTTCACGAGCTCCACCTTGTCGAACTGGTGCACGCGCAGCAGGCCGCGGGTGTCCTTTCCCGCCGCGCCCGCCTCGCGACGGAAGCAGCCGGAGAACGCGGCCAGGTTCAGCGTGAGCAGGTCGCCGTCGAGGATCTCGTCGCGGTACAGGTTGGTCACCGGCACCTCGGCGGTGGGGATGAGCCACAGGTCCTCGTCCGCACGGTACACGTCCTCCTCGAACTTCGGGAAGTTGCCGGTGCCGATCATGCTGGCTCGGTTCACGAGGTAGGGGGGGTACACCTCGGTGTAGCCGCGCTCTCGCGTCTGGAACTCGATCATCGACTGGAACAGCGCCCGCTGGAGCCTCGCGCCCATCCCCACGTAGCAGGGGAACCCGCTGCCGGCGACCTTCGCCCCGCGGGGCAGATCCAGCAGGCCCAGCTCGGTGGCCAGATCCCAGTGCGGCTTCGGCTCGAAGTCGAACGACGGCTTCTCGCCCCACTCGCGCAGCACGACGTTGGCGGTCTCGTCCAGCCCGTCGGGCACGGTGTCGTGCGGCAGGTTGGGGATCAGCAGCTCGGCCTCGCGCAGCGCCTGCTCGATCTCGCGCAGCCGCTGCTCGCCGGCGGCGATCGCCTCCTTCAGGTCCTTGGTCTGCGCCTTGGCCGCCTCGGCCTCGTCGCGCCTGCCCTGGGCCATGAGCTGGCCGATGCTCTTGCTGATCCGGTTCATCTCGGCCTGCTGCCTCTCGAGCGTGGCGAGCGTCTCGCGCCGCTCCCCGTCCAGGCGGATCACCTCGTCCACGGGGGCGTCGATCCCCTTGCGGGCGCACCCTCGTCGGACGAGATCGGGGTTCGTGCGGAACAGCTGGCGGTCGAGCATGGGCAGGTTTTACCTTGGGACCCTCGGGGGGCGCGGTGCGTTCCGGGCTTCCCATCCGTCTGGAATCGGTGAGCGGTCCATTGGGGCCGCAGGGACGGAGTGGACCGAATGAAGCCCAATCTCTTCGAAAACCAAGCGATTCTGAAGGTGATCGGCATCGGCGGGGCGGGCACCAACGCGGTGAACCGCATGATCGACGAGGGTCTGACCGGCGTGGAGTTCATCGCAATGAACACCGACGCCCAGGCTCTCGGCATCTCGAAGGCCGAAACGCGCATCCAGCTGGGCGAGTCGCTCACGCGGGGACTCGGCGCAGGGGGCAATCCGGAGATCGGCGAGAACGCCGCCCGCGAGAGCGAGAAGGCGATCCTGGAGGTGCTGGACGGAGCCGACATGGTGTTCATCACCGCCGGCATGGGCGGCGGAACCGGAACCGGCGCGGCCCCGATCGTCGCCGAGATGGCCCGGCGCATGGGCATCCTCACGGTCGGCGTGGTCACCAAGCCGTTCCTGTGGGAGGGCCCGCGCCGATGCCGGCTGGCCAAGGAGGGCGCCGAGCGACTGAAGAAGCACGTTGACACGCTGATCACGGTGCCGAACGACCGCCTGCTCGGCTTCGTGGAGAAGCGCACCACCATGCAGGAGGCGTTCGCGGCCGCCGACGACGTTCTGCGCCAGGGCGTGCAGGGCATCAGCGACATCATCCTGCTCCCGGGCGTGATCAACGTGGACTTCGCGGACGTGCGCAGCGTGATGACCGACGCGGGCGTGGCGCTGATGGGCCTGGGGAGGGGCGTCGGCGACGGCAGGGCCCGCATGGCCGCGCAGGCAGCCGCGACCAGCCCGCTGCTCGAGACCAACATCGAGGGCGCCAAGCGGGTGCTGATCAACATCACCGCCGGGCCGGACTTCAGCATCGGCGAGGCCCACGAGGCCATGGAGTACGTGCTGCAGTTCTGCGACCCCGACGACGCCGACATCATCATGGGCCACGTGATGAAGGACACCCCGGATGGAGAGGTGTTCATCACGCTGCTGGCCGCGGGCATGACTCCCCGCCCGGAGACCGAGGCGCCCAAGCCGGCGGCTGTGGCGCAGCCCGCCGCGGCCGAGCGCGCTCCCCGTGCGGACACCCGCCGGCAGGAGCCCGAGAAGGTCATCGAGGAGATCGACTTGGACATTCCCGCGTTCCTCCGTCAGAGAGCGAGGGACTGAAGGCTCGGATTTGCCTTCCGCGATTCGGAACACTCTGGTCCAAACACTTGGCCCCGCCCTCGGGCGGGGTCCTTTTTCTCCGTCCTGATGGACTATGCTCAAACCCATGCGCTTGGACGCATGGCTCAAGGCGGCCGCGGATCGGCTGGGCAGGGCAGGCGTGCCCGAGCCGGCGCTGGACGCCCAGCTGATCGCCGCGCGGTGCTTCGGCGCGGACCGGGCCTTCGTGCTGTCGCACCCCGAGCGGGAGGTGCCGCCGGAGGCCGAGGAGATGCTGCGCCGGCGAGAGGCGCGGGAGCCCCTGGCCTACATCCTGGGGCGGAGGGAGTTCTACGGCCGAACGTTCCAAGTGAGCCCCGCCGTCTTGATCCCCCGCCAGGAGACGGAGTGCGTGGTGGAGGCCTGTCTGAGGCTGCCCTTGCCGGACGATGCGACCGTCGCGGACGTGGGCACGGGGTCCGGCTGCATCGCGGTGACCCTGGCCCTGGAGCGGCCGTTGTGGAGGGTGCTCGCCACGGACCGCTCGATGGCCGCGCTCGGGGTGGCCAGCGCGAACGCCGCCCGGCTCGGCGCCCGGGTGTCGTTCCGGGCCGGCGATCTCTTGGAGCCGCTGCAGAGCCAGCGGTTCCATCTGATCGTCAGCAACCCGCCCTATGTCCGCGAGGGAGAGCCGCTGCAGGAGGAGGTGGGTCGCTTCGAGCCGCCCGAGGCCCTGTACGCCGGGCCGACGGGGCTGGAGTTCTACGAGCGTCTGGCGCAGGGCGCGCCCGAGGCCCTCGAGCCAGGAGGTTGGCTCGTGGCGGAGCTGGGAGACGCCGAGGGCGCCCGCCGGGCTTTCGAGAGCCGCGGCTGGGGCGTGGAGATCCGCCCCGACCTCGCCGGGCTGCCCCGGGTTCTGCTCGCTCGGCTTGCCTAGCTCCGCGCGAAGCGATAGATTGGCGGGTATGGAACGCATCCGCGCGGTGGGGACGTCCTGCCTTCTTCTGATCCTCGGGTCGCTCGCCGCGGCCGACACGCTCGAGCTGGCCGACGGGACCAAGGTGTACAACTGCTACGTCCGGGACGAAGGGGTTCGCATCCAGTTCTGGCGCAGGCTCCAAGACGTCGGCAAGCCGCCCGAGACGCTGCCGCGCAGCGCCATCCGGGGCTACAAGATCGAGCGCGGTCCGGCGTGGGACGCCAAGCCGAAGCTGCCCGACCTCAGCGTGCTTTTCCTCGAGATGAACCCTAAGCTGGCGGGCCTCCATGGCCGCGTGCAGTACGACGTGTTCGGCAGGCCGTCGATCGAGGGCGCCAAGGCCCTGACCACGCCCGAAGGCGAGCGAAGGTACACGCACCCCGAGGAGGCCGTGCGCAACCTCAAGCTGGACTACGTGCCGGGAGAGCCGATCACGCTGACCGCGAACGTCCGCAACCTCGGGTTCGCCGACGCCAAGCCGTTCGAGTACGTGTGGCGCATCGACGGCAAGGAGGTGGCGCGAGGGAGGCACGCCCGGACCCTCGGGGAGGGGGAGTACGCCCGCTTCACCCTTCGTTGGCACTGGCAGGAGGGGATGCACACCGCCTCCTTCGAGATCGTCACCGACCAGCCCCAGATCGCCACGATCAACGACCGCATCGACGACCCGCTGTGGGGCTGGAGCCTGGAGTTCGTGGTCAACCGAGGCAGGGTCGAGGCGTGGCGCCAGGCCCGCACGGCCTACGGGACCTTCTCCTTCGAGGACTTCTACCGCTGGCACGTCGACATCATGAACCTGCTGTTCGAGGCGGCCCGGTATCCGTCGGTTCCCAACGGCTGCCGGGCGCGCGTGCGCCTCGACCGGATCGTGGTCACGCCCGACGTCGACGAGCCACAGAAGGAGGCGGAGAAGCTGTTCCGCGAGGACGGGATCCGCTACAACCAAGGGATGTGGATCTGGCAGGACGACCAGGATAGGAAGAAGGCTTGGGAGCCGGCCAGCCACGAATGGCGCAACCAGACCGAGTGGTCCCTTCCGCACGAGCTGGGCCACCAGCTCGGCCTGATCGACTGGTACAACACCGACTACCCCGGCGACGAGCGGTTCGTGTGGTCCGACACCGGCGAGAAGGTCGGGCATTTCATGACCTTCCCCAACCAGATGATGCACTGGCACGGCCCGCACGTGTGGGGCGAGGTCGACGCCGCGAACTTGGATCGGGCGTACCGGTCGCCCCGCGGCTTCTTCGGCGACTACGTGTTCCCGATGCCGGCCGAGTGCTTCGTGCGCTTCACCGACGTCAACGGCCTGCCGCTCGTCGGCGCGGAGGTCGAGGTGTTCCAGCGCGGCGCGCAGGTCGACCCCAACGGCCAGCCGGGCGAGGACCGCGGCACGAAGTGGTGGCCGGTGGTCGAGGACGGGAACTTCTTCACGGGAAGGCTCTCGGAGCGGCCGGTGATGGCGGGCCGCACCGACTCGGAGGGCCGCTTCCGCCTGGCCAACCGGCCGGCGAAGAACGTCAAGAGCCTCGCGGGCTACGAGCGCAAGGACAACCCGTTCGGCAACATGGACGTGGTCGGTCCTCGGCAGCTGATGCTGATGAAGGTGACCAAGGACGGTCGCACCGAGTGGTTCTACATCGAGGCCTACCAGTTCAACGTGCTGTGGTATCGGGGCCAGAGGGAGCGGGGCGAGGTCGCGTACCGCACCCCGTTCGGCTCGCCGGACTCGCCGCTCCGGCCGGCTTCCGTCTCGGCGGTCCGGACGCAGAGCGGTCGGATCGAGGTCCGCTGGCAGCCGGCGCCCACGGTCCGCGAGCAGAACCCGCTCGACTGGGTGGTCGGCTACCGGGTGTACCTCCGCAGGACCAGCGACGGCTTGGACAACCGCCCCTGGATGCCTGTGGCGACGCTGGGGCCGGAGGCCCGCAGCGCGCTGATCGACCCGAAGTCCATCCCGGCCGACAACTGGTGGAACAGCGACACGCTGCGGGTGGCGGTCGCGGCCATCGGCTTCAACGGACGCGAGAGCGAGCTGGTCTCGGCGGTCGTTCCGAAGTAGCCCCTGGGGTCCCCGGCGGTCACTCGCCGGGGACCCGCACCTCCGCGACCGACGCCTCCGTGGCGGAGTCCGGCCCGGCGGCCAGACGCACCGCGCCCGCCTCCACGACCCACCTCCGCTCGGCCTCGCTCCAGTACGCCAAGTCCGCCAGCGGGATGGTCAGCCGCACGGTGGCGGCCTCTCCGGCGCGGATCGCGACCCTTCGGAACCCGACCAGCTGGCGCAGGGGCCGGTCCACGCGGCTGGACGGGAACGATGCATAGAGCTGCGCCACTTCCTCGCCGTCCCGGTCCCCGACGTTTCGGACCTCCACCTCGGCCTCGATCGAACCCTCTCGGATCCGCGCACGGAGCGGGCCGTACTCGAACCGCGTGTAGCTGAGGCCGAAGCCGAACGGGTACAGCGGCTTGCCGCGGAAGTACCGATAGGTGCGGCCGTGTCGGATGTCGTAGTCCATCATCGGCGGCAGGTCGGCGTCCGACCGCACCCAGGTCTGCGTGAGTCGCCCGGCCGGGTTGTCGTCGCCGAACAGCGCGCGGGCCAAGGCCGTGCCCTCCTCCTGGCCGTTGTGAGCAAGGTGCAGAATCGCGGGGGCGTGCTCTTGGGTCCAGACGATCGCGTACGGGAAGCTGCTCCTCAGCACCACCACCGTGCGCGGATTGGCCTCGAGGAGCCTCCGCAGAAACTCCTCTTCCTCGAGGGCCAGGGTGCGCCGGTCGATCCCCTCCTTTCCCTCGCTCGGACGCTCCACCTTGGCCCAGCCCGCCTTGCCGACCGGATCGTTGCCGACGATGGCGACGACGACGTCCGCCTCTCGGGCCGCCCGAAGAGCGTCCTCGCCCCCCTCGGCGTGCAGCACGCGGCGGCCCTCGCCGAGCCGCTCGCGGATGCCGCGCAGGGGCGATACCCTGTAGGGCGGCAGCCCGCTGTACCAATCCAGCAGAACCTCGTCCGAGTGCCGACCGACCACCGCCACCGTCCGAAGGCCCTTCGGATCCAGCGGCAGGAGGCCGTCGTTCTTGAGCAGGACGATCGACTTGCGGCTGGCCTCCAGCGCCAGGGATCGGTGCTCCGCCGTGGTCCAAGGCTCCGGCCCCCGACCGATCTCCTCGTAGGGCCCGCTGCCCGGCGGATCGAGCAGCCCGAGCCGGCACTGGACCCGCAGGAACGGCCGGAGCCCCTCGTCCAGGTCCGCCTCGGTCAGCAGCCCCTTCGCGAGCGCTCCGCGCAGAGGAGCCTCGAAGTTGTCCAGGAAGCGGCTGATGCCCGCTTTCACGATCGCGGCGGCGGCCTCCTCTAGGGACCCCACGGCCTTGTGGGCCTCGAGGAGCAGCCGCATCCCGCCGCCGTCCGTGCACACGAACCCGTCGAACGCCCAGTCCGTGCGGACCGTCTCGCGGTGCATCGGGTGGATGTGGCAGGGCACGCCGTTCCACGCGTTGTAGGCGGCCATGTAGGCCTGCGCGCCCCCCTCGGTGGCGCCCTTCCAGAAGGCGTAGGCGTAGTACTCGCGCCAGAGACGCTCGTCGAAATCGGAGGACGAGCTCTCCCGCCCGTCCTCGTTGCTGTTTGCCAGGAAGTGTTTCATCAGTGAGGCGGCCAAGAGCCTTTTCGGGTCGTCGCCCTGCAGGCCCCTCACCATCGCCACCGTGAGCCGCGCGGCCAGGAAGGGGTCTTCGCCGTAGCACTCCTCGGTGCGGCCCCAGCGGGGATCCCGGCCGAGGTCGGCGTTCGGGGTCAGGAGGATGAGCGCGCCCTGGCGGTACTCGGGACTCTGGAAGATGTACCTCGCCTCGGTTCCCTCGGCCCTACCTACCCTGCGCAGCAGGTCCTCGTCCCACGTTTCGCCCAGGCCGTAGCCCTGGGGGAAGATCGTCGTCGGCACCTGTCTCTTCGGCACCCAGTTCGCCGGGCCGCCCTGGCTGAGGCCGTGGATGCCCTCGCAGTGGCCGGTCAGGCGCAGGCCAAGTCGGGACAGGTCCGGCTGGCGGCCGAACAGCCGGATCTTCTCGTCGAGCGTCAGCCGATCGAGGAGGTCGTCCACCCTCCTCTCGACGGGCAGCTCAGGGTTTCGGAACGGATCGGAGGGCGGCGCGATGGGGTTCATGTCTCATCCTCGAGGGCCTCGGCAGGCCGACGATGCGAAGGATACATCGTTGAATCACCGATCCGCCACGAGAGCCGCCGCTCAGACGCCGGCGTCCTGCCAGCACTCGTCCGGAACGGTGAGCAGGGTGGGGGTGCCGCCGGTGTGCCAGAACAGAACCCTCTGGGGCAGCTCGCGGGCCTCGGCCAGCGCAAGCAGGCCGGCGAAAGCCTTGCCGCTGTACACCGGATCCAGGAAGATCCCCTCGTGGCGGGCCATCAGCAGGATCGCCTCGAGCGCGGGCCGCTCGGCGACCCCGTACCCCGAACCGACCGCCTCGAACCGCAGCTCGAAGTCCGACCGGCGCAGCCCGACCGAGGCGCCCAGCAGGGCGTCCTGCCCGCCGCACAGCTCCTCGAGGGTGTCGTACAGGTCCGGCTCGGGGTCGCAGGAGATGCCGATCACCCGGGTCGGGCTGCCGGCATACGCGTGCGCCAAGCCCGCGTGCGTGCTTCCGCTGCTGCTGGCGAACACCACCGCCTGGAACCCATCGTCCTGCCGGCGCGCCTCCAAGCCCGCCTCGCGGAAGGCCAGCGCGCCCAACGGGCTGGAGCCGCCGACGGGAATCCGGTACACGCGCCTTCCCTCGGCCTCCAGCTCGCCCGCCACCCGCTGGGCGGCGGCGAACAGCTCCTCCCACGGCCCGTCCGGAAGGATCCTCAGGTCCACGCCGAGCAGGCGATCGAGCAGAACGTTTCCGCCGGCCTCCGACAGCCTGCCCGCCTGCGGCTGTCCGTAGTCGGGCTCGAAGGGGAGGTGCATCGCGACGGCCACGCACCGCAGCCCGTGGATCGAGCACGCGGCCCCGAGCTGCCGCAGGAAGTTCGACTGCGCCGCGCCGCAGCTCACCACCGTGTCGGCGCCCTGCGCCAAAGCCTCGGCGATCAGGTACTCCAGCTTGCGCCCCTTGTTGCCTCCGAACGCGAACCCCGTCAGGTCGTCGCGCTTGATCCACAGGTCCAGCCCCAGCATCCGCGACAGGCGCGGCAGAGGGTGCAGGGGCGTCGGCTTGCAGACCAGCGGCACGGGTTCCGGAATCGGCATGGAGGGAGTGTACTGGATGGCTCGCGGTCCATAATTCGGCCATGGGTGAGCGTCCGAAGCGCAGGGGCTGCCGGGGTTGTCTGCTGCTCGGCCTGCTCGCGGCCGTGGCCGTCGTGGCGTTCTACGGACCCGTCGTCAAGGACTTCTGGGATCGCGGCATCCTGCAGACCTACCTGTTCCCCCAGCGGAAGCGCGAGTACTCCGGCGACAGCATCGCCAACCTGAAGGCCCAGCACACGGCCATGATGCTGTACCACGAGTCCGAGGGCCAGTTCCCCGAGGCCTCCGGCTGGATGGACGCGATCTCGAACTACCTTCGCACCGCGGACATGGACAAGGAGCAGTCTCTGAAGAAGCTCCGCAGACCGGACCTGGCGGGCCGGCAGGACGCCTACGGATACGCCATGAACGACGCGGCCGGCGCGCAGTACAAGGACGACATCCCGGATCCGGCCAAGACGCCCCTCACCTTCGAGAGCGCCGACACGGCATGGAACGCGCACGGCGACCCGGAGGCCGCGCCCAAGGGCAGTCAGGCGATCTCGGTCGAGGGCGGCATCCTTCGGCTCTGACGCCGCCCCCGAACGGCCTCAGAGGCCCATCCGCTTGAGGTTCTGGAAGCTCTCCCGCACGGAGTCGATCGGATCCTGCGGGCAGACGTCCAGCTCGATCGTGCCGTACTCGGCGCCGACCTCCGCGCAGGCCTGCAGCACGGCGGGCAGGTTCACGTCGCCCTTTCCGGCCTCCAGGAACTCCGGCTTGCCGGTGCCCAAGCGGCCGTCCTTGAGATGGACCAGCGGCACCCGCCCCTTCAGCCGGCGGATGAGGTCCGCGGGATCGTATCCCGCATAGGCCACCCAGTACACGTCGATCTGCGCGAGCACGAGTCCGGGGTCGGCCGTCTCGTAGAACACCTCGAGGCCGGGCTTGCCGTTCTGCGGCTCGAACTCGAAGTTGTGGTTGTGGTAGGCGAAGCGGATTCCGCGCTCCTGCAGCGCCTGGGCGATGGGCTCCAGCTCCTTGGCGAAGCGGTCCCACCCCTGCTCGTAGCTGTCCTTGCCCACCCAGGGCAGGATCACGTAGGGGAAGCCGATCGTCTGCTGATCGCGGACCACCCCGTCGAAGTCGTCGCGCAGCTGTCCGAGGCCGATGTGCGCTCCGATCGCCTTCAGGCCGAGCTGGTCGAGCTTCTCGCGCCACTCCTCGGCGGAGCGGCCGTACAGCCCGGCGATCTCCACGTTGGTCAGGCCGATGTCGCGGATCTTTTCGAGCGTGCCCCACGGATCCTTCTCCATGGGCTCGCGGACGGTGTAGAGCTGGAGGGCGATTTCCATGCCCGCATTATGCCCCGTCGCCGGTTGGCGCCGGCTGTTGCTCGCCCGAGGCCGGAGCGTTCTCGCGGTCGGCGGGCCACACGTTGGCGAGCACCTGCTCGGGCCACCCGTGGGGCAGCTCGCCGACGTCGTGGAAGCGCTCGGCCACGTCTCGGTCGACGTCCGCCACCAGCGCCAGCCGTTCGCCCTGCCGAACTCGAACGGTGAGGGGCGCGCCGGGACTCAGCAGCGACACGGCCTCCACCGCCGCCTGGGCGGCCACGGTGCGGGCGTCCTCTCCGGGAGACGCCTCCAGCGTGAGCAGAACGCGCCCGTCGCGCGGGTCGATCGCGGCCCCGACCAGACGCCTCGCCAGCTCCGGGGACTTCGCCAGCCGATCCATGGCCTGCTGGTCCTCCGCCAGCGGGGGGCGAGGCGCGGGCACCGCGGGCTGCGCGCTCGGCTCGGGCGCGGGCGGCAGGGAGCCGCTCTCCGGGTTCTCGATCACGATCGGCTTCTCAACGATCCCGGTGGCCGGCCCCTGGAGCGTGCGCCGGGAACCGAGCAGGTAGCTGACCGAGCCGACGACGAGCACCAGCGCCAGCAGCCCCAGGCCGACCAGCGTCATGTTGCCTTTTCGCCCCACGCCCAGCAGCTGGGCGCTCGCCGCCGCCTCTCGGTCCGCGATCCTCTGTCGGATCGTCTCCAGCTTCTGCCGCACGGGCTGGGCGTCCGGCGAGATGTCCAGCGCCAGCTCGTACCACTGGATGGCCTGCTCCTCCTCGCCCATTTCGGCGGAGATGTCTCCCAGGAGCGCGTTGGCCGTCGCGTTGTTGGGGAAGCGGCGCAACAGCGCGAGGCACACGTCCTTGGCTTGGTCGTACTGGCCCCGCATCCGCAGGAGGTTGGCCCGTGCGAGCTCCGGGTAGATCTCGGCGTCGCTCCCCTCGGTGTAGCCGCCCGTGGGCATGGGGGCGCCGCACTCCGGGCAGTACTCCTTGCCGCGGGGGACGATCGAGAAGCACCTCTCGCAGTATCGGGGCTTTTCAGATTCCTGTGCTGCCAAAACCGCCTCCTCCTCGGGCCGTGGGCTCCAGCGACTCGACGGGCGTGAACACCGCTCGGGCAACCGGCGCGAAGACCATCTGGGCGATCCGCTCGCCCGCGCTCAGCCGGATCTCGTCGCTTCCCAGGTTCACCAGGATCACGCCGATCTCGCCGCGGTAGTCGCTGTCGATCGTCCCGGGGGAGTTCACCATGCTCAGGCCGAGCCGCAGCGCCAGTCCCGACCGGGGGCGGATCTGTCCCTCGTAGCCGGGCGGGATCTCGACGCGCAGGCCGGTCCGGACCAGCTTCCGCTCGAGCGGTCGGAGAGTCACGTCCTCGGCGGCCCTCAGGTCCACGCCGGACGAGCCCTCGGTTGCGTAGGTCGGGATTCCGACCCCGCTCTCCGCCACGATCCTCACCGGGATGCGCTCCATTCGACGAACACCATTATGCGACAGCCGAGCGCGATCTCCGGGATGGTAAAACGCCCGCGGAGGCGACGCCGCCATGATTCTGCCGATCGTTCTCTCGACCCTCGCGACGGTCTTCGCCGGCCAAGACGGCCTGCCGGAGGGCAGGCCTGTTCTGCCGCCGGAGGCGCACCTGACCACGCCCGTCGGGGGCCTGGAGCGAACACGGTCGCAGGCCTCGGTGGTTCCGGTTACCGGCCAGCCGTTTTTCAGGGCCCTGAGGGTCGTCGTGGGAGCCGCGGCCGAGGAGACCAACGCCACCCAGCTCACGATCCCCAACTCGGCGCCCGTGGCCAGGGGCGACGTGCTGATGGCAGAGCTGTGGATCCGCGGAACGCGTCCCGACGGCAAGCCGGCCCGTGCGGAGTTCCTGTTCGAACGCAGCCAGAGCCCGTGGACCAAGTCCGTGGTCTTTCCGGTGTCCGCGCCGGCCGCGGCGGGCAAATGGCGCCTGTGGCGCATCCCCTTCGAGGCCGCCGAGGACTACGCGTCCGGAGAGGCGATGGCCTCGGTGCGCCTGGCCTTCGGGCCGCAGACGGTGTTCCTAGCCGGCCTCCGGGTCCTGAGCTACGGCAGGTCCGTCCGCCTCGACAGACTGATGGACGAGGCGGCCGCCGCCCAGCCTCTGGGCACCGTGGAGGCGTCCTTCGACCTGCGCTCCACGCGGCAGACGATGCTGGGCCTCGGCGGCAACTTCTGCCAGCCGCGCTATGGCTCGTCCGAGCCGATGGACGCCGTGGGGAGGTACTGCCTCGAGAACCTGAACGTGGCGCACGCGCGCATCGGCCTGCCGCTCGACCACTGGGCGCCGGAGAGGGGCCGCTACGCGACCGACGGACCGGCCCTGGCGGCCATGGCGGCCATGGGCGAGATGGCCCGGCGGAAGATCCCGATGGTCGTCTCGGTCTGGGAAGGCCCGCAGTGGATGCTGCCCGGCCGGCGCGAGAGCGGGCGGGTGCTCCCGCGCGAGAACTACGACGAGTGCATCGAGGCGATCGTCCGGTTCCTCACCGAGGCCAAGCGCCGGCACGGAGCCGAGGCGGATTACTTCTCGTTCAACGAGCCGGACTACGGCGTGAACTTCCGCTTCAGCCCGCGGGAGATGGCCGACTTCATCCGGATCGCGGGCCCGAAGTTCCGCGCCGCGGGCCTCAAGACGCGCTTCGTGGTGGCGGACACCGCCAACGGAACGAATCTGTACAACTATGCCCGCTCTTTGCTGCAGGATGCGTCGATCGCGGCGTACCTCGGGCCGATCGCGTTCCACAGCTGGGACGCCCTGGGTGCGACGGACGAGGCCTACGCCCGCATCGCCGAGCTCGGCCGGCAGTACCGGAAGCCGGTCTGGTGCCTCGAGGCCGGGCACGACGCCCAGCTGTGGCAGGCCCGCGACCCTTGGGGAACCTGGGAGAACGCCCTGCGCACCGCTCTGGCCTACGAGCGGACGCTCCGGCTCACCGGGGCGGAGCTGATGGACTACTGGACCTACCAGGACAACTACCCCCTGGTGGACGGCAAGACCTCGAGGCCGTACCCGGTGTTCCACGTGATGCGCTCGATGGAGCGGGTGTTCGCGAGGGGCTCCAAAGTGGTCGTTCCGCGCCTAACCTCCGAGGAGCTGCGGGCGATCGGCACGGTCGGGCCGGGCGCGGGGAGGTTCGCCGCGCTGTTGGTGAACCCGATCGGGCCGGGCCGGGCGGTGCTGAAGGGCCTTCCCCCCGGGGCCCGCGTGACGATCGAGACGCACGCCGCCCGCGAGCAGAACAGCCGGAGAGAGGCCGCGGTGGGACGGGACGGGACGCTCGAGGTCCCGCTGGGGTCCCGGTCCGTGGCCTGCGTGCTCCCAGCCCGCTGAAGCCGTTCCGTCGCCGCTCAGCCGCCCGATGTTAACGGGACGTTTGCGAATCGTTAAGCGTTGGTTGCGTCGCCGGCGGGCGGTGGGGCGGACCTTGGAGACTATCGGCTGGAGGGACTCCTTCAGCCATGAAAAGAGCATTCACCTTGATCGAGCTTCTGGTCGTGATCGCCATCATCGCGATCCTCGCCGCCATCCTCTTCCCGGTCTTCGCGCAGGCCAAGGCCGCCGCGAAGAAGTCCAACGCACTCAGCCAGGTCAAGCAGCTCGGCACGGCGTGGCAGATGTACGCGGCCGACTGGGACGACCGGGCGGTGCACGTCAGCTCCGGCGGACCGCAGGGCGTCAACCGCAGCGACTACTGGGTCTTCATGCTGCCGTACTACAAGACCGTCGACCTGCTGTTCAGCAGCGAGCGGACCGAGACCGGCTGCTACTACCACAACGCCAACGACCGCATCAATACGCCCTGGGGGTACGCGATCTACAAGCTGAACCCCACCGGCCGCTGCCTCGGCTACGGCTACAACTGGGGACCCCAGATCTACGCCGGCGGGGGAGTCCTGGATCAGGTCCAGTACATCAACGGCGACCCCGCGCAGGGAACCGTGCAGGCCGGCCGGGCGCTGACCTCGTTCGTGGAGCCGGCGAACCTGTTCGTCTTCGGCGACACCTACGACACGCCCCGGCCTACGATCGGCATGTACCCGAACAGCGCGGGCGGCAAGGCTTGGATCCTCGACACGTTCCCCGTCACCGCGAGCACCCGTCAGAGCCAGTTCCGCTGGGGCGGCAAGTTCAACATGGCGTATGCGGACGGGCACGCCGGCAGCGTGCAGTTCAAGGGTGGCCTGACGGAGGGCGTGGGCTACGTGTACGTCCCCGCGGCCGAGAAGAACCGCCTGGCCTACTGCGCCAACCCGGACGAGCAGCTCGACGGCAGCCGCTTCAGCCTGGGCATGATCGCCTGCCGCGAATTCGTCAACATCCCGTACACCAGGAACACGCAGTGGTCGCCCGAGTGATCGTCCTGCTGTCGGCCGTCCTCTGGATCTCCGGGTGCGGGCAACCCGCCCGGAATCTGGAGGCGGAGCAGACCCAGCCTCCGGCCGACCTCGAGGCCGGCAAGAGCGCCAAGACCATCGAGGAGTGGGCCCGGGCCAACCCCAACAACGGCTTGCCGGGCAGCGGCGAGGACGGGGGCAAGTAGGTCCCCGTCGCATGGAACGCGGGCGCGCCGCAAGGCGCGCCCCCTTCCGTTTGCCGCCGACGGGGAATCAGTAGACGCACTCGCGGGCGGCGTCGGCCATCGCCCGAAGGTTCTCCACGGGCGCGTCGAAGAAGTGGTCCGACGCGCAGCAGATGTAGCCCCCGTCCGGTCCGAAGCCCTCGAACAGCCGGCGAACCTCCCTTCGAACGTCCTCGGGCGTGCCGGCCGTGAGAACGTTGTACTGGTCCAGACCGCCGATCATCGCGATCTTCCCCCCGAACACGCGCCGCACGGCGGCCGGATCCCCGATGTTTCCACCCACCCCGGGCGGGGAGAGCGTCTCGCTCGCGTCGCAGCCGTTCTCCAGGATCTGGTCCAGGATGTTCATCATCCCGCCGCAGGTGTGGTAGGTCGACTTGTGACCCACGGCGCGGAGCGCCTCGTGGATCTTGCGGTCGTACGGCAGGCAGAACTCGCGGTGCAGCGCCGGGCCGATCACGGTGTCGCTGCTGGCTCCCCCGCCGGTCTCGATCAGGTCGTATCTCGCGCCGGCGAGCGACTCCTCGATGAACCGAAGCTTCTTCTCCAGCAGGATCCGCAGGAGCTCGTGGACCCAGTCCGGGTTGTCCAGGCACTCCAGCACCAGCTCGGCGGTGTCCTTCATGGTGCAGGCGTGCTGCCAGCAGCCGGCTTGGTCGCCCCACACGGCGCCCCGCAGGATGCCGTCGTCGCCGATCCGATCGTACTCGCGGCGGATCCGGTCCTTGTCGAGCCTGCCCACCGGCATGTACTTCTCGATCAGCCGGATGTCCTCGTGGTGCTTGATCAGGTACTCGGTGACCCAGATCGTCTTGCCGTCGCCCTCCGTCTGGTAGGTGAGGGTTCCCTCCGGCGTCTCGATGGTGTGCCGCACCACGGGGTGCGTGGGCGAGTCGTCCAGGATGGTCGCGGTGTCCCGCCACTCGGGGGTGCTGAGCCCGCCGGTCACCGGGTCCGCGTAGTACTGGCCCATCGCCTGGAAGTCTTGGATGGCCGCGTCGAGCCCCACCGCGCGGAACGCGTCCAGGGCGTCCATGCCCCCCATGTAGGTCTTCAGGTGGTAGTCCTGCCACTGGTGCAGGGTGGCCGCGAGCCGGTCCGGCTTGCCGAGGTTCAGCGCGGTGAGGAGGCGTTCCTTGGGCGTCATCGTGATCCTCCCGAATCAGTCGGTGTGGAAGACCTCCTCGCACTCGGCCCACCACTCGCCGGGTGCGCGGTTCTCCAGGCCGAACTGCATCGGGTCGGTGATCTTCCACCACTCTTGAGTCTTGGGGCAGCGGGCCATCTTGGCCATGTCGGCCTCGTGGTCGTCGCCGACGTACTCGTAGTAGCTGAACAGGTACCAGCGCCCGTCCGGCATCCGTCGCAGGAAGATCGAGTAGTTGCGGATGTTGCAGTCCCGGATGGTCTGCAGCACCTCGGGCCAGACCTCGCGGTGGATCCGCTTGTACTCCTCGATCTGGTCCTCGCGCAATCCGACGACTTTCGCGTATCGCCTCATGCTGGGCCTCCTGAAGCCATTGTAGCGGGATCGGCCCGGCCCGTCCAGCGGTGGAGTATCCTATGCGGGCCGGTCCGGGAACCGGCGACCCAGCGCCATGAGGCTTCTCAGGACGACCGTTCCGACGCTGATCCTCGCCGCCACGGCTCTCGCCGGGGCCGTGGAGGTCGGCGCCAAGAGCGCCGCCGTCTTCGACGCCGCCACCGGCAGGATGCTGTGGGGCAAGGATCCCGACACCCCGCGGTACCCCGCCAGCACCACCAAGATCCTCACCGGCCTGCTGGTCGCGGAGCGGTGCCAGCCCGACGAGGTGATCGTCGCCCCGCCCGACACCGAGACCGTGACGGGCAGCAGCATGCACCTGCGTCCCGGCGAGAGGGTCACGGCGCGGCACCTTCTCGCGGCGATCCTCCTGCGCAGCGCGAACGACGGCTGCCACGCCGCCGCCGTGCACCTGGCCGGATCCGACGCCGCCTTCGCCCAAGTGATGAACGAGCGCGCGCGGCAGATCGGCTGCACCGGCTCGCACTTCAACAACCCGCACGGCCTGAACGACAAGAACCACACCTCGACCGCGCGGGACCTCGGCCGAATCGCCTGCGAGGCGATGCGCAACGAGTGGTTCGCCGAGACCGTGCGCCAGCGCAAGTGGCTGCTCGAGCGTTCGGCCAATCAAGAGGACCTGTGGCTGTTCAACAAGAACAAGCTGCTCGCGGCCGACCCGACCGTGGACGGCGTGAAGACCGGCTACACGACCGAGGCCGGGCACTGCTTCGTGGGCAGCGCCACGCGCGGAGGCGTGCGGGTCGTGACCGTCGTGCTCGACAGCCCGGACTGGAAGAAGGACACCCGCAATCTGCTGGAGTGGGCCTTCCGCACGCACGGCCAACGGACGGTGGTGCGCAAGGGCGCCCCCGCGCCACCCGCCCCGGTCCAAGGCGGCGCCGAGCGCGCCGTGGCGACCGTCGTCGCGGAGTCGCTGCGCCTGCTGGTGCCGCTCGGCTCCCGGCCGGAGCTTCGTGCGACGATGGTGCCGACCGCGCTGCGGGCGCCGATCCGAAGAGGGCAGGTCGTCGCCACCGTCCGCTTCGAGGACGGACGGGGTTGGAGCGGGGAAGTCCCGCTCGTCGCCGCCGCCGACGTGCCCGAGGCGACGCTGGCCCAGCGGGTCGCGCGCAGGCCGCTTGTGCTCGCCGCCGCTTGCGGCGTGCCGCTCGCTTGGGTCTACGTGCGGCGCAAGGCTTCGAGATCCCGCAGGAGGAGCTATGGCCGAAGGCGATGGTGAGGCGGAAAGGCTTCACAAGAGGATCGCGGCGAGCGGCCTCTGCAGCCGGCGCGCGGCCGAGGAGCTGATCCGGCAGGGCCGGGTCTCCGTGAACGGCCGGATCGTCACCGAGCTCGGCACCAAGGTCGGCCCGGACGACCGGGTGGAGGTGGACGGCCAGCCGATCGCCCGGCCGCGGAAGGTCGCGCTGGTGATGAACAAGCCCGAGGGGGTGCTCACGACCCTCAGCGACCCCCGAGGCCGACGGACGGTGGCGCATCTCCTTCCGCGCCTGGATGTGACGGTCAAGCCGGTGGGCAGGCTGGACATGGACACGTCGGGTGTGCTGCTGTTCACCAACGACGGGGAGCTCGCCGCCCGGCTGACCCATCCGCGCTACGGCGTGGTCAAGGAGTACCGCGCCGAGGTGCGGGGCGTCCCCGACGAGAAGGATCTGGAGCGGCTGCGCAAGGGCGTGCACATCGAGGGCGGGAAGACGGCTCCGGCGGAGGTGCGGCTGATCGGCACGCGCCAGGGCGGCGATTCCGCCGTGGTGGTGCTGCGCATCCACGAGGGGAGGAACCGCCAGGTCCGGCGGATGATGGAGGCGGTCGGCCATCCGGTCCTCAAGCTGCGGCGCACGCGCTTCGGCCCGATCTCCGCGTCGAGGATGGCGCCGGGCGAGTGCCGGATGCTCGGCAGGGAGGAGCTCGATCGGCTCCGCGTGCTGGTCGGCCTGCCGCCGGAGGAGCGGTCCCGTGAGGGTCGCCGCCCAGGGGGCCGGCCCCGGAAGGGCGACCCTCGCGGCGACGGCTAGAACTGGAACTGGTCGATGTTGTCCTTGGTGAACACCAGGATGTCGCCGAGAAGGACGTTGTCGCCCTCGACCCTCTTCTCTCCCAGCCGACCGGCCTTGACCGTCGGGTCCGTGCCCTTGAACGTCCCGCGCACCAGCTGGGCGGCCACCTGCACGGTCAGGTAGCCCAGGTCCTTCGTGTTCCAGAGGATCACGGACTTCACCGTGCCGTCCTTGACGTACGCGCGCATGTCGTTGGGCGTGCTGAGGCCCGTCACCTGGACCTGTCCCGCCTTCCCGGCCTGCTTGATCCCCTCCGCGGCTCCTGGGAACGCCGTCGAGCTGATGGCCAGGATTCCCTTCAGGTCGGGGCTGGCCTTGATCAGGTCCTGGGCCGCCTGGAACGCGAGCTTCTGGTCCTCGTTCGAGGGCACCACCGATCCCAGGCGCAGGTTCGGATACGCCTTCAGCCTCTCCTTGATATGGACGATCCACTCGTTCTGGTTGGCCGCCGTGGCGGTGGCGGTGATGATCGCCACCTCGCCCTTCACGTCCTTGCCGCCCATGTCCTTGACGAGCGTGTCGACCAGCGCGGTGCCGATCTGCTCGGCGGTGGCCTGGTTCACGAACACCTCCCGCGCGTCGGACGGAGCGTCGGCGTCCCAGGTGATCACCTTGACGCCCTTCTGCCGGGCGGCCTTCATCGCGGGCGCCAGCACGTTCGGATCGTTCGGCGACACGCAGATCGCGTCGACGCCCTGCAGGGCCCACTTCTCGACCATCGCGGCCGCCTTCTCCGGCGAGCCGTCCGTCGGGCCGTCGTAGATCAGCTCCACGTCCAGCTCCTTGGCGGCCTCCTGCGCGCCCTCCGCGCACGACGTGAAGTAGGGGATGCCTTTCTGCTTGGGCAGCAGGCAGATCGTGATCCGCCCCTTTTCGCCCTGCGTCGGCCCGTTGGGCGAGCCCTCCTGCCCCTGCGGACCGCCGCAGCCGCCGATCAGCAACATTGCGGCCGTCGCGGCCGCCAGCAGCGTCTTCGCACGCATGGTCTCAACCTCCTTCGACAGACCCGGCTGGGCGACGGGAGATTACCCCGTTGAGGGTCACCGCTCCGATCAGCAGCGCTCCGACCACCACCAGGTTCAACACGTCGTTGCTCCACCGCCAGCCGACGAACTGCCTCACCTCGTGCAGCACCGCCAGCCCGAGCGCCGTGCCGACCAGCGTGCCCCTGCCGCCGAAGATGCTCGTTCCACCGAGCACCACCGCCGTGACGACCTCCAGCTCGATGCCCGCGCCGACGTCGGCCTTGGCGGTGTTGCGCCTGGCCGTGAACAGCACGCCGGCAACCCCGGCCATCAGCCCCGAGAACGCGTACAGCGAAGCCTTCAGACGGTCCACGTTCCACCCGCTCGCGCGCGCCGCGGACTCGCCCAGGCCGATGCCGTAGATCCGGCGTCCCAGAACGTGGCGGGCCAGCACGGCCGTTCCCGCGAGGGTGAGGGCCGCGAACAGGCCGACGGCCGTCCAGCCCTGGCCGATCCGAAGGAACGTGTCGGGAAACCCGCTGACCGGCCGGGCGGCGCTGACGCCCTCCGCCAGACCCCGGAACGCGGACATCGTGCCCAGGGTGACGATCAGCGGGTGCACCCGGAACCGCGTGACGAACCACCCGTTGAGCGCCCCGCACAGCAGCCCCGCCGCCAGCGCGGCCGCGGCGCACGCCTCCACGGGCCACCCAGACCGGAAGCCCAGCCCGAACAGCACCGACGCCAGCGCCATGACGGAGCCGACGGAGAGATCGATGCCGCCGGTGATCACGATCAGGGTCATCGGCACCGCGAGCAGCGCGGTCTCGCCGATCTGGGGAAGCAGGCCCGACTGCACCCGCCAAGAGACGAAGGCCGGGTCGGTCCGCCAAGCCGCCACGAGCAGCGCCGCCAGAAGGGCGGCGAGACCGGCCTCGTGCGTCGCGATGAGCCGCCTCACGCCCGGGCCTCCCTGCGCCGTCCGGCGGCGTCCCCCATCACCGCGGCCAGAATCAGCGCGCCTTGGATCGCCCGCTCCCAGTACAGGCTGCTCTCGCCCAGCTGAAGGAAGATCAGCACGGTCCGCACGGAGCTGAGCAGCAGCACGCCGAGCACGACCCCGAGGATCGTTCCCGTGCCGCCGCGGATCGACACTCCGCCCACCACCACGCACGTGACCACCAGGAGCTCGAAGCCCACGCCCACGCCGCTGTCGACCAGTGAGAGCCGGGGCACGCTCACCAGGGTGGCCAACGCCACCAGCAGGCCGGCCAGGCCGAACGCCGCCAGCTTCGTGCGCCCGACCGGAATGCCCGCCAGGCGCGCCGAGTCGGCGTTCGAGCCGACCGCGAACACCCGCCGTCCCCAGGCGGTGCGGTTCGCCAGAAGCCACGTGAGGGCCACCACGGCGGCGCACGCCGCGATCGGCACCGGCACCCCGAGCACCGAGCCCGTTCCCCAGGCGCGCAGACCGTCCGGAAGGCGGGTGATCCACTTGCCGCCCATCAGAAGCTCGTTGGCGCCCTTCAGCACCGAAAGCATCCCCAGGGTGACGATGATGCTGGGCACCCTCACCAGCGACACCAGGACGCCGTTGAGCAGCCCCACCCCCAGCCCCAGGGCGAGCGTGGCCGCCACGGCCAGCGAGGGCGGAAGCCCGAGGCGGTCGGGCGACGAGAGCGTGCCCGCGACCGCGGCGCACAGACCCAGGAGCGAGCCGATCGAGATGTCGATCTCGCCGGACGCCACGACCAGCATCAGTCCACAGGCCGCGATCAAGGTCGGCGCGGCCGCCAGCATCAGGTCGGTCAGGTTGCGGGGGCTCAGAAAGGCGGGGTTGATCGCCGTGGCCAAGGCGCAAAGCAGCGCCAGAACGAGCGCGGGGCCGGGAACGCCGCGGAGCCTCACGCCGCTCCCTCCTCCGGGAGGATCAGCGACAGCAGCGCCGGCTCCGAGAACTCGCTCCGGCGGAGCTCTCCGCTGATCCTGCCGCCCCGCAGCGCCACGATCCGGTCGCACAGGGCCAGCAGCTCCGGCATGTCGGAAGACGCCGCCAGCACCGCGGCACCCTCGGCGGCCAGTCGGCGGACCAGCTGGTGCACCTCGTGCTTCGCGCCGACGTCCACCCCGCGCGTCGGCTCGTCCAGCAGCAGCAGGCGCGGACCCAGGAACAGGCCCTTGGCCAGAACCACCTTCTGCTGGTTGCCTCCGCTCAGCGACGAGGCCGGGGCGCGCACGCCGGCGCACTTGATCTGCAGCAGCCGAGCCATGGCCTCCGCCCGCGCCCGCTCGGCGCCGGGCGAGATCCAGCCGAGCCGGGAGACCGCGCCGAGCGACGCCATCGACACGTTCCAGGAGACGGGCCAGGAAGGAATCAGGCCCTGGCGGTGCCGGTCCTCGGGCACCAGGGCCACGCCCGCGGCGAGGGACGAGGGGACGCTGCCGGGCCGCAGCGCGCGGCCGCCGACCGTCGCTTTGCCCTCGCGGAAGCGCCGGAGGCCGTAGATCGCCTCCAGGAGCTCGGTGCGTCCGGCCCCGACCAACCCCGCCAAGCCGACGACCTCTCCCGAGCGCACCTCCAGACTCACGCCCTCGAACGCGCCGGGCAGGCTCAGCCCCTCGACCCGGAGCACCGGGCCGCCGGCGGCCGCGGTCTCGGTGGACGGAGCCTCGGGCACCTCCCGCCCGACCATCCTCCGGATCAGGCCGTCACGGTCCGTCTCCCGCGCGGGCAGGGTGTCCACCTTACGTCCGTCGCGCAGCACGGTGATGCGGTCGGCCAGCGCGAACACCTCGTCCAGCCGGTGGCTGACGTACAGCACCGACACGCCCCGCTCCCGCATCCGGCGGACCACGGCGAACAGCGCGTCGGTCTCGCGGGCCGAGAGCGCGGCCGTCGGCTCGTCCAGGATCAGCAGCCTGCACTCGCGCACCAGCGCGCGCGCCAAAGCCACCATCTGCCGCTGGGCCATCGGAAGCTCGCCGACCGGCCTCGCCAGCGGCAGATCCTCGCCCAGCTCCCGCAGCGCCTCCCGGGTGCGGCGCACCATCGCCCGGCGGTCGAGGAGCGGGCCGCGCCGAGGCTCCCACCCTAGGAACACGTTGTCGACGGCATCCAGGTCGGGGAACGAAACCGGCTCCTGGTGGATGGCCGCGATGCCGGCGGCCTCGCACCGGTGCACTCCCTCGGGCAGGGGCGCTCCCAGCCAGAGGACTCGCCCCGCGCTGGGCCTTAGAGCTCCGCAGAGGATGCGGATCAGCGTGGACTTGCCCGCTCCGTTCTCTCCGCAGAGCGCGTGCACCTCTCCCTCGGCGATGTCGAGGTTGACCCCGTCGAGCGCCCGCACGCCGCCGAAGCTCCGTCCCAAACCCTCGGTGCGAAGCAGCTCCGCCATCCCTCGGCAGGGCAGGTTACCCCTGCCCTCTTCCGGCTGGGAACCCGGTTAACGGGTGAACTCGGAACCCCGGTGTTGCATAATGGGCTTGTATGCTCCGATTCCGCTCCGTCGCGGTGCTTGCAGCGTTGCCCCTGTGCGCCCTCGCGTTGGCCAAGGAGCCGGTCACCCTCCGCTTCACGGTGTGGGACGGCGACGAGTCGCTGAGGGTGATCAAGCGCATCCTGGCGCAGTTCGAGAGGGAGAACCCGGACATCCGCGTGAAGCTCGAGCCGATCACGGACTACGTCTCCTACCACCAGAAGATGATCACCATGTACGCGGCCGGCGTCGCCCCGGACGTGTGCATGATGGACATGCCGAACTTCCAGGCTCTGGCCAAGCGCGGCGCACTGGTGCCTCTGAACGACCTGATGGCCAAGACGCCCGGCTTCGACATCAAGGAGTACTACGAGCCGATCGTTCGGGCGCACAGCTACCAGGGCAAGCTATACGTCCTGCCGAGGGACATCGCCCCGATGGGCCTCGTCTACTACAACAAGCGCCTGTTCGACGAGGCCGGCATCCCGTATCCCGACGGCACTTGGACGTGGGACTTCCAACCTCGGCCCGAGCTCCGCGAGAAGTGCTTCACCTGGGTGATGCAGCAACTCACCAAGGTGGACAAGAACGGCAAGAAGATCCAGTGGGGGTTCGCGCCGGGATGGCCCGAGCTGTTCGCCACCACGCTCACCTACTCCTACGGCGGCCGGTACACCGACAACCCCGAGGCGCCCACCAAGGTGCTCATCAACGAGCCCAAAACGGTTAAGGCCTACCAGTTCGCCGCGGACTGCATGAACAAGTACGGCTGGATCCCCAACCAGAACGACCTGCTGGGCCAGCTGCAGTCCACGACCCAGATGCTGTTCGTGAACCAGAAGATCGCGATGTTCCAGAACGGCATCTGGGAGGTCCCGAACATGAGGAAGTACCTCAAGCCGGGCGAGAAGGGGTTCTTCGAGTGGGACATCACGCTGTTCCCGGCGTACAAGGACGGCCGGCGCGCGGCGCCAACCGGCGGATCGGGCTACGCGATCTTCACGTCGACCAAGCACCTGGACGAGGCCTGGCGCCTCACCCGCTACATGTCCGGCCCCGTGGCGATGACGTACATGGCCCAAGCCGGGATCGCCCAGCCCGCGATCCGCAAGCTGGCCCTCACCCCGGACGTGTGGCTTCCCGGACCCAACACCCCCAAGGAGCAGCTGTACCCCTACAGCCGCATCTGGACCGACCGCGCGGTGCCCTACGTCGTGTTCAGCGAGAACGCCGACTACTGGCCCGAGGTGGGCGGACGGATGCGCGCGGGCATGGACCTGCTCTGGAACGGCCAGAAGGACGCCAAGGAGACCCTGGACCGCGGCGCGAGGGAGGCCCAGCAGCGCCTCGACGCGATCCTCAAGGAGCAGCGCAACCCGCCGTACAACTGGGTCGCGGGGGGCGTCGTCGGGCTGCTCATCGCGGCGGCCATCGCGCTGTGGGTGTTCTGGCCGGAGCGGAAGATCCGCTACACGCACCGGGAGAAGCTCGAGAGCAGGTCGGCGTTCCTGTTCGCCAGCCCTTGGATCGTCGGCATGATCGTGTTCACGCTGGGGCCGATGATCCTCTCGCTGCTGATGGGCTTCGCCGACTGGGACATCATCCGGCAGGCCAAGTGGCGCGGCCTGGGCAACTTCCACGAGGCGTTCTTCGTGGATCCGGTCTTCTGGAAGTCGCTCCGCGTGACGTTCGTGTACACGTTCGTGGCGGTGCCGCTGGGCCTGATCGGCTCCCTGGCGCTCGCGCTGCTGATGAACCAGAAGGTGCGGGGCATCCCGCTGTTCCGGACTTTCTACTACATCCCCTCGCTCGCTTCGCTGGTGGCCGCCTCGCTGATCTGGCGCCGCGTGTTCCAGCCGGAGGGCGGCCTGCTGAACACCCTGCTCTACAGCCCGGTGGGCGAGTGGCTGGGCATCCCGAAGCTGCTCGCCGAGTGGGCCCAGGTGCCGGCCGGCCAGCAGATCAACTGGCTGGGAACGGAGCAGACGGCTCTGCCGGCTCTGATCATCATGTCCCTGTGGGGCATCGGCGGAGGGATGGTGATCCTTCTGGCGGGCCTGCAGGGGATTCCGCAGTTCTACTACGAGGCCGCGACGCTCGACGGGGCAGGCATCTGGGACCGCTTCAAGGCCGTCACCCTGCCGCTGCTCAGCCCGTCGCTGTTCTTCTCGCTGGTCACCGGTTTCATCGGCTCGTTCCAGGTGTTCACCCAGGCGTTCGTGATGACCGGAGGCGGGCCGAACGACGCCACGAGGTTCTTCATGTTCCACCTGTATTCCCAGGCTTTCCAGAACCTGAGGATGGGATACGCCAGCGCCCTGGCCTGGATCCTGTTCTTCATCATCCTGATCTTCACGCTCATCCAGTTCAAGATGAGCAAGTGGGTGTACTACGAGGCTGAGGTGAAGAAGTGAGCGCCGTCCAAGAGACCGTGCCCGCGAAGTTCGACGCCGAGGCGGCCGAGCGGTTCCGGCGGGCCGCCAAGCGCGCGGAGACGATCGACCGGATTCTGAAGGTGCTGCTGTGGGTGGTGCTGTTCTCCGGCGTGATCCTGGCGATGCTGCCGCTGTGGATCATGCTGATGATGTCGCTGAAGACGCCCAACGAGATCGCCAACAGCGCCGCGTGGGCGTGGCCCAGGGACCTCACCTGGGACAACTTCCGCGAGGTCCTCACCAACCCCAACGCGCCGTTTCTGCTGTTCTTCCGGAACTCGGTGATCATCAGCACCCTGACCACCGCGGGCGTGGTGCTGACCTCGGCGATGGTCGCCTATCCGTTCGCCCGGCTGAAGTTCCGGGGCAGGGACCGCCTGTTCATCCTTCTGCTCAGCACGATGATGCTGCCGGGCGTGGTCACGATGATCCCGACCTACGTGATGTACGCCCAGATCAAGTGGGTCAACACGTTCTATCCGCTGATCGTGCCGGCCTGGTTCGGGGGCGGTGCGTTCAACATCTTCCTGCTCCGGCAGTTCTTCATGGGCATCCCTCGCGACCTGGACGAGGCCGCGATCCTCGACGGCGCCAACCACGCGACGATCTTCTGGCGCGTGATTCTGCCGAACGCGGGAGCGGCGCTGGCCACGGTGGGGGTGTTCTGCTTCATCTACAACTGGCGCGACTTCATGGGGCCGCTCATCTACCTGAACAGCCCCGACATGCAGACGCTGGAGGTCGGTCTGCGCACCTACCAGAGCCTGCAGTCCGAGCAGTGGCACCTGCTGATGGCCGGCTCCGTGCTGGTCATGCTGCCTCTGTTCGTGATCTTCCTGATCGGGCAGAAGTACTTCGTGAAGGGCATCGTGATGAGCGGCATCAAGTGAGCCGGTTCTACCGCTCGGCTCTCGCCAGCTCGACCAGAGCCAGCGAGTGGGCGGGAACCAGCAGGCTTAGGCGGTCGCCGGCCGTCCTCGTCCGCCGCTCCTCCAGCCACACCTCGTCCGGTCCGCCCCGGCTCGCCCGTCGGTGGACCGGATCCTCGGCCATTCTGGCCCACTCGATGCCGGGCACCTGCTGCGGCGCGGTTCCTGTGTGGGCGTCCACGCCGGTCCCTGTGAGGAGCGTCACCCTCGCCTCGCCGCTCGCTCGGAAGCCCTCCAGGCGGAGGGACGCCTTGGCGTTCCGCTCGAAGTGGTGGTTGATCACCACCACCGTGAGCCGCCGTCCGTCCCCGCTCTTGGCGGCGTAGGCACGGACCCACGGCACTCCCCGGACGGCCGGCACCCAACCCACCGCCGGCGAGTCGAAGGTCGCCGTCTCGCAGGCGGTCGCCACCACCTGCTCGGCAAGCCGCCTCGAAAGGAGCTGGAAGGCCAGATAGCCGGCGGTGGGCGCGTACCGGTCTCCGCGCTGGCCCAGGAGGCCGATGAACAACGGGTCGATCAGGCCGAAGAAACACGCGGCCTGGACCCTCGGCCGTTCCAGCAGCACGCCGAAGACGGCCGCTGTGTACAGGGCCGAGCCGAGCGTCTTGCAATGATCGGTGAAGCGCCCGTTCGGGGAGACTTGGAACAGCGGGCCCCACTCGGTCACCGCGATGCCGATCCGGTCGCGGTGCGGCGCGGGCAGCTCGGCGATCCGGCGGGCCAGGCCGTCCAGGCTCGCACGAACCAGCTCGGTCGCTCCGTACATCGCCGCGTACACCTCCCGGAGCGTGTGCCCCGAGTCGATCGGCAGCACGGGGGCGTAGGCATTGTGGACGGCGACGAAGTCCACGTGCGGCGCCACGGCGGGCAGCACCACGTCGGTCCAGTCCCTGTGCGGTTTGCCGGGGTAGAAGCTCTCGTCCAAGATCGCCCCGATGCGCACCGATGGGTCGGCGGCCCGGATGGCCTTCGCGAACTCCGTGGCGATCTGGGCGTACTGCCGCGGCGTCTTCGCGACCGAGGCCGTGCCCTCGGAGCCGTCGTTCAGGTACAGCTCGTTGCCGATCTCCCACCAGCCGACCCTCGGTCCCCGGGACGGATGGTTGGTGAAGCGGACCCAGTCGGCGGCCTCCGCGGCGGTGCCGCTCCCGGCGTTCGCGGTGAACAGAAGGCCCGAGCCGACGGCCTTCGCGAACGACTGGATCTCCACCGTTCCGACGTTGTGCGCGAGCAGGTCGCCGGTGGCCGTCGCGGGGGTGCGGGGCCTCAGCGCCCGGGGGCCGACTTTGTCGCGCCAGTGATAGAAGTCGCTGAACGTGCCGCCGGGGAAGCGGATCAGGCCGACCCCGAGCTCGCGCGCGGCCTCCACGACCTCTGGCCGGAACCTCTCCCGCTCGGCGTCCCACAGGCCCTTGCCGTCCCAGATCCACTCAGTGTTCACCCCGAACAGCTCCCTCGGCGCCTTGCGGAGGACTCGGCCTGCGTCCACCCGGATGCTCGCCGCGACGGGGGTCGGGGGGAAGCTCCAGGCGGCCTCCAGTCGCTCCGGCACGCGGGTGCCCAGCGCGAGGTCGTCGAACAGCGCCTCCCCCGAGGTGCCCTCGGCCAGGCAAGCCACGACGGCCTTGGCCGTCTCATGCGGCAGCTCCACGATCCTCTCCCGGACCGCCGGCTCCGGACCCTCCGGGCCGTCGAGGAAGGCCAGCGCCAGCACGCCTCCCCGGGCGTCCATCGCCAAGACGGCCACCCGCGGCCGGGCGCCGAATTGGCCGCCCATCCGTGCCGAGAGATGCAGCCGCGCGGCCTTCAGCCACTCCCCCTGCAGCACCTGGCCTGCTCCGAGGAGCTTCTGGGGATCGGTGTTGCCGGCCGCGGGCAGGAGCGCGAGCACGTGGTTCCCGGGTCGCGCCGGATCCACCTTGCGCACGACCCGTCCCTTCCCGGGGGATTGCTCCGGGGCCCAGCCGCTCGGCAGCTCGGCCCCCTGCTCGAAGCCGGGGTTGGAGAGGGCGTTGCCGGCGGGGTCCGGGGACTTAGCGGCGCACCCCGCCGCGGCGAGCAGCGCGAGGAGGAGCAGATCGCGCGGGGCCATGCGGCAGTATGGGTCCGGGACCGGCGGAGTCCCGGTGACCGTGCGCGCAACGCCGGGGAGGCGCGGCCCGTACCCCCTGACGATGTCGCGAACGATGAGGCTGGGTGTCGCGCTCCTTGCGGCGACGGTGGTGCTGCTGTCGGTCGGTTGCGCGCCGGGCGCGAACCCGCTGGCGAACCAGCCCGGACCGAGCGGAGAGACGGCCGGCTTCCTGCTCGGGCTCTGGCACGGCGCCATCGTCTGGATCTCGTTCGTTTGGTCGCTGTTCAGCCCGGGCGTGTCCGTCTACGAGGTGCACAACAACGGCTGGCCCTACAACCTCGGCTTCCTGCTGGGGGCCGGAGGAGTCTTGGGCGGCGGGGTGAAGGTGGTGCTGAGAGGCGACCGCCGGCGTTGAGCGGGCCGGGGACCCCTCACCCGCACTCGGCGTGGCGGAAGCAGGTCGTCAGGTGGTCGTTGACCATCCCTGCGGCCTGCATGTAGGCGTAGCAGATCGTCGGCCCGACGAAGCAGAAGCCTCGCGCGGAGAGCTCCCGGCTCATCGAGCGGGCCTCCGGGCTTGTGGTTGGAACGTCGCGCGGGTCGGCCCATCGGTTGCGGATCGTCCGGCCGTCGGTGAAGCGCCACACGAACGCGTCGAACGAGCCGAACTGCTCCTGCACCGGCAGGAAGGCGCGGGCGTTGCGGACCGCGCCCTCGATCTTCCGTCGGTTGCGGATGATGCCCTCGTCCCGCATCAGCCGCTGGAGGTCCGCCTCGGTGAAGCCGGCGACCCGCACCGGGTCGAAGCCCGCGAAGGCTCGGCGGTAGCCCTCGCGGCGCTTCAGGATGGTCAGCCAGCTCAGGCCGGCCTGGGCGCCGTCCAGCACGAGGAACTCGAAGTGCCTGCGGTCGTCGTGAACCGGCACGCCCCACTCCTCGTCGTGGTACGCGATCTCCAGCGGGTGTTTGGCCCAGGGGCACCGGACTCGGGTGTCGGCGTCCATTCCTGGGGGCCATCTTGGCCCGCGTGCGGGGCCGCCTGCTGGGCCGCGGTCGCGGGACCGGACGATTTCGGGAGGTAGCCTGACGGCAGCCATGGGCGCAACGATGAGGTTCGACGGCAGGATCGAGCGCGTCGGCGCGAGAGCCCTGATCGCGCTGCCCGAAGAACCGCGCGAGGTCTGGGGCGACCGTCCGAGGTACGACGTCGCGGGATCGGTCGGCGGCAAGCCTTACCGCGGAAGGGTGGTCTTTCTGGACGGGCGCGCGTGGCTGCCGACCGGACCCGCCTTCCTCCGAGACGCCGGCCTCGCCCTCGGGCAGACGGTGAGCGTGGAGGTTGGTCTGGAGTGGCCCAGCCTCGAGGACCTCGAGCCTGACTTCCGGGCGGCGATCGAGGCCAGCCCCGCCGCGCGCGCCGCCTTCGAGGGGATGAACACCTTCTGCCGCAGGAACTGGGTTCGGTACGTGGCGGAGGCCAAGCGGCCGGAGACGCGCGCCCGGAGGATCGCCGAGGCGGTCCAGCGCCTCGAGGAAGGAGACGCCGGCTAGCCCGAGGGCTTCTTGCCCTGGTCCAGGTGCACGACGGTGCCCATGAGCGTCTTCTCGGCCTCTCCGGTCTGGCCGCTCTGCAGGGCCCGAAGCGCCTGGGTCACCTCCTGCGCCTCCGCGACTCGGCCTTCGGCCAGAAGCAGGGCCTGCGTCTTCTGGAGCTCGGCCACCGCGGCCTGGGGGCTCAGCGCCTGCGTCTTCATGCCCAGGATGGTGCGCTCGACGGCGCGCGACGCCGCGGCGACCTGCGCGGCGGAGGCCACGCGCGGGTCGGGCGGCACCGAGTAGCGCGCCGGATCGGCGGTGAACTCCATCACGAAGTCCAGATCCACCGTCGCGTTGCCGCTGTTCAGGCAGTCCTCGTACTCCAGAGTGCCGGAGGCCACCCGGTACCAGCCCAGCGGGTGGTTGGGAAACTCGAGGTCGAGCACGTGCTCGATCGCGCTGCCGCGCTCGAGATCGGCAAGGGGAACGTCGAACTCGCGCTGGCCCGGCGAGGGGGTCTGGCCGGCGACGCTGCGCGCCTCCACCCAGCGCGCCAGTTTCAACCGCAGCCGAAGGTTGCGGGCCACGACGGTCATGAGCCGCTCGATCTCCGCGCGGAAGATCTCGGGGATCAGCTCCGGGCGCGACACGTAGTAGTGGTTGCCGCCGGCGCGCTTGGCCATGGCGGCGAGAAGCTCCTCGTTGTAGTCGGGCCCAAAGCCGAGCAGGGTGAGCGTCGTGCCGCGCTCGCGCACCGCCGCCGCGGCGTTCACCAGGCTCGGGAAGTCGCGCACCCCAACGGTCGGCTCTCCGTCGGTCAGGAGCAGCATGCGCGAGGCCCGGCCGGTCTCCTGCGCCTGCACGATCTGCTGCAAGCCCAGGTTCACTCCGTCGTAAAGATTGGTCGTGTTGCCGATGGTCAGGCGGGCGATGCCGTCCAGGATCGGCTGCTTCTGGGTCACCCTCTGGGGCGGCATCAGCACCTGGGCCGTCTCGTCGAACGCCACGATGCTCAGCACGTCGTTCGGCGTGAGCAGGTCCACCACGTAGCGGCAGGCCTGCTTCACGTATTCGAGCGGCGGGCCCTCCATCGACCCGGACCGGTCGATGACCAGACACAGGTTCATGGGCGTCCTCGCCGCCGGCCCGAGGAGCGTGTCCCCTTGGGCCGCGGTCAGGGCCAGCAGGAACTGCTCGCGAGCCGGACCGTTGGCCATCGTGGCCTCGCGGCTCGGCACGACCTCGGCCCTCAGCGCCTGCAGAGGGGCCATGGCCGTGGTGCGCATCCCCGCGCCGAGCCCGGAGGCCATCGCCTGCGTCCTGGCGGGATCGGCTCCGGGAGGGGGCGCGGCCTGCGTCTTGTTGGGGTCGAAGTTGGGGTTCATGCTTGCTCCACGCGGAAATCGGTGCCTCCGAGGCGCAGCACGTCGCCGGCCTTGGCGACGGCGTGGCTCACACGCTGGCCGTTCAGAAACGTGCCGTTGGTGCTCCCGAGGTCGAGCACGGAGAGACCTCCCGGCGCGGGCTCGAGGACCGCGTGCCGACGGCTGGCCATCGGGTCGGCGACCAGTGGCGAGCCCGGCACGTCCCGGCCCAGCTCCATGCGGGAGGCGACCGGGATCCTCTGCCCCGCCAGCGGCCCGCCCAGCGGCACCAGCGATAGGCCGGCGGACGCCGCCGCTGGCGACACCGCGATCGTGGGCTGGCCCCCGCCCGAGGGCACGACGACCGTGGGCTGACCGGCCAAAGGCGGGCCGCCCGCGGTGGCCATCGCCACGGGCTGGGCGCCGCTGGGGGCCTGCACCTGGGTCTGCCACTGCTGCCGGAGGGCCTCCGCCGCCCGCGCGGGCGCCGAGCCCTCGCGCATCACGAACTCCAGCCGAGTCGAGCCCACTTGGATCAGCGCCCCGGAGAACAGCGGCACCTGGCGGATCGGCGTGCCGTTCACGAACGTCCCGCCCGGCGCGCCGCAGTCGGCCAGGTAGTAGGTTCCGCCGTGCAGCTGGATCACCGCGTGCTGGGGAGCCACGGCGGGGTCGTCCAGGATCGGGATGTGCGCCAGCTCGCTCCGGCCGATCGTGGTCTCGGCCGCGTCCACGATCCACTCGCGGTACTCGTTGCGCCCGTAGATGCGCCGGACCCAGGCGGTTCGGGTCGCCCGGATGATCAGGCTGGTGAACAGGCCCACGCCCCCGCCCGTCGCCACCGCCAGGATCGCCCGTCCCGTGGTTCCCACCTCGTCGCCGCCCCGCACCGTCTGCACCAGGGGCGAGAGCGCCAGGCTGGCGAAGTCGAACGTCAGGCCTCCCAGGCCCGCGCCCAGGGCGCCGCCGACCAGCGCGTAGCGGGCCCTCCGCCAGCTCCTCGAGGGGATCGCCGCGGCCAGGCCGATCGTCGCCCCGATGGGAACGAACGCCACGAACCGGGCGGGGAGCGTCGTGGCGTGGATCCCCGGCCGGGTCAGCACGTCCCCGAAGAACAGGCTCGAGAGCGCTCCGCCGAGGCCCGCGCCCACCGTGCCGCCCACCGCCCCCAAGACGAGGCCCGCGCCCAAGCCCCGCCAGACGTGCGCGGGGCTTCCTTGGGCCCGGCCCTGCACCGCACCCAGCGTGGAGCCCACCAGCGCCCCCAGCAGGGCCATGAAGGTCGCGCCCCACGAGTCCCACCGCGGGTCGAAGAACATCGTGGGCGCGAAGGGCTCCATCAGCGCGAACGCCGTGAGTCCGGCCACGGCCCCGGCCAGCGCGGTGAACAGCACGAAGCCCATGTCAACCTTCGAATCGGTAGCGCGCGGCGCCGAACTGGACGGTGTCGCCCGGCCTCAGCTCCGCTTCCCCTGTGATCTTGACGCCGTTCACGGTCGTTCCGTTCGTGCTTCCCAGGTCGCGGACCACCACCCTCGGCCCGGAGCGCTCGATCTGGGCGTGCCGGCGGGAGACGGTCGGCTCGTCGGGGATCGCCAGGCCCGCGACCTCCCGTCCCACCTCGGTGACGCCCTCCGGCAGGTCGAACAGCTCGCCGTGGGCGGACACCAGCCGCGGCCTAGGTGCTGGGGCGGCCCCGGGGGTTGGGTCCGCGCCCTCGAGGCGGATCGTCGGAGGCGGCTCGGCGGCCTTCGGCTGGGGCGGGGCGGCGCTGGGCGGCTGGGGAGCCTGCCCCTCCGGCACCTGAACCCCCATCTGCTCCAGCCTCTGCCGAACCCAATCCTTCCGTTGCGCAAGGAGGCGGAACCCGAACCAGACCGCCGCCGCGCCGATCACCAGGCCCACCAGCGCCCCCCACAGGCCTCCCCCGGGGCGCTCCGCAGGGGCCTCGGTCGCCGGGGGCGCCGCGGGCTCCGACTTCGTCTCGGTCTTGTCCTCGGATTCGGTCTCCCGCTGAAGGTCCTTGTCGGAGGAGGGTTCCGCCGAGAGGTCCACGTCCACGGGCAGCGCGACGGCCAACAGGCTGGCCCCCTCGGTCTGGGCGGGGGCCGGGGAGTCGAGCACGAACTTCTTCGGCGCGAACTCGTAGGTCTTGCCGTTCGAGCTGACCATGCCGGACACGGTCACCTCGCCCTTGCGCACCAGGCTGAAGCGGGCCTCGCCGTTGCCCGCCGGGGAGAGCAGCGCCTCCTGCTGGCGCTGGCGGTCCTTCAGCCGAACCAGTCCGGAGGCCGGCGGGCCGTTGCGCCCCTGCACCCGCACCGTGACGCCGTCGTAGAACAGGAAGTCCTCCTCCAGAACCTTCGGCGACGCCTTGAGGGCGGCCAGAGGCACGACGGCCACGACCCCCTTGGCCGGGTCCCACACGGCCAGCGAGTCGGCGCCCTTCTCCGGCGGCTGGAGCTTGTAGCGGGAGGTCGCCCACACCGCGGACCCGGGCTTGGGGGCGGCCGGGTCGGGCTTCTCGGGCAGAGAGACGGGCAAACCCTCGCAGAGCCACACAACCTTCGGCAGGTCGTCGGGGAGAGCGACGTCGATGGTCTCCTGGGCCAGCGCGCCCGCCGACAGGAGCACGGTCGCTAGGATGAGGGTTCCAAACCGCACCTTGAAAGAATTGTAGCCCGCGCCAAGGGCAGGGCATCGGCCAGCTCCGAAGCGAGGAACCCGAACGATCCCAGGCGCTCCAGAAGCAGATCGCCGGCCAGGCCGTGCCAGTAGGCGCCGCAAGCCGCCGCCGAAAGCTCCGGCATCTGCTGCGCCAGCATCGCGCCGATCACCCCGCTGAGCACGTCGCCCATGCCCGCGCAGGCCATGCCGGGGTTGCCCGTGGGGTTCACCAGCAGCGGCTCGCCCTCCTCGGCGGCCACGGTGTAGGCGCCCTTGAGCACGACGGTCTTGCCGAACCGCCGGGCCGCCTCCCGGGCGTATTGGAAACGCCCGTTCTGGACCTCGGCCGTGCTGGCTCCCATCAGCCGGGCCATCTCGCCCGGATGCGGGGTCAGCACGCAGGGGCCCGAGGGAGGGGCGGCCTGCCCCTGGGCGATGAGGTTCAGAGCGTCCGCGTCCAGCACCGACGGCCCCTGCCACAGAAGCCACAGCTTGGAGAGCAGCCGGGCCACGGCCGGAGACTGCGTCAGCCCGGGGCCGAACACCGCCGCGTCGAACCGGCCGTGCGCCACGATCCGCTCGGCGGCCTCCTCGGCGATCGCGCCGTCGGCCTCCGGCAGGGGCAGCACGCACGCCTCGGGCAGCTGCGCCGCTACCGCCGCGCACACGGAAGGAACGGAGGCCACGGTGACCAGGCCCGCGCCGGCCCTGAGCGCGCCCCGGGCGGCGAGCGCCGCGGCGCCGGGATAGTGCGCGCTGCCGGCCACGATCAGCAACCGGCCGCTGTCGCCCTTGTGGCTCGAGCGCATCCGATCGGGCAGCTGCGCGCCCACCCAGGCGTCGTCCAGCAGAAAGGCGTCGGTGTGCTGCTCCAGGAGCGGTCGGGGGAAGCCGATCGGGTCGACCGACCACTTGCCCGAGTGCTCCATGCCGATCCCCTGGAAGAGGAACGGCTTGGGCAGGCCGAAGGTGACGGTGCGGCACGCCCAGACGCTCTCGCCCAGCTCCTCGCCGGTGTCGCAGTGGATGCCGCTCGGCAGATCCACAGCGATCACGGGGGCGCCGCTGGCGTTGATGGCCTCGATGGCCTCGCGGATCGGTCCCTGAACCTCACCCCTCGCCCCGGTCCCCAGCAGGGCGTCGACGATCAGGTCGCGGCACCCGACGCACTCCAGCTTCTCCTGATACTGGTCGTCGCCCACGAACAGCGGTTCGACTCCGGCGGCTTCCGCTTCGGCCAGCCGCGCGGCGCAGTCGGGAGACAGCTCCTCCCGTCGGGCGGCGATCAGGCAGTCCACGTGGTATCCGTGCCGGTGCGCCAGCCGCGCCACCACCAGGCCGTCGCCGCCGTTGTTGCCCTTGCCGCACACCACCGTCACGCGCCCGCCGTCCGGCAGCATCTCCTGGACCGCCCGGAACACGGCGTTGCCGGCGTGCTCCATCAGCTGCGCCGTGGTCATGCCGAAGGCCTCGATGGCCTGGCGGTCGAGCTGTCGGCAGCGCTGCGAGTCGGCGATCCAGTTCACAGCTCCCACCACCTCAGCTGGATCGGCGAGCCCGTCCTGCGGGCCGGCATCCACCTCGAGTGGCCGTCTGCGGCGACGCGGTTCAAGCCGCCCCGGAACGACCCCCTGCCCTGCATGAAGTGATTCTGCCACAGGGCGGTGCGAGGCGGGCTAGCGATGTCGGACTCGGACACGGGGCCGGCGTGCGGCCGGTCCGGAGAGGGGATCGAGTTGACGAACACGAACGCGTTGGCCTGGTAGTTCGTCGACGGCCCGTTCTCCGGCACCGTGCGCTCCTGCAGCGGCGAGAACCAGATCTCGCGGCTGCCGGCGAACGGGGCCACGGCCACGGCGACGGGGTGGCCGTCGAACCGGTTGGAGCGGTCGCTCGGGTCGTCGCGGGCGAGGGTGTCGCTGAAGGTGCCCGGCACGTGGCGGGGTCCGAGATCGTGGGGGAACACGCCGTCGTAGGCCTCGGTGTACAGGAGCGTGGCCATCCCGATCTGCCGAAGGTGGGTGAGGCAGGCAGCCTGCTTGGCGCTCGACTTGGCCGAAGCCAGCACGGGCAGCAGGATGGCCGAGAGGATGGCGACGACGGCCATGACCACCAGCAGCTCGATCAGCGTGAACGCGCTCTTGCGCACAAACCGTTCTTACGCCGGCTGTCCGCGATGGTTCCCCCGCGGTCCCGCCTCAGGGCCGGCCCCGCTCCAGGCCGATGGCGAACAGCTCGGCCTCGCGGAGGCGGAACAGGAGCCGCCGCGGACGGGGCGCCGATCCGAGGCCGCCGCCTCGCCACCGAACGGCGCGGGAGAGCTCGTCGCCGAACAGCTCCGGGCAGTCGTCGAAGCCGAATCCGGGGTACGGCCTCGCGGAGGCGTCCGCCACGGCCACCCGCACCTCTCCGGCGGCCGAGGTGGCGTAGTTCAGGCGGAGTTCGCCGGCATCCTCCGTCAGAGCACGCGTAAGGAACTTGGCCTCGATGCCCGCAGCCAGCGACGCGAACCCGTGAGGGCGAACCGAGCCGCCCATGATCCTCGGCGTCGCGCCGTAGTGGTCCATCCAGTACGCCAGCCAGCGGTCGGGCCGCCGGATCCAGCCGACCACGGGCGTGTTGTTGCCGTGGGCGTTTCCCCAGTTCAGGGGGTCGGTGCCGCCCGCGATCCATGCCTGGCCGAAGTGCGTCTCGAAGCGCAGCCCGCCCCGGCCGAACAGCAGCAGCCCGTCGGACACGCCGTCCACGTCGCGCGGAGGGTCGCCGATCGCCCTGCGGGAGGGCACGAAGCGCATCGGCATCGCGACGTACAGCCCGGGCGCGCCGGGATACGGCTGGATGCCGTTGGTGTACAGGTGTTGGCCGCTCAGGGACGGGAACGCGACCCAGTCGCCGGCGGACCACGACGAGAAGTCGGCGGACGTCGCGCGCTTGACCCAGCGCACGCCATCCCTGGAGTCGCGGAAGTAGCAGACGTACCGCCCCAGGGCCGGATCGAAGAACGCCGTGTTGAGCGAGTCGAACCGGCCGCCCCGGATGGCGCCACGGTTCGAGACGCGCCTCCAACGGAACCCGTCCTGCGAGACCAGCGTGCAGAGGGTCCGCTCCTCGCCGTCCGTACGGTCGATCCAGAACCCCACGGCCTTGAACCTCGCGTCGGGACGGCACCGGGGATTGGAATCCAGGAACGGGAAGAGGTTGTGCGACTCGCCGTAGCTCGGCCTGTCGGCGGTCCACACCACGTTCGAGCCGACCGGGGCGGAGGCCTCGAGCCCTCGGGCCGGGCCGCTCCAGCGGCTCCACCGGACGCCGTCGTCGCTCAGCGCCACGCAGGTGAACTCCCGGGTCCTCTCGCCGCCCGCACGGTAGTACAGCCGGTAGCCGTCCGGAGCCTCCAGAACCGTCGCGTAGCCCGATTCCGGCCCCTCCCACGGCTTGTCCAGGGTGAGCGCGACGAACGGCGACTCCGGCCGGTGGAGCCGGAACGCGACGGCCGGGGCCGATGGGAAGAGGCCGGGATCGGCCGCCGGGAGCCACAGGGCTTCGGACGGCGCCACCAGGGTCGTCGCCAGGCAAGCCGCGAGCATGCCGCGCAGACTACCGCAGTCGCGGGCGCAGGTAACCTCGCTCCATGCTGGGATGGGCCATGGCCATCGCGGAGTGGGACCGGACGCTGGGGGTACCCCCGATCCTCTCGAGGCGGGCGGTCGCGGAGGCGCCGGGCGGATGGCCGGGCGACTCGGTGGAGATCCGGGACGGCGAGCGGAGGCTGCGGCTGTACGTCCCCTCGGCCTGGAGGCCGGGGCGCGACGTGGAGCTGACCATCAACTTCCACTCCGCGGGCTGGCACGCGGCCCAGGAGCACGCCGCGCGGGGCATTCGAGGGCCGTTGCTGCAGGTCTCGGCGGGGGTGGGGTCGCGGGCCTACGAGGCGCTGTTCGCCGACGGACGGACCGCCGACCGCTGGTTCGAGCCGGTCCTCCGAGAGCTACGGAAGCGCGGCGCTCCGGCCGACGCGCGGATCGTCGCTCTGGACGTGAGCAGCTTCAGCGCGGGCTATGGCGCGGTGCGGCTGATGGTCCGGGATCCCGGCGTGTTCCCGCTTCTGCGCAGGGTGGTGCTCGCCGATTCGCTGTACGGCGACCTCGACCCGAGCAAGCCGGGGCGCGTGCCGGCGGCGGAGGACGTCGAGGTCTGGCTGCCCCTCGCCCAGGCTGCGATGCGCCGGGAGAAAACGTTCCTGATCACCGTGAGCGAGGTTCCGACCGATTACGCCAGCAGCTGGGAGTGCGCGGCGGCCATCGCCAGGGCCGTCGGGGGTGAGCTGCGGCCTGTGGAGCCCGGAAGCTGCTCGGCCACGCTGGACCGCGAGCACCCCCTCAAGGCCAGATTCGACTCGGGGTTCCTCCACATCTGGGGCTACGGCGGCGCGGACGGCCCTGCGCACATGAGCCACGTCCACCACCTGGCCGACCTCTGGATGGCCCTGGACCGCTCCAAGCGGGCCTAAAGGCCCAGGCGGTAAGCTCTCCTCCATGCGCATCGTGCTGGTTGGACCTCCCGGCGTGGGCAAGGGAACCCAGGCCGCCCTGTTGCAGCAGCGCCACGGCGCCCTGCACATCTCCTCCGGCGACATCTTCCGCGCCGAGCTGAAGGCCGAGACCGAGCTGGGCAAGCTCGCCAAGAGCTACATGGAGCGCGGCGAGCTGGTGCCGGACGACGTGACGATCCGGATGATGGCCACCCGCCTCGATTCGCCCGAGGTGAGGGAGAAGGGCTTTCTGCTCGACGGCTTCCCGCGCACCGTCGCCCAGGCCGAGGCGCTGGACGAGTGGTTCCGGCAGAACGGCATCCAGCTGGACGCCGTGATCGCGCTGGAGGTGGAGGACGACGAGGTGGTGCGCAGGCTGTCCGGCCGTCTGACGTGCAAGCAGTGCGGCGCGATCTACCACCGCGAGAACCATCCGCCGAGGGTCGAGGGCGTGTGCGACGCGTGCGGCGGCGAGCTGATCGTTCGGAAGGACGACCAGGAGGAGACGATCCGCGAGCGGCTGCGGGTGTACCACGAGACGACCAAGCCCGTGGTGGACTACTACGAGCGCCAAGGCCTGGTGCGACGCATCGAGGCCCGCGAGGTCGAGAGCACCTACGCCAAAATCAAGGCCGCTCTAGCCTTGTGATCACCCTCAAGTCCCCCGAACAGATCGAGAAGATGCGGGCCGCCGGCCGTCTGCTGGCCAAGGCCCTGCGTGCGATGGGCGACGCGATCGTCCCCGGGCGCACCACGACCGCCGACCTCGACGCCCTCGCCGAGGAGATCGTTCGGGCCGAAGGCGGCGTGCCGGCGTTCAAGGGTTATCGCGGCTTCCCGGCCAGCGTCTGCGCGTCCGTCAACGAGGAGGTGGTCCACGGGATTCCCTCGCCGGAGCGGGTGCTGCAGCCAGGGGACATCGTGGGCCTCGACCTCGGCGTGACGCTCGACGGATGGAACGCCGACGCCGCCTGGACGTTCCCCGTGGGCGAGGTGGACCCCGCCGTCCAGCGCCTGCTCAACGTCACCCGGGAGAGCCTGTTCCAGGGAATCGCCAAGGCCCGCGTCGGCAATCGGATCGGCGACGTGGCCTCGGCCATCCAGCGGTACGTCGAGAAGAACGGCTATTCGGTCGTGCGGGACCTCGTCGGGCACGGCATCGGCCGGTCGATCCACGAGGAGCCCAGCGTGCCGAACTTCGGCAGGCCGGGGCAGGGGCCGGTGCTCCGGGAGGGCATGACGATCTGCATCGAGCCGATGGTGAACATGGGCACGTGGAAGGTCCGCACCCTGCAGGACCAGTGGACCATGGTCGCGGCGGACGGAAAGCCGTCGGCGCACTTCGAGCACACGGTCGCGATCACCAAGGACGGGCCGCTCATTCTCACGCTTCCCTAGCCTCGTCGGCCCGCATCGGCTACAATAGGCGAGATCCAGGGGGAATATGCGCAGAGGCCGACCGCACAAGCCGCAGCAGGACAAAGAGAAGGGAATCGAGGTCGAGGGGACCGTCGTGGAGAACGTGGGCAACGCCCAGTTCAAGATCCGCTTGGACGAGGGGGACGGCGTGGAGGTGCTCGGGCACGTGAGCGGCAAGATGAGGATGCACTGGATCCGCATCCTGCCGGGCGACCGCGTGCGCGTCGAGCTGTCTCCGTACGACCTCACGCGCGGACGCATCGTCTACCGATACCGCTGAGCGCCCTTTTCGGCTCCGTCTCGTGCCAGACTTGGCCGAGGCGAACATGGATACCTTTCCCCGCACCGTCGTCGGCGGCGTGTCGATGCCGCGGCTGATCATCGGCACCAACTGGTTCCGCGGCTACTCCCACACCAGCCTGGCCAAGGACCGGTTCATCGTCGAGTACCAGGACGCCAAGCGCGTGGCGGCGGTCGTGTCGGTGTTCCTGGAGGCGGGCATCGACGCCGTGATGGGCGGCGACATGAGGGGCCCCATGAAGGACGCCCTGGCCGAGGCCGAGCAGAAGGCCGGCCGCGCCGTGATCCGCATCGTCACCCCGCACTTCAACATCAAGCCGGGCGGCCCGCCGGAGATGGAGCCGGAGCGCGTGTTCGACGACGTGAAGGCCCAGGGAGCGACGTTCTGCATGCCGCACCAGGCGGTCACCGACGCGCTGATCGACCGTCGGGACGGCGTCATCCGCGACATCGGCGTCTACACGAGGATGATCCGCGAGCGGGGCATGATCCCGGGCCTCTCCACGCACATGCCCGAGGCGATCCCCTACACCGACAACAACGGCTACGACATCGAGACCTACATCCAGATCTACAACGCGGCCGGCTTCCTGATGCAGGTCGAGGCGGACTGGGTGATGCGCGTGATCCGGAACGCCGCCAAGCCCGTGATGACCATCAAGCCGCTGGCCGCAGGCCGCCTCCTGCCGCCCGTCGGTCTGGCGTTCGTCTGGAACACCATCCGGGACCAGGACATGGTCACCATCGGCTGCACCACGCCGGACGAGGCTAGGGAGGTCATCGAGCTCTCGCTCGACTTTCTGGAGAGGCGCCTGCCCGCCAACGAGCTGCAGCGCACGCGCAGCAAGAAGAGCTTGGAGAGCTCGTTCGTGTACCGCGCGCCCGGCGAGGCCTGAACCAGAGCCAGCGGACATACTGGCGGCATGCTCTGCGCCCTCGCCCTGCTCGCCGCCGGCAACCTCTCGGTGCCGTCCTTCACGGCCTATGCGCGGCCCGATCCCGAGTCGCTCCGCTTTGGGCGCGAGGGCGTTTCGGGCTGGACGAACCCGTCGGCCCGCTTGGTCTGGCACGGCTGGTTTCCGGGCGGCGGGTCGGTGCGGGCGGCGGTGCGCCTGGATCTGCCACCTGGCTCGGCGGCCCGGCTCGAGCTATCCGTCGGACGGCGGTCGGCGCGCGCCGAGGCGTCCGGCAGGGAGGGCGAGGAGACCGTGGACTTCGGCGACTTTCCCCTGCCGGGCCGGGAGGGATGGGTCGCATTCGAGCTGTCCTGCCGCGGCCCCCTTGCCGCCGACGCCCGGGTGCTGTCCCTCGAGCTTTCGGGCGACAAGGCCGGCCAGGCTCGGTTCAATCTGACCGAGCGTCGCAACGCAGCGTCGGTGCACATCGGCTACCCGCTTCCGGACGGCGCGCGGGCGGCGTGGTT
Source organism: uncultured Fimbriimonadaceae bacterium (assembly GCA_937961665.1). Classification (GTDB taxonomy): domain Bacteria; phylum Armatimonadota; class Fimbriimonadia; order Fimbriimonadales; family Fimbriimonadaceae; genus UBA8783. The sequence continues at coordinate 58,550 of CALGMO010000082.1, forward strand.
CTACAACGAGGTTGAGGCCGTCACCGACCCCCTGCACACCTTCTACATGGCGTGCGGCTTTCGGCGCGGCTACTTCGGCATGCAGGTGAACAGCCTGACGGAGCGGCGCGTGATCTTCTCCGTATGGGACAGCGGGGACGAGGCGGTCGACCGGTCCCGGGTGCCGGAGGAGAACCGCGTGCGCCTGCTCCGCAAGGGGCCCGGCGTGTTCGCGGGCGACTTCGGCAACGAGGGCACGGGCGGGCACTCGCACGCCAAGGTCCCCTGGGTCGCCGGCAGACGCTACGCGTTCCTGCTGAACGCGCGGCCGGTCGGCGACAAGACCGTCTACACGGCTTGGTACCGCCCGGTGGGCGAGCCCCGATGGACGCTGGTGGCGTCGTTCCTCGCGCCCAAGGACGGCCGCTTCCTCGAGGGCCTGCACAGCTTCAACGAGAACTTCTGGGGCACGAACGGCGACCTTCTGCGCCGCGCGCTGTTCGGCCCGGCGTGGATCCGCACGCCGGAGGGAACGTGGCTGGAGCTGACCGAGGCCCGCTTCACCCACGATGGCCACGGCCGGGAGAACCGCTTGGACTACTCTCTGCGCGTCGTGGACGGCCGCTTCGAGCTCTCGAACGGCGGGTTCGTCGGCGGCGGGGTGCGGTACGGCGACCGTCTGCGGAGGCCCGCGGCCGGGCGGCCACCGGTCTTGGGGTCCTTGTTCAGGGAGTAGACTCCCGCCCATGGCAGTCTGGGATTCGGGCGACGCGCCTCGCGGCTTGGAGCTGCACGGGCCGCCGAGCCGCACGGAGGGCCGGGTGGAGCGGCGGGACGGCGCCTTGGCGCTCCACTACGGGATGTGCGGCGCCCGGTTCCGCTTCGAGGGGCCGCTGTTGGCGCTCGTGCTCCAGGACGACGAGTACGGCGGACCCAACACCGTGGGGGTGAGGATCGACGGCGGGCCGGAGCTGGTGCTGCCCTGCCAACCCGACGGGAGGGCGAGGCTGCACCTCGCCGCAGCCGACTTGGAGCCGGGCTGGCACGAGGCGCACGTGTACCGTCGCTCGGCCGCCTGGCGGGGAACGCTGCTGTGGCGCGGGATCGCGTTGGCCAGGGGCCGCGCGGTTGCAGAGGCGCCCGCGGCGGAGGAGGGCCCGGCGCTCGAGATGTACGGCGACTCGGTGCTCGCGGGCGAGGCGGTGGAGCACGTCGGCTTCGAGGAGCGGGAGGACTCGGTGGCTCTGGAGCACAGCTACGCGGGGCCGGAGGATCGCGCGACCAACGCCTGGTGGGGCTATGGGGCGATCGTGGCGCGGAGGCTGGGGTGCCGGGCCAGCATCCAAGGGATCGGGGGCCTGAGCCTTCTCGACGGCACCGGGTGGTACTGCCATCCCGAGGCGGTGGGCCTGGAGTCCACGTTCGACAAGGCCTGTCCGATCCCTGGACGGATGACGCCCTGGGACTTCTCCCTCTTCCGGGCGGACTGGGTGCTGATCGGGATCGGTCAGAACGATGCGAACGGCGGCCGCCCGCGCGATCCTGACTTCCGCGACCGCTGGAAGGAGACCTACCTGCGGGTGATCGGGCGCCTGCGAGAGGAGCACGGCGGCCCGCGGTTTCTGCTGTTCACCACCATCCTGATGCACGACCCCGTATGGGACGAGCTGCTGGACGAGGTGGCGGCGGAGGCCGGCCAAGGGGTGTTGCGCCACCGCTTCCGGCGCAACGGATCGGCGACGCCGGGCCACCCGCGGATCGCGGAGCAGATCGAGATGGCGGAGGAGCTCGCCGGAGCGATCCGAAGCGAACTCCAATGACCGCCCCCAGGACGGGCTCGGAGAGGCATCCTTGCGGGCGGTCATCGGGCAAAATGGGCCATGGAAGGCGGCTTCCTGCGCCAACTGGCCGTCGTGGCGGCCGCCCTGGCGGCGGCGTGCCCCTGCGCCAAGACGCTCGTCACGGAGGCGAAGATTCTGAAGGTCACGGAGCGCGGGTACGTGCTGTCGGTGGGGACCCAGCCGCTCGCCGTCGAGGACACGCCCGCCACCAAGCGGTGGGCCGCCCGGAAGCCCGCGGAGCGGGGAGCGTTCGGCGAGGGGTCGCTGGTGGTGGTGCGCCTGAACGTGGACACCGACCCTCCCACCCTCCGCGAGATCGCCGACCGGGAGACGCAGACCTGGCTGGACGGCATCCGGAAGAACTTCGTGAAGGGCAAGATCGAGAGCCGCGACCCCAAGTACCTGGTGCTGCGGCTGGACGACGGCTCGGCGTTCGCCTACCGGGCCACGGACAAGTCCAAGCTGGAGCTGCAGGGCAAGCCCGTGGCCACGCTGGCGGACCTCGAGCCGGGCATGACGGTTTGGGCCAAGGGCCGGCTGCTGCCCACGCTGGACACCTGGCTGGCGGAGCTTCGGGACACCCCGCCGGCCGTCCAACCGAAGGCGCCGAAGGCTCCGGAGCGGCCCAAGCTCCAGCCGCTCCCCCAGGCGGGCACTCTGCAGGGCACGGTCCGAAGCGCCTCGCCGTCGCTCCGCCTGCTCGAGGTGGAGGCGCAGGGACGAACGCTCCATTTCGTGTGCCCGCAGGGCTGCGAGTTTCGAGGCCCGGGCGGAAGGATCGCCCTCGAAGGGCTGAAGGCGGGCGCCACGGTCAAGGTCGCCTACCGGCGCGACTCCCAAGGCCGGTTGCTGGCGTCGTCCGTCGAGGTCGGGGGCCCGTAGGCGTCTCGAACCTTTTGCAACTCGGATCGTCCAACCCGTGTAGGGTATAGTGCGACACTTCAACGGATTGGCACGGGCCGTGCAGGGAAGCTGTTCATCGGCGGAACGTGCCGCGCCGAAGCTGGAACGAGCGGCGCGGGCGGGCCGGCACAGCAGCGGATGGCGCATTTGATGCAGTTCGAAGATCACGACGACGGTGTGCCCAGCTACCTCAACCGGCTGACGCAGGCCCCCCTGCTGTCGCCAGCTGAGGAACAGGAGCTCGCACGCGCCGCCCGGGCCGGCGACCGCGCCGCGCGGCAGCGCCTCATCGAGTCGAACATGCGTCTGGTGATCAACATCGCCAAGACGTACAAGGTCCGCTCCATCTCGCTGGAGGATCTGATCCAAGAGGGCGCGATCGGGCTGATGCAGGCCGCGGACCGCTTCGATCCCGAAAAGGGCTTCCGTTTCTCCACTTACGCCACCCACTGGATCCGGCAGGCCATCGGGCGGGCGATCGACAACAAGGCCAAGGCGATCCGTCTGCCTGCGCACGTCAGCCAGTCCCTGCGGCGCATCGAGAAGGAGCGCCTGCGCCTGATGCGCGAGCTGGGCAGGGAGCCGAGCACCGAGCAGCTGTCGCAGGCCTTGGGCTGCACCACCAAGAAGCTGCTCGCCATCCTCCAGTGCTCCCAGGAGCTGTTGAGCCTGGACATGGGAACCTCGGACGGCTCGGGATCCACGCTCGGCGCGCTCATCAGCGACCCGGACTACGTCGACCCCGAGCAGCAGGTCTGCTACCGCGAGCTGATCGGCGAGCTGGTGAAGCTGCTGTCGGAGCTGACCGACCGGGAGAGGGACATCATCCTTCGCCGCTACCACCTGGTGGAGGGTTCCGAGAACCTGCAGCAGGAGGACGTCGCCCGCGAGTTCCAGCTCTCCCGCGAGCGCATCCGCCAGATCGAGAACCAGGCGATGAAGAAGCTCCGCACGATCGCCCAGCGGAGGCGCCTCCGGGAGATGCTCAACGGATAGCCTCCGTCCTGAATCCGCGCCGCGACTTCTGCCATCCTTAGGGTTCGACCGAGTTCCACGATGGACTTCCCCGCGCAGGCCCTCGACTTCTTCATCCACCTGGACAAGCACCTGGGCGAGGTGCTCAAGCAGTACAGCACCGGCACCTATCTGATCCTGTTCGCCATCGTGTTCTGCGAGACGGGCCTGGTGGTGACGCCGTTCCTGCCCGGAGACTCGCTGCTGTTCGGCGCCGGCGTTCTCGCCTCTCGCACGGGCGAGCTGAACCCTTGGCTGCTGGCTCTGGTGTTCGTGACGGCGGCCCTGGCCGGGGACAACGCGAACTACTTCATCGGCAAGGCGCTGGGGCCGAGGCTCTTCCGCAACGAGAACTCCAAGCTCTTCCAGCGCAAGCACCTGGACCGCACGCACGCCTTCTTCGAACGGTACGGGTCGAAGACCATCGTGATCGCCCGCTTCGTGCCGATCGTGCGCACCTTCGCGCCGTTCGTGGCCGGCATGGGGCGCATGACGTACCGGAGGTTCCTGGCCTACAGCGTCCTGGGGGCCTGCCTCTGGGTCGGGATCTTCGTGTTCGGCGGGTTCTTCTTCGGGCGGTCCCGCGTGGTCGAGGAGAACTTCACCGTCGCGATCCTGGCGGTCATCGCGATCTCGCTTCTGCCGGCCGCCTGGGAGGTGCTGCAACACTACCGAAGGAGGAGAGCCGCGGCGGCCGGTTCCGGAGCGGTGCGGTAACATTTCCGAGCGTTGAGTCCCAGCCATTTGTCGGTGATCGTTCCGGCCTACAACGAGGAGGAGCGCCTCGGCCGTACCCTCGACCGGCTGAGGGAGTACTTCGAGGCCCAGCCCTATCGCTGGACCGTGACGGTGGTGAGCGACGGGAGCACCGACCGAACGGCGGACATCGTCGAGGAGTTCCGAGCCAAGGACCCTCGGTTCCAGCTGAAGGCCTACGAGCCGAACCGGGGAAAGGGCTACGCCGTCCGGACCGGCATGCTCGAGGCCGAGGGCGACCTGCTCCTGTTCAGCGACGCCGACCTCGCCACCCCGATCGAGGAGCTGGAGAAGCTTCTGCCCGCCATCGAGGCCGGGGCGGACATCGCCATCGGCAGCCGCCCGCTGCGCGAGAGCAGGCTGGAGGTCAGGCAGCCCCTCTACCGCGAGCTGCTCGGAAGGCTGTTCAACAAGGCGGTGCAGCTCCTGGCGGTCCGAGGCATCCAGGACACCCAGTGCGGCTTCAAGCTGTTCACCCGGCGAGCGGCCCACGAGGTGTTCTCGCGGTGCAGGCTGGACGGCTTCAGCTTCGACTTCGAGGCGCTGCTGATCGCCCGCGACCTGGGCCTCAAGGTGGCGGAGGTTCCGATCCGCTGGCGGCACCAGGAAGGATCGAAGGTGGTCCTCCTGCGGGACGGCCCCCGGATGCTGCGCGATCTGGTGTGGCTGAGGTTGCGGGGCCGGCGCAAGCGGTTGGAAGCGCGTGCACGCTGACGAGTACGCCCGGATGTTCGAGCTGGAGGACCGCTACTGGTGGTTCGTCGCGCGACGCCGCCTGGCCCTCGCCCTCCTGCGCGACGCCCTCGGCGCCGAGAGGCCGCGCGTGCTCGACCTGGGGTGCGGCACGGGGGTCGTGCTGGGCGAGCTGGAGGGCTGGGCCGAGCCGGTCGGGTTGGACTTCAGCCCGCTGGCCCTCGGCTTCTGCCGCCGCAGGGGGCTGCGCCGGCTGGTCGCGGCCCGGGGCGAGAGCCTTCCTCTGCGCACGTCGTCGTTCGACGCCGTGCTGGCGCTGGACATCCTGGAGCACATCCCCGACGACGAGGCCGCGTTCCGCGAGGCGTACCGGGTGCTGCGTCCCGGTGGCGCGCTGGTGCTCAGCGTCCCCGCCTTCCGTGTTCTATGGGGCCCGCACGACGTGGCGCTCATGCACCAGCGGCGCTATCGGCTTCCGGAGATCGCGCAGAGGCTCGAGCAAGCCGGGTTCCGGGTGCGGCGGATCTCGTATTCGATCTTCCTGCTCTTTCCGATCGTTCTGCTGATCCGGTTGGCGGAGAAGCTCAAGCGGGGCGAGGCCAAGGCGTCGCTGCCGCGCGTTCCGGGCTGGCTGAACCGCCTTCTGGTAGGCTTGCAGGCTGTCGAGACGGGCTGGATCCGCCGTCGTCGCCTGCCTTGGGGGAGCAGCGTCGTGGCGGTGGCGGTCAAGCCCCTGCAGGAGCCATGAGCCACGTCCTCGGAAGCATTCCGTTCGTGAACGGCGCGCCCCTCGTCCATCCGTTCCGCCGGCTCGGCGACAGGTCGCCCGTGAGCGTGGTGGAGGCGGTGCCCTCCCAGCTGCCGGAGCTGCTGGAGTCGGGCCAGGCCGAGGCCATCCTGGTGTCCAGCATCGACGCGCTCCGCACGCCGGGGCGGACGGTTTGCGGGGGGGTCTGCATCGGCACGCGGGGCATGGTCGAGAGCGTGCGGCTGTTCAGCAAGGTCCCTTTCGACCGGATCTCCACGCTGGCCGAGGACGCCAGCTCGATGACCTCGAACGCGCTCGCCAAGGTGATCCTGGCGGAGTCGTACGGCGTGCGCCCGGCCACCACGACGTTCCCCCCGAGCCTGTACACGATGCTGGAGGCGTGCGACGCCTGCGTGCTGATCGGCGACGTCGGTATGGCCGCCGACGGCAGCGGGCTGTACGTGCTGGACCTGGGCCAGGCCTGGGTCGCGCTCACCGGGCTGCCGTTCGTGTGGGCGCTTTGCGTGGGCGACGAGCGGCTGACGCCGGAGATGGCGGGCTGGATGAACTGGGCGCGCGTACAGTCGGGCTGCGGCGCGGACGCGGAGCGGCCGCCCGACGAGGAGCTGATCCGGAGCGCGGCCGAGCGCGCGGGCATGGACTTCGACCGGGTGCGCCGCTACCTCACGGTCACGATGTCCTACCGCTTGGACGAGTCCTTCTGGGAGGGGCTCGAGACCTTCGGCCGGCTCCTGGAGCGTCGGGGCATCGTGCCGCGCTACAGGATTCCGAAGGTCGTCGAGCCCGTCGCCGTCGGCTAGCCCCGCGGCTTGTACACCCGCACGTACTCGATCTCGTAGCGGTGGGGGAACAGGGACTCGTCGATCCCCTGGGCCCCGCCCCAAGCGCCGCCGATCGCCAGGTTCAGGATCAGGTACTGAGGCTTGTCGAACGGCCAGGCGGCGTCTCCGGTCCCCTCGTTGCGATACACGAAGTAGCGGGTGTCGTCGAAGAAGAACTCGAGCCGGTCCGGGTACCACTCCACGGCGTACACGTGGAACCGCTCCCACGGCTTGTCCGCCAGGATGCTGTTCCCCTTCCCGTTGCGCTTCATGTGGTTGTACGCCTCGGTGTGGATGTTGGCGTGGATGCGGTTCGGGTCGAAGCCGACGTTCTCCAGGATGTCGATCTCCCCGCACTTGGGCCACCCGACCGTGCGCCGGTTCTCGCCCAGCGTCCAGATGGCGGGCCAGGTGCCGCGCCCCGTGGGGATCTTCGCCTTGACCTCGATCCTTCCGTACAGGATCGGCTTCTTGCCCGACGTGTGGAGGCTGGCCGAGGTGATCCGGTGGCCGTTCCAGTTGTCCAGACGCGCCTCGATCACAAGCCTGCCGTTCTCAACCCTCGCGTTCTCGCGTCGGTCGACGGTGTAGTACTGGGCCTCGCCGTTGCGGACGTAGCCCTCCTCGTAGCTCCAGATCGCGGGGTTGGGCCGGGGTCCCTTGTCGAACTCGTCGGCCCAGTCCAGCTTCCAGCGCTTGGGATCGAAGCGCACGACCGTGGGTTTGGTGTCCGAGCTGCCGGCGAGCCCGTCCTGCTGCGGCATCGTCGCCGCGAATCCGAAGAGAAAGAGGCTCAACATGGTTTCCTCCGTTGGTGCGGCCATTTAACCCGCTCTTGACCCGGTCGCGTTGCAGCGCGGGGTAAAAGGCGCACCATGAGAATCGTCGGATCCCTCTGCGCCCTCGCGATGGCCGGCATGGTCCTCGCCCAGGTGGCTCCCCTGCCCGAACCGACGGCAACGGCCCAAGGCACGGTTTTCGAGGACGCGAACGGGAACGGCGTCCGCGACCCCGGCGAGCGGGGCTTGGGCGGCGTGGCGGTCAGCAACGGGCTGGACGTGGTCCGCACCGACCGGGCCGGTCGCTGGAGCCTGCCCGCCTGGGACGACGCGGCGTTCTTCGTGGTGAAGCCCTCCGGGTGGACCACGCCGGTCCGGCCCGACGGGCGGCCGCTGTTCCACTACGTCCACAAGCCGGCGGGCTCGCCCCAGCTGAGGTTCGCCGGCGTAGCGCCCACCGGGCCCCTGCCCGAGAGCATCGACTTTCCCCTGCGCCGAAGGAGCGAGCCCCGGTCCTTCGAGGTTCTCCTGTTCGGAGACACCCAGCCCAGAAACCTCCGCGAGGTCGACTACCTGGCGAGGGACGTCGTCGCTCCGATCGCTCCCCAAGCCGGCCGCTTCGCCTTCGGCGTGGTGCTGGGGGACATCGTGTTCGACGGGTTGGACGTCACCGAGCCTCTCGTCCGGACCCTCGGGACGCTCGGCCTCTCGTGGCGGTACGTGATCGGGAACCACGACCTGAACTTCGACGCCCCGGACGACCTGCTGTCCGACGAGCACTTCGAGCGGGTGTTCGGTCCCGCCTACTACTCGTTCGACGTGGGAGGGGTGCACTTCGTGGTGCTGGACGACGTGGAGTGGATCGGCACCGAGAACGCCAAGAGGGAGAACCCCGAGCGAGCCCGCGGCTACTACCGCGCCGCCCTGGGTCCGCGCCAGCTGAAGTGGCTGGAGAACGACCTGCGGCTGGTGCCCAAGGACCGCACGGTGGTGGTGATGATGCACATCCCGCTGAACGAGGTTCGCGAGCGGGCCGACGTGCTGCGCCTGCTCTCGCCGTTCCCGAGCAACGTCTCGTTCAGCGCCCACACGCACACGATGGAGCATCGCTTCTTCGGCAGGGAGGATGGATGGCAGGGCGAGGGCCGGCACCACCACATCGTGCACGGCACGTCGTGCGGATCCTGGTGGGGCGGTCTTCCGGACGAGCGCGGAGTTCCGCACGCCACGATGTCGGACGGCACGCCCAACGGCTACGGCGTGCTCCGGGTGGACGGCGGCCGCTGGAGCTGGGAGTTCGTCGCCGTCGGTCCGGCCAGCGAAGGGGCGATGCGCATCCTCGCCCCGGACGCTCTGAGCGCATCCGAGGTGCGCGGCACGGAGGTGCTGGCCAACGTGTTCGGCGCCAGCGAGCTGTCGCGGGTCGAGATCAGCGTGTCCGGCGGTCCGTGGCGCGCCATGCGTCGGGTGGAGAGGCCCGATCCCTGGTACGTTCAGCTGGTGGAGCGGGACAAGGCCCAGGTGAAGCTGCCGTACCTGCCTCTGCCGGGGCCCTCGCGCTGCACGCACCTTTGGTCGACGGTGCTCGCCGAGCGGCTGGAACCCGGCGTGCACGCGCTGCGCGTCCGCGAGACCGACCTCTGGGGTCGAACCCGAGAGGGGTTGCGCACGATCCGCGTCGAGTAGGCCCGCTGGAGCATACTCGGGCGTGGAGTCCGAGGCCAGAAGGCTCATCGAACGGGCGTTCCAGGCCCTGCGGGATCGTCCAGGGTTCGTGGAACGCCCCGACCAGGTGCAGCTCGCGCTGCTGCTGTCCGACTGCATCGAGACCGGCTGCTCCGGGGCGTTCGAGGCCCCGACCGGCCTCGGCAAGTCGCTGGCGGCTCTGATCCCCGCGTTGGCGCACGCCGCCGCCGGGGATCGGCGGACGGTGGTCGCCACCTACACCAACGTGCTGGCGGAGCAGTACTGGCGCTCGGACCTCCCGCTCGCGCAGTCCCTGGCCGAAGAGCTCGCCGTGCCGACGGCGTTCCTGATCGGACGCCAGAGGTACGTCTGCCGCAACGCGCTGCGCGTCGCGGATCCCGGCCTGGCGGAGGAGTTCGCCCTCCACGCGGAGCTCGGCACCGAGAGCGAGTTCCGAGGCAGCGGCCTGCGCAAGGCGCGCGAGCTGTCGGAGCTGTGGCGGGCCGTCGGGGTGCCGCCCGCATGCCCGGCGAGGAGGTGTCCCGACTTCCAGCGCTGCTGGTTCTACAACGCCCGCCGCGCGGCCGAGACGGCCAAGGTCGTGGTCACCAACCACAGCGTGCTGCTGATGGACGCCCTGCTGGCGATGTACTCCGAGGGTTCGGAGTCGCTCCTGGGCAAGGTGGACTTCCTGGTGATCGACGAGGCGCACGACTTCCCGCAGGCCGCGGCGTCGGCCCTGGAGTTCGAGCTGTCGCACGGCCGGCTGGATCTGCTGGAGCGGGCGTCGCAGGGCGTGGAGGAGGCGCTGGCGATCGCAGCGATGCAGTCCGGCGGGCTGCCGACCCTGGAGGCCGCTGGAGAGCGGTTCCGCGCCGCGCTGGCGCAGATCGGAGCGGCGTTGCACGGCTTGGCCGGCCGCTCCGGCATTCTGGCCGCCAAGCCCGAGGAGGTCCTCCAGGACCCGACCGTGCGAAGGACCTACTCGCCGGCCCTGCGCGAGGAGGCCGAGGCCATCGCCGAGCAGGCCGCGTCCGCGATCGACGCCTTCGTGCAGGAGACCGGCGGTCTGCTGCGCCGCTGGGCGCATGCCGGCGAGGCCGATCCGGACGTCGTCGGCGAAGCCAGGGAGATCCTCGGACCCTACCAGATGGTCCTGCGCGAGACGGCCCTGGGCTGCCGCTCGCTGTTCGACCCGCAGGGCGTCGCGGTCTCCTACGTGGCCTCCGAGGAGTCCGCCGGGGCGGTTCGCGCGGACGTCATCGATCTGACGGATCCCCTGCGGGCGATGCTCTGGAGCCGCGTTCCCGCCGCCTGCATGTCGGCGACCCTCGCGCTGGACGGCGGCTTCGAGTTCTTCGAGGGGCAGACGGGCTTCCGACCCGAGTTTCGCGAGATCCTGCCCACCCCGTTCGACTTCGGGACGCAGGCCGCGCTCTACCTTCCGCCCCGGGGGACGATCCCGGATCCGTCCCAGGCCCGCCGGGAGGGTTCGGAGCGGGCCTACCACGAGGCGCTGGCCCGCGAGCTAGGCCGCATCCTGGAGGCCGTGGGCGGAAGGACCCTGGCGCTCTTCCACTCCCGGCGCGAGATGGAGGCGGTGTACGATCTGCTGGACGCGCCGCCCGACCTGCCGGTGTACGTCCAGGGGAGGTCCTCCGCGGCGAACGTCGGCGAGCGGTTCCGGAGGAACGTTCCGGCGTCGCTGTTCGCCCTGCGCTCGTTCTGGACCGGCTTCGACGCGCCGGGAGAGACGCTGAGCTGCGTCGTGCTGGTGCGCATCCCGTTCGAGGTTCCCGTGGACCCCGCGCAGGTGGCGCGCGGCGCCTGGCTGTCGTCGCGGGGCCTGGACCCGTTCCGAGAGCACAGCCTTCCGCTCGCCAAGATGCTCGTCAGGCAGGGGGCGGGACGCCTGATCCGGAGGTCCGACGACAAAGGGGTGATCGCGATCCTCGACCCGCGCCTGGAGACCAAGCGCTACGGGCAGGAGATTCTGGAGAACCTGCCTCGGGAGCTGCGCGTGTTCCGCGACGTGGGCGAGGCCGCGGCGCACGTGGGGCTGTGAGAATCTGCGGGGGGACGCCCGCCGGCGTCCCCCCGCGCGTCGGTCGGCGCCGGGCCTACAGCCCCAGCTGCTTCTTCACGAACTCGCGCGCGTCGTCCAGCTGGCCGGCCGAGCCGAGCAGCTCGTTGCGAGACGCGATGAACTTCGCGTACTCCGCCATGAAGATCTTTCCGGGCGGGCGCAGGTCGAAGTTCTCGGGATGGTCGCGGAAGTGCTCCCGGTGCACGCGGCACCACACCAGGCGGCCGTCGGTGTCGATGTTGATCTTGCACACGCCCCGCTTGGCGGCCGGCAGGTACTCCTTGGGGTCCACGCCCTTGGCGCCCTTGAGGTTCCCTCCCGCGGCGTTGATGCGCTCCACCTCGGCCTGCGGGACGCTGGAGGAGCCGTGCATCACGAGCGGGAAGCGCGGCAGCCGCTTGGCGATCTCCTCGATCACCTCGAAGTGCAGGCCCTGCTTGCCCGAGAACTTGAACGCGCCGTGGCTGGTGCCGATCGCGCAGGCCAGGCTGTCGCAGCCGGTGAGCTTGACGAACCTCTCGGCCTCCTCCGGGTTGGTGAGCTTGGCGTGCTCCTCGGCCACGGAGATGTCCTCCTCCACGCCGCCCAGCTGGCCCAGCTCCGCCTCGACGGAGATGCCCTTGGCGTGCGCGGCGTCCACCACGCGCTTGGTGATCTCGACGTTCTTCTCGAACGGCTCGTGGGAGGCGTCGATCATCAC
>CALGMO010000083.1 GCA_937961665.1 uncultured Fimbriimonadaceae bacterium
CCCGCGCCCAACCGCAGGAACTACCGGTCAGAAGCCGCAGCCCGAGGCCTTCTTCGCCGGGTACTGGCCCAGGTCCACCTTCAGCGAGGGACCGCCGTGGTGAACCATGTCCTTCAGCACCTTGGCCAAAATCTCTCGCGAATAGCCCTCGTAGAGCGAGCCGATCCGCTTGTCCTTGGGGCAGCTCAGGGCCATGTCCAGGCTGTGCGCGCCGCCCATCTTCACGATCGTCTCCGCGCCGGGGTCGGCGATCAGCGGGAACGCCACCTTGTGCTTCTTGGCGAACTCCTTCGCGTCCGCGATCTTGAGGTCGACCATTCCGACCAGCGCGGCCTTCCCGCCGAACTCCTTGGCCAGGCGGTTGAAGTCGGCGATCGCGGGCGGAGTGTGCGGGCACTTGGCCTTCAGGAACACCACGAGCGTCGGCTTCGCCAGGATCGCGTCCTGCGTCCAGGTCTTGCCGTCGGTGGCCTGCAGCCGGAACGGGACGGCCTGCCGGCAGGCGCAATCCTCCTTGCCGGCTGAAGCCTGCGCCGCAGCCTTCTGACCGGAGGCGCAGTCCGAACACTGCCCGTCGTGCCCCATCTGGGACGACGCCACGAAACCCGCGCCGAGCAGCGCGCCGGCGATCCACCACAGCTTCATGAGCCCTATTGTGACGGGAACAGGCAGCCCGACGTCGCGCGGGCGGGCATGTCGTCCCACCGCAGCTTGGGCGCCTCCGCCCCCGCCAACCTTGCGATCTGGGCGGCGAGACCCTCGAAGATCGCCTGGCCGTAGCCGGGCGTCGCCGAAACCACCTTCCCGTCGGCGTTCAGCAGGAGCATCGAGGTTCCCCGCTCCACGCCGTAGTGCCGGATGCAGGCGAGAGCGGGATCGCCCAGCACCGTGTAGGGCGGCTGGTTGGCCTTCACCCACTTGCCGACCGCGCCGGCGTCGCCATCGAGGACGCCGACCACCCGGGCCTCGCCGCGGAACGCCTCCGCCAACCGGGCCACCCCCGGTCCGGCCGTCACGCAGCAGGGGCAGTCCTTCTGGATGAAGTAGAGCAGCACCGGCTCGCCGAGAAACTCCCGCAGGGCCGCGGGCTTGCCGTCCTCGCGCACCAGCGCTCCGTCGAAGAGCGGCCTGCCCTCGGCCTTCTTCAGCGCAAGCTCCATCTCCGGGGTCACCGGGTAGATCTTTTCCGGCCGGACGAGGGCGCTCTCGGGCTGCTCCGAGGGATGGGCCTTCGGCGGGGCCTGCAGGGCCCAATAAGCGAGCAGGCCGCCCAAGGCGAGCGAGACGAGTGCCAGCAGAACCTTGTTCATGGGTCGTCAGTGCGTGCGGCAGATCGAGAACGCCGCCATCTCCTCCAGCAGGGGGCGGTTGGGAAGGTCCGGAGGCAGGCACCACACCGCCTCGTCGGCGGCGTCGCAGGCGGCCTTGCGCGCCCCCTCCAGTCCGTACAGCGCGGGATAGGTGGCCTTGCCGTGCTGGCGGTCGGAGCCGACGGCCTTGCCGAGCTGCTCGGGGGTGGACACCTCGTTCAGGATGTCGTCGGCGATCTGGAACGCGAGGCCCAGGCACGCGCCGTAGCTCCTCAGTCGGCGCACCAGGTCCGGCTCCGCTCCGCCGAGCTCGGCGCCGATCGCACACGAGGCCGCGATCAGCGAGCCGGTCTTATGGGTGTGGATGTAGTGCAGGAGCTCCTCGGTGGGCTTGCCGCCCTCCGCCAGGACGTCCACCACCTCGCCTCCCACCAGTCCGTCGCTGCCCGCCGCCGAGGACAGCTCCCGCAGGCAACGGACGACGCGCTGCGGCTCGGCTTTGGCGTTCGCGAGGGTCTCGAAGGCGAGGGCGAAGAGCGCGTCGCCCGCCAGGATCGCGATCGCCTCGCCGAAGGCCTTGTGGCAGGTCGGTCGGCCGCGACGCAAGTCGTCGTCGTCGATCGCGGGGAGGTCGTCGTGGATCAGCGAGAAGGCGTGGACCATCTCGATCGCCGCCCCGGCGTCCAGCGCGGCGTGCAGCGGGTCGCCGCCCGCGGCCTCGGCGCACAGCATGCACAGGATCGGCCGCAGGCGCTTGCCGGGGGCCAGGCAGCTGTAGCGCATCGCCGCGTGGAGCTCCTGCGGCCTGCGGTCCGCGCCCGGCAGGAGCTGGTCCAGCCGGGCGTCGACCAGCGCCTTCCAAGCGTCCATCCGCTCGCTGAGGGCCACGGGCGGAGTTTACCAAAGGCTCGGCGGAACCCTTTGGTAAACTCGAACGCCATGGCGACCATCCGTGCGTTCCGAGGATTGCGCTACACCCCCCAGGCCGGCCCGATCGAGGAGCTGGTCGCGCCCCCTTACGACGTGCTGACGCCCGAGGAGCGCGACGCGTTCGCCGCCAAGAACCCCCACAACATCGTGCACCTGACGCTGCCCGAGCAGAAGCCGGACGACCGCAGCAAGTACGTCAAGTACGCCCGCAGCGCGGCCGCCCTCGCCGACTGGCGGCGCGGCGGAGTGCTGAAGCCGGAGGACCGGCCGACCCTGTACCGCTACACCCAGACGTTCACCGTCCCGGGGGTGGAGAATCCGCTCGTCCGCACCTCGGTGATCGCCCTGATCAAGACCGAGCCCTACGAGAAGGGCGTGGTGCTGCCGCACGAGCAGACCTTCCCGAAGCACAAGGAGGACCGTCTGCGGATCCTGGAGGCCACCCGAGCGCACCTCGAGTGCATCTTCGGGCTGTACGAGGACCCCGGCGCGTCGCTGTTCGAGACCGTGCGCGGCGCCCCCGCCCAGCCGACGATCGACACGACCACCGAGGACGGCGTGCGCCACCAGCTGGACCGCATCGACGATCCGGAGGCCTGCGAGGCGATCCAGAGGGCGATGGCCGAGAAGAAGGTCTGGATCGCCGACGGGCACCACCGCTACGAGACGGCCTGCGCCTTCCGTGCCCAGCTGGGAGAGCGGCCCGGCCTCGTCGCCGAGGACTTCATGATGATGGCCCTCAGCAGCATGTCCGACCCCGGCTTGGCGCTGCTGCCCACGCACCGCACCCTCCAGGGCGTGCCTCTCGCTCCGGAGGAGGTCCGGCGGAAGCTAGGAGAGCTGCTCGACGTGCGCGAGGTGGCCAAGGACTCCCTGCTGAAGGCCCTCGAGGAAGCCGGCGCGCACGCGTTCGGCATCGTCCTGCCCGGCGGCATCGCGTTCCTGGCCACGCTCCGCGAGCCCGGGCGCATCGGCGAGCTGGTCGAAGGCGACGCCAGCCTGGAGCTGAAGTCGCTGGACGTGACGCTCCTGCACGCGCTGATCTTCGAAAAGCTCCTCGGAATCGCCGGGCTGGACAAGGTCGGCTACACCCGCAACCCCGACGAGGCGCTGCGCGCGCCGGAAGAGGGCTTCTCGGCCTCGTTCCTGATGAACCCACCGAGCGTGGACGACATGAGGCGCATCGCGCTGGGCGGCGAGAAGATGCCCCAGAAGAGCACGTTTTACTATCCCAAGATCCTCAGCGGCCTCGTGCTGTGGTCGCTGGCGGATTTCGACGCATGATCCTCCGCATCCTGGGCTCCGGGTCGGCCGACGGGATCCCCGCGTTCTTCTCGAACGACAGGGTGAGCGAGCACGCCCGGAGGCACGGCGGCAAGGACGTCCGGACGCGGTCCGGGGCGCTCGTCGACGGCCACATCAAGATCGACCTGCCCCCGGACACCCTTCTGCAGCTGCAGCGGGACGGTCTGCGGGCCAGCGACTGGAGCGCGCTGGTGTTCACGCACAGCCACGACGACCACTTCGCCTACCCCGAGCTGCAGTACGCGTTCTTCCCGTTCAACGACAACCTGTTCGCGCCGTTCGCCATCTACGCCAACGCGTTCATCCTCTCGGAGATCGCGGGCTACTACCCCGATTGGCCGCTGGAGCTGCACGAGACCAGGAGCTTCGTGCCGTTCCGCCACGCCGGGTACACGATCACCCCGATCCGCGCCGAGCACCTGGAGGACGAGGACGCCCAGAACCTGCTGATCGAGGACGGGGAGCGGACGCTGCTCTATGCCACGGACACCGGCTGGTGGCCCGAGGTCACGTGGAACTTCCTGAAGGGCCGCCGGCTGGACCTGCTGGTGCTGGAGTGCACCGAGGCGTTCCAGCCGACCGACTACCACGGTCACCTGGACGCCGAATCGTTCCTGCGCGCCCTCGATCGGCTTCGCCGCCAAGGGACGGTCGACGAGCGCACCGTGGTCTGCACCACCCACCACAGCCACTCGGGCAACGCGACGCACGAGGAGCTGGAGCGCTTCTTCCGTCCCCACGGCGTGCTGGTCGGTTTCGACGGAATGCAGCTCGAGGTCTAGCGGGACCTCAAAGAGGGTAAACCTTGCCATGCTTCCGCTCTTGGCCTCGGCGGTTCTGAGCGGCTCGGCGGCGGCAGGCCCCACGACGGTGGAGATTCGGGGCGAGGAGTTCTGGATCGACGGCCGGCCCACGCTCCAGGGCCGGATTTGGAGGGGCATGAGCCTGCAAGGGCTGCTGCCCAACGCGCGACTGGTCCAAGGCGTGTTCGACGACCTCAACCCAGAAACGCGCTCCCGATGGGCCTACCCCGACACCGGCCGGTGGGATCCCGAGCGCAACACCGACGAGTTCGTCCGCGCCATGCCCGAGTGGCGCCGGCACGGCCTGCTCGCCTTTACCATCAACCTGCAGGGAGGAAGCCCCGAGGGCTACTCCCAAGCCCAACCTTGGCACAACAGCGCGTTCGAGGCCGACGGCACGCTGCGCGGGGACTACCTCGCCCGTCTGGAGCGCATCCTGCGAGAGGCCGACCGGCTGCGCATGGCCGTCATCCTGGGTCTGTTCTACTTCGGCCAGGACCAGCGCCTGCGCGACGAGGAGGCGGTGGTGCGGGGCGTGCGGAACGCGGTCCGGTGGGTTCTCGAGAAAGGCTGGCGGAACGTGCTGATCGAGATCAACAACGAGTGCGACATCGCCTACGACCATGCCGTCCTCCAGCCCGGCCGCGTGCACGAGCTGATCCGCCTGGCCAAGGGGATGCGCGTCCGGGGCAGGAGCCTGCTCGCCGGCACGAGCTTCTCGGGAGGGAAGCTGCCCACGGAGGCGGTGGTGCGGGAGTCGGACTTCGTGCTGCTGCACGGCAACGGGGTGAACTCGCCCGACGGAATCCGGAGCCTCGTCCGAGGGGTGCGGGCGATGAAGGCCTACCGGCCCAAGCCGATCCTGTTCAACGAGGACGACCACTTCGACTTCGACAAGCCGGACAACAACATGGTCGCCGCGTTCTCCGAGCGGGCGGGCTGGGGCTACTTCGACTACCGGATGC
>CALGMO010000084.1 GCA_937961665.1 uncultured Fimbriimonadaceae bacterium
GCGAGGTCACGGCGGACGTGCACGGAAAGGCCGTTCAGCGGATGCGCGACAAGTTCCTGTCTTCGATCGGCGAGGAGCAGAAGAAGACGCTCACGAAGGAGGAGCTGGCGTTCAACGCGCACTTCGTTCTGCTGGTCCGCGAGCAGGACCTAGAGCCGGCCCCCGCCGCAGAGGGCTAGGCTAGCGAGCCCGGAGGCCGGGCCGGTGGCGGAGGAGAGGAAGGCCTACGGGATTCTGAAGCTGCGCGAGACGTGGGTGGTCTCCGAGGCCACGCACGCCAGCATGGTCTCGAACCGCTCCAAGGACACCCGGCCGGAGCAGGCCCTGCGCAAGGCGCTGTGGGCCGATGGGCTGCGGGGATACCGCAAGAACGTCTCCCGGCTGCCGGGCCGTCCGGACGTGGTGTACGGCCGCGCCAGGCTCGCGGTGTTCGTGCACGGCTGCTTTTGGCACGGGTGCCCGCTGTGCGGGCGGCGCCGGATCCCCAAGACGAACCGCGCGTACTGGGAGGCCAAGTTCGCCCAGAACGCCGAGCGCGACGCCCGCAACAAGGCCGCCCTGGAGGCCGCCGGGTACCGCGTGCTGGTGCTGTGGGAGTGCCAGCTCCGCGGCGACGGCCTCCGGGAGTGCGTGCGCGCCGTGCGCGAGGCGCTGGGGCGGTGATCGCTCAGGTCACCTGGCCGGTGGCGAACGGGCCGAGCGCGAGCGGCTCGAACTCGAAGCGGGGCACCGGTCCCGGGCCGAAGTTGAGCTCCACCAGCGGGCGGATCACCTGCTCGGTCATCACGGTGTCGGCCAGGTCGCGGCGGATCGCCTCCAGCTGGAGCAGGAGCACCTGGAAGTGCACCTTGCCGAGCGCCATGGAGCCGACGCGGCGACCCTCGTCGGTGGTGAGGGTCTGGCCGAGGATCGCCCGCGCGATCTCGCGGTTGTGGAAGTCCACGGCCTCCAGGAAGCCGGACGAGGACTCCTTGTCGCCGCCGAGGGTGCCCACCTCGATCTGGTTCGGGAACACCAGCGCCAGGTTCCGGTGGAGGTTCTGGAGGGCCTCCAGCAGGGCGGCCTGCTCCTCCGGCGGGAGGCCGGGGTCGAAGCGCCCGGTGACGGTCGGCGAGGCGAACCGCTCCAAGTGGAGGCGCCAGGCCTCGAGCAGGGCGCGCTTGGCCTGCCAGTGGGGCAGGGCGGCCTCGAGGTCGCTGCGTCCGGTCGGTCGGGCGTAGGTGGGCCGGTGCACGTACAGCGCGAACTTGCCGACGGGCACGCGCCGCTCCGGCTCGCCCGGCAGGCGGAGGATCAGGCCCCGGATACCGCCGTAGCGGTCCACGTCCAGGCCGAAGAGGGCGGGGTCCTTGGGCCGGGCGGCCCGCAGCCACACCGATCCGGCGGCCTCCTCGAACACCAGCTCCTGCACCGACCAGCCCTTGGCGAAGGCGTCCATGGCGGCGTCCAGCACGCCGATCGGCGAGCCCTCCATGCGGGCGAAGGCCTCGCGGACGAAGCGGGTTCGGCGTGCGGCCCCGGGGGAGGGGTCCGGCTCGGCCACGCGCCAGGGAGCCGCCAGAACCCCCAGCCGCTTGAGGGTGAGGGCGGTCTGGACCATGGCGTCGCGCTGAATCTCGTCCAGAAGGGCGTAGGAGGGCGCGCCGGGCGGGACGGAGCCGCGGGCGAGGGCGTCGGCCTGCCAGCGGGTGAGCTGGGGCGTCTGGGGGTCGCGGGGCTTGCGCCGCTTGGCGAACAGGTGTTTCCAGGGTCTCATAGCTTGGCGTGCGCGGAGAACCTGCGGGGCTGGCCCAGCAGGATGGTCGGTCGGTACGGTTGGGGCAGGCGCCAGGCGGCGAGCGCCAGGGCGCAGACGAGGTCGTCGTGGTACCCGGCGGTCGCGCCGAGCCGGCGGTGCCCGGATGCGGCCTCCCGGGCCTCGAAGTGCTCCAGCTCGCGCAGCAGCTCGGGGTCGGGGCGCATCTTCAGCGCGCCGCGGTCCAGCATCAGCGCGAGGTTGTCGATCAGCTGGGCCTTGGACGCGGCCGTGAACACGAAGCCGTCGGCCCGAAGGCCGGGCGCCGAGCGGCGCAGCGCCTCCAGCATCGGATCGCCGACCCCCGTGGAGTCGCACAGAAGGCGCACCCCGGGGTAGGCCTCCAGAGCGCGGCGGACGAGACCGACCTGGGCCGACCACGAGGGCGCCTCGATGCGGCGGACGTCCAGCAGCATCGCCTCGTCGCGCGAGCCGCACAGCACGGCCAGCGCGGTGGGATCGCCGTAGCGGCCCCAGTCGAGTCCGGCCAGGAACGGCGGCTCGGGCAGGCGCGGCAGGTCGGGCACTAGGCAGCGGTCGACGGCCTCGGCGGGGAACACGCGCCCTTCGGAGTCGAGGAACTCCGCCTCGTACTCCACTCGATAGGCGCGGTCGCTGATCAGCCGCCGCTGGGTCTGCAGGAACGCCTCCGGGACGAACGGCGACTCGGAGGTCGGCGCCCGGCGGCTCCAGACGCCCGCCTCGCCGGATTCGCCCAAGCGGAAGAACCGCCAGAAGTGGTTGCGGCCCTTGGGGGTGCTGATCAGCGTGAGGCGGCCGTTCGTGGTGGCGAGCATCGGCAGGACGACCTCGGTGATCAGCTTCTCCGGGACGAACGCGGCCTCGTCGACCACCACATGGGTCGCGCCGTTTCCCCGAAGCGAGCGCGTGACGTGCCCGGAGCGGGCCGCCAGGGTGCGCCCGGCCAGGTCCAGCCTGGGGTAGGGCGTCCATCGCACCTTGGGCGGCGCGGGGCCGGGCAGCGCCTCGACCAGCTCCAGGACGCGCTCGAACAGCAGGCGGGCTTGGTCCAGCGTCGGCGCGACGATCAGCTGCCGCGTGGGCTCGGGGCCGAGGAGGTTGCACACGGCCTCGGCGGCGCAGGCGTCCGTCTTGCCCCAGCGTCGGCCGCAGGCGAGCACCCGGATCTTGGCGGGCGACTCCAGGAAGGCCCTCTGGCCGGGATGGGGCCTCCACACGGTCTCGAGCATCTTCAGCGGCTCCACACCCCGTTCCGTGGCGGCGGGGGCCGGATGTCAACCGGTTGACGAACGGCCGACCTCGGCGCGAAAGAGGGCGATGTTGGACGTTCCGGATCGCAAGGTCCATGCGCGGGCTTTGGAGCGGGCGCGGATGGCGCTCGGGTCGGCCCGCGGCCTGCGCTACAGGCTGGGCAGGGGCGGGTTCCACCCGGAGGACCCGACGCCCAGCCGCGACGGGTTCTGCGACTGCTCGGGCTTCGCCGCGTGGTGCCTGGGCCTGTCGCGCGACCAGAGGAAGAGCTTCGGCCTGTGGATCAGCTCGGAGGGCGTGTGGGCCGACGGCACCGGGCCGAGGCGGCTGTTCACGTCGGTGGCGCAGCCGTTCCCCGGCTGCCTGGTGGTCTATCCCGACCGGGACGGGCGCCAGGGGCACGTGGGGATCGTGACGCGCGCGATCCCGCTCGAGGGGATCGACCTTTCCACCGGAGGCCTGCGGCAGAGGCCGTTCGGGTTCTTCTTGGCGAAGGGCTCGCGGTTCTTCGCGGTGCGCCAGGGGGCGCTGGGGGAGGGTCGGCCGTGAGGGTGGAGCTGACGGGCACGTGGACCCTTCGGGCGTCGGTGCGGCTCTTCGGCCGGCGCATCGAGCTGGGGCGCTGGAAGGGGGCCCTGAAGGAGAGCGCCGAGCTGGGCGGCCGCTCGCCGGCGTACCGGCGGTGGGAGACCGGCCCGTTGGTCTGGATCCTGTCGCTGGAGGGCGACGCCCTGGAGGCCCGCGCGGAGACGCTCGGCGGTCTGACGCTGTGGCGCCAGATTTGGGACCTGGGGCGGCGGCTGGACGGCCGGAGCTGGCCCCTGCGGGCGTCCGGGCACGGGCTGTCGGTGGAGGCCGAAGTGCGGCTGACGGATTCGTAGCCGCCGCTTGGGCCACAATGGGAGGGGGCCTGAGGGCCCCTTCCCCGACACCATGCGCTGGATTGACGCCCGAACCGAAGACCCGTTCGCAGCCTTGGCGCAACGCAGCGCCGAGACCGACCAGACCACGCGCGCGATCGTAGCGGAGATCCTCGAAGACGTTCGCCGGCGGGGCGACGAGGCGCTGCTCGACTCGGCGCGGAAGTTCGACGCTCCCGGCCTGGAGTCGATCTGGGTCTCCGAGGAGGAGATCGAGTCCGCCACGCTCCCCGAGGAGGAGATGCGGGCCCTGCGGACCGCCGCCGAGCGGGTGCTGGCGTTCCACTGGATGCAGATGCGGAAGCTCACGGCCGGCTGGGAGGGCCCGGATTTCTGGAGCACGGGCGCAGGGGGCTTCGGCGGGCCGGGGCTGGGCCAGCGGCTGGTTCCGGTGGATGCGGCGGGGATCTACGTTCCCGGCGGGCGAGCGGCGTACCCGAGCAGCGTGCTGATGAACGCCCTGCCGGCCGTCGCGGCTGGGGTGAGGCGGATCGTGGTGGCCACGCCGGCCAGGCCGGACGGGACGCTCGCGCCGGCGGTTCTGGCGGCTCTCCGGCTGTGCGGCGTGCGGGAGGCGGTGAAGGTGGGCGGTGCGGCGGCGATCGGCGCCCTGGCGCTGGGAACCGGAACCCTGCGCCGAGTGGACGTGATCGCCGGCCCGGGCAACCGCTTCGTGAACGAGGCCAAGCGGCAGCTTTGGGGAACCGTGGGTTTGGACGGCTTCGCGGGGCCGAGCGAGGTGTGCGTGCTGACCGACTCCGGGACCAACCCTCGGTTCGCCGCCGCCGACCTGCTGACGCAGATCGAGCACGCGCCGGACAACGTCGGGTTCCTGGTGGGCACGGACGAGAGCAGGCTGCGCGAGACGCTGCTCGAGGCCGAGGATCAGGCCGAGGGCGCCGAGCGGCGGGAGACGCTGCTCCAGGCCCTCCGGAACGGCGCGGCGTTCTTGGCCAGGGACGAGACCCAGGCGGCCGAGATCGTGAACGCCATCGCCCCCGAGCACCTCAGCGTCGCCACCAGCGATCCGGAGCGGTGGCTCGGTCGGATCCGCAACGCCGGGTGCATCCTGCTGGGCGAGTGGAGCCCGGAATCGGCCGGGGACTTCGTCGCAGGCCCGTCGCACACGCTGCCCACGGCCGGCGCGGCGCGGTTCCAGTCGCCGGTCAGCGCGCTGAGCTTCCTCAGGCTCCAGAGCGTCATCCGACTGAACCGTCGGGAGCTGGAGGAGCTGACGCCCGTCATTGAGGCGTTCGGTCGCATGGAGGGCTTTCCGACGCACGCCCGCGGTGCCACAATCCGCTTCGAGGAGGAGGCATGAGCGAGAGGGTGGGATTCGTCGGCCTGGGGGTGATGGGCGCGCCGATGGCGGGGCATCTGGCCGCCAAGGGCCACGACGTCACGGTCTGGAACCGAACCTCGGCCAAGTGCGAGCCCCTGCGCCAAGCCGGCGCCAAGGTGGCGGCCAGCCTGCCCGAGCTGGGAGCGTCCTGCGACGTGGTTCTGCTGTGCGTCAACCGGACCGAGGACGTGCGGCAGTGCCTGGACGCGCTGGCGCCCGCGATGCGGCCCGGCTCGCTGGTGGTGGACCACTCGACCATCTCGCCCGTCGCGGCCCGGGAGTTCCACCAGAGCCTTCGCCCGAGGGGCATCGGGTTCGTGGACGCGCCCGTCACCGGGGGAAGCATGGGTGCGCAGAACGGCCAGCTCACCATCTTCTGCGGCGGCGACGAGGCGGACGTGGAGCGGGCTCTGCCGATCCTGTCGGCCTATGCCAAGCGGGCGGAGCGCGTCGGCGGGCCGGGCGCGGGCCAGATGATGAAGATGGCCAACCAAATCGCCGTGGCGGGGTCGCTGCTGGGCCTGTGCGAGGCGCTGGCCTTCGCGCAGAAGGCGGGCCTGGACCTGCGGCAGACCGTCGAGCTGGTGGGGTCCGGTGCGGCGGGGAGCTGGGCGTTCCAGAACTACGGCCCGAAGATCCTCGCGGGGGACTGGTCGCCGGGCTTCACCATCGACAACCAGCTGAAGGACTTCGGCTACTGCCGCGAGGCGGCCGAGGCCGTCGGGGCGGCGATCCCCGGCACCGAGCTGGTCGAGCGCCTGTTGGGCGAGCTCCGGGACCAGGGGATGGGCGGCCTGACCACCGCCGCGCTGTATCGCAGACTCCTCGACGCGGGGTCGGATTCGTGAGCCTGGCGGTCCGTCTGCGTGGGATCTCGAAGCGGTTCGGCGCCGTGCGCGCGCTGGAGTCGGTGGATCTGGACGTGGAGGCCGGCACGCTGCACGCTCTGGTCGGCGAAAACGGAGCCGGCAAGACCACGCTGATGCGCGTGCTGTACGGGGCCATCCAGCCCGACGCCGGGTCGATCGAGGTGGAGGGGCGGGCGCGCCGCTTCCGCAGCTCGAGGGAGGCCATCGAGGCCGGGATCGGCATGGTGAGCCAGCACTACAGCATCCTCCCTCAGCTGACCTGCCTGCAGAACCTGATGCTGGGGGCGGAGCCGGGCGCGTGGATCGCCGAGGGAGCGGCCGTCGCGCGGGCCGAGGAGCTGGCGGCCCGGATGGGCTTCCGGTTCGATTGGCACGCCGACGCCTCGACGCTGAGCCCGGCGGGCGCGCAGAAGCTCGAGATTCTGAAGCTGCTGTGGCGGAGCGCGCGCATCCTGATCCTGGACGAGCCGACGGCGATGCTCTCTCCCGCGGACAGCGACGCGCTCTTCGAGAGCCTCGCTCAGCTCCGGAGCGAGGGCGCGACGGTGATCTTGGTGACGCACCGTCTGCCGGAGGTGATGGACCACGCGGAGCGCGTGACGGTTCTGCGCGGGGGGCGGAGGGTGGCTTCGATGCCCGTGGCGGACACCGACGCGCGCGGGCTCGCCGAGCTGATCGTGGGCCACACGCTGGAGCGGGCCTCGGCGGAGCCGCCGGGGAGCCTGGGAGAGGAGCTGCTCGCCGTCCAGGGTCTCGTGGTCGCCGGCTACCGGGGGGACGACGCCGTGCGCGGAGCCGACCTCGCGGTCCGCGCGGGGGAGATCGTGGGCATCGCGGGCGTGGACGGCAGCGGCCAGCGGGAATTGTTCCAGGCGGTGCTGGGGGTCGCGCGGGCGAAGGCGGGCGTCGTGCGTCTGTTCGGCGAGGACGCCTCCAAGTGGCCTCCGTCGAGGCGCCTGGAGGCGGGGCTGCGGCTGATTCCCGAGGACCGGCACGAGGAGGGCGTGATCGACGAGTGGCCCCTGCTCGAGAACGCGGCGCTGGGCCTGCAGCGCGTCCCCCCGCTCCGGCGCGGCGGCGGGCTGGACCCCGGCGTGCAGCGCGACGTGGCGGAGAGGGCCGCGCGGGCGTTCGACACCAAGCACGGCGGCCTGCGTCTGCCGATGGCCAGCCTTTCGGGGGGGAACCAGCAGAGGTTCGTGGCCGGGCGGGCGCTGCAGCTCGGTCCTAGGCTTCTGCTGGCGTTCCAACCCGCTCGGGGGCTGGACATCGAGGCGACGCGCCGGGTGTACGACGCGATCCGGACCCTGTGTCGGGAGGGCGGGGCGGCGGCCTTGGTGGTGAGCTTCGACCTGGACGAGCTGCTGGAGCACTGCGACCGCCTGGTGGCGATGCGCTCGGGCCGCATCTTCGAGCCGCCGCCGGAGAGGGCCAAGGATCGGGCGGAGATCGGGCGGCTCATGGTGGGTGCGGCATGAGGCTTCGCGTCGCTCTGGTGTCGGTCGCCGCGCTGCTGCTGGTGGTGGGCGCGTTGGTGCTGTCGGGCGTTCCGCCCACCGAGGCGCTGGCGGAGCTGGCCCGCGGCGCGTTCGGCTCGAAGTCGGCGTGGGCGGGGACGCTGCGGGAGACGACTCCGCTGCTGCTGGCCGGTCTGGCGGTGTTCCTGGCCCTGAGGGCTGGGCTGTTCAACATCGGCGTCGAGGGCCAGCTGGTGGTGGGCGCGATGGCCTCGGTTGCGGTGTGCCTCGCGGTGCCCGGCGCGGCGGGCGTGGTGCTGGGCACGCTGGCGGGGGTGGCCGCGGGGGCGCTGTGGGCGCTGCCGGCTGGGCTGATCAAGGCGTACCGCAACGGGCACGAGGTGATCACCACGATCATGCTGAACGGAGTGGCGAACTTCCTGAGCACCGCGCTGGTGGCGGGTCCGCTCAAGGATCCCAGCCAGCAGAGTCCCACGACGCGGCTGCTGGATGCCTCCACGCGCATTCCGGACCTCTACTCCGCGCCCCCGTTCCGGGTGAATCTGGGGCTGGTGGCCGGGTTGGTGCTGATCGCGGCGACGGCGTGGTGGCTGAGGCGCACGGTGGCCGGCTTCGAACTGCGGGCGACGGGAGCGAACCTTCGGGCGGCGGAGTTCGCGGGCGTTCCGGTGCGGCGGGTCATGCTCTGGTCGATGGTGGCGAGCGGCGCGATCGGCGGCTTGGCGGGGGCGTTGCAGGCCTTGGCGTACGAGGGTCGGTTCTACGCGGGATTCTCGCCCGGGTACGGCTTCGACTCGCTGGGGGTGGCGATCCTGGCCGGCGCGAGCCCGTTCGGCCTTCTGCCGTCCGCGCTGGCCTTCGGGGCGCTGGCCAAGGGGTCGACGTCCATCCAGATCCTCGGCGTGCCGAAGGGCCTATCGTACGTGATCCTGGGCCTGCTGATCGTGGTGTTCGCGGTGGTGCGGTACCGCAGGGAGGGGGCGCGTGACTGACTCCATGCTGTGGGTGCTGCTGGTGGGCACGGTCACGCTCGCCTCGCCGCTGATCCTGGCGGCGATGGGCGGGTATGTGAGCGAGCGCGGCGGCATCGTCAACATCGCCTTGGAGGGCAAGATGCTGGCGGCGTGCGCGGCGACGTCGCTGGTGGGCTTCGCCACGGGGAGCGTGCTGTGGAGCCTGGCGGCGGGGATCGCTTCGGCGACGGCGCTGGCGTGGTCGCACTGGCTGCTCACGCAGAAGTTCCGCGTGGACGCGGTGGTGAGCGGCATGGCGCTCAACGCGCTGGCCTTCGGGGCGACGAACTTCTTCGACAAGCGGTTCACGGATCCGACGCACATCGGGGAGATGCCGCGCCTGCCGCTGGGGGCCTACCAGGCTCTGGCCTTCGCGCTGCCGCTGCTGCTGGCCTACGGCGTGCGCCGAACGCGGGCCGGCGTGCGGCTGATGGCCTCGGGGAGCGACCCCGACAAGGCCCGGCAGATGGGCGTCGAGCCGGTCGCCGTGCGGTTCTGGGCGCAGACGGTCACCGGCTTGCTGTGCGGGCTGGCGGGGGCGATGATCGTGACCAACGCCGGCCGGTTCGTGGACAACATGACCGCGGGCCGGGGGTTCATCGCGCTGGCCGCGCTGATCCTGGGCGGATGGCGGCCGGTGCAGGTGGGTCTGGCGTGCCTGTTCTTCGGTTTCGCGGAGGCTCTGCAGCTGGTGCTGCAGGGCACCGACCTGATGGGCGCCAAGATCCCCTCGGAGGCGTGGTCCTCGTTGCCGTACCTGGCGACGATCGTCGCGCTGGCGGGGTTCGCGGGCAAGAGCCGCGCCCCGGCCGGACTGGGCAAGGTGTAGAGCGATGGCTGTTCTGAGCGCCGTCTGGCTTCTGTGCGCGTCCCCCAGGCCAGCGCTGGACGCGGCGTTCCCGTCGCTGTTCCGGCGGGGCGAGGGGTCGGTGCAGGTCTCGCTCACCGGTTCGGACGCCTCCTCGGTGGAGGTGCAGTGGTCGGACGCGGGGGCGAGCGTGTGGATCGTCGCGCCTCGGGGAGGCCGTTCCGGGTTCGGTTACCAGGCCGCGAGCGGATGGAGGCAGCTGGCAGGCAAGGCGGCGGAGACGGAGCTGCCCTGCGCGGGCGCCTCACCGGCGGAGCGCCTGGCCGCGCTGGGAGCCAAGGTGCCCCCTGCCGCGCTGGCGGTGTTGGACGAGGAGGCCGCGCGGAGGCTGCTGCGGCACGCCGTGACCGCCATCGGCTGGATCTCGGCATCCAAGGGCGGGCTGCGGGAGTGGCGAGGGATCGGCCCGAACGGGCCGGTGTTCCTGCAGCTCGGCGGCCAGGATCGCCTGCTCGCCTGGGCCGGCCTGGAGGGCGCAGGCACGGGCGCGCGGTACGAGTACAGGACCGGCGGGGCGGTGGAGCTGGGGCCGCCCTCGGCCGTGGCACGACCGTCCAACCTGCCGATGCCGCGCTTCGCGGACGACAGGGCGAGGAAGCTGGTGGAGCGGGCGGTCGACAAGTACGCCACGCTGCGGGCGTCCCGCTACGTCTCGGAGGGTCGGGACCGGGTGGAGGTGATCCACGACGGGGTGAAGTTCCGCTATCGCTCCGGGGCGCGGACCGTGGGCTTCGACGGATCGGCGCTGTGGGTGCGCGACGGCGGGCCCGTGTACTCCGCGGCCGCCGACCCCCGCACGGCTGCCATCTGGCTGGATCGGCTCGGCATCCAGCTCGAGCCCGTTCTGCGGGAGATGGTGCGCGGTCGGAACCCGATGCGCCTGGTGCTGCCGCCCGAAGGGATCGCCGCCTGGGCGGGAACCGAAGGCCAGGGGCCCCAGGCCGTTCAGCTGATCGAGTGCGCGGCGCCGGGGATGCGCCTGGTGTTCGGCGTGCGGCCCGACGGGCTGCTCGACAGCATCGCCGTGGCGAACGTGGACGCCGCCGGCAAGGTTCTTAACCGCTCCCAGCGGGTCTACCGCTACGCGGCTGGCGCACCCAGCCCGAGGGACTTTCAGCCTCCGGCGGGCGTCGCGCGCAAGCCCCTGAGCGAGCTGCTGAAGGCCCGCTCCGGGCGCTGAAATCCGGGCGCTGAAATTCAAAGCGTCCCGCCCCGATTCGGAGCGGGACCCTCCTTGGAGTTCCTTGCGAATCCGAAACTCACCCCTCAGCCTCGCTGTGGCGAACGTGGACGCCGCCGGCAAGGTTCTCAACCGCTCCCAGCGGGTCTACCGCTACGCGGCTGGCGCACCCAGCCCGAGGGACTTTCAGCCTCCGGCGGGCGTCGCGCGCAAGCCCCTGAGCGAGCTGCTCAAGGCCCGCTCCGGGCGCTGAACTCCGGGCGCTAATATTTAAAGGGTCCCGCCCCAAACCGGAGCGGGACCCTCCTTGGAGGTCCTTGCGGGGCCGAAACTCACTCCTCGATGCGGACGCCCATCGATCGCGCGGCGCCGGCGACGATGCGCATCGCCATCTCCTCGTCGTCGGTGTTCAGGTCCTTCATCTTGAGGCGGGCCACCTCGCGGAGCTTCTCCTTGCTGAGCGTGGCGACCTTCTGGGTCTTGGCGTTCGACGCGCCCTTCTCGATGCCCGCCGCCCGCTTGATCAGCTCGGTGGTCAGCGGCTGCTTGACGACGAAGCTGTAGGAGCGGTCGGAGTAGACGGTGATCTCAACGGGGAGGACGAAGCCCATCTGCGGGGCCGTCATCTCGTTGAACTTCTTGAGGAACTCCATCATGTTGACGCCCGCCTGGCCCAGGGCCGGACCGACGGGGGGCGCGGGGGTTCCTTTCCCGGCAGGGATGTTGAGCTTGATCACGCTCGTGACTTGCTTGGCCATAGTTCGAATTCCTTCCGACGCGGGACGGCCCGTGCAGGAGAGAGGGAAGCGTCATCCCCACTGGCGCCCGGAACCACCATCATACCCCATGCGCCCGCTCCAGACGCCCCCGCGCCGGAACGACCTCCGGCCCGGTTGGCAGGATCACCGTCACGTCGGAGCGCGAGCGGTTCTCGAACGCGACCTTGCCGGGCTCCGCGCGGAGGGTCATCGGGCTGCCGTGCCACACGAAGCGCGCCTCGACGGCCCGCCATTTCTCGGGCAGAAGCGGCCAGCCGTCGAGCCGGGGCCCTTCGGGCGTGAGGCGGAGGCGCAGGAAGCCGTGGACGATCGCCAGCCACGCGCCCCCGAGCGAGGCCGTGTGCACCCCGTGGTTCCAGTGCGGGCCGTAGGCCCCGAGGTCGATGTGCGACGTGTACAGGTAGTAGCGGTAGGCCCAGTCGGTGCGGCCGACGTCGGCGGCCACCAGGGCGTACGCCATCGGGCTGAGCGAGGAGTCGTGCGCGGTGCGGGGCTCGTAGAACTCCCAGTTCGCGCGCTTGACCTCGGCCGGGTAGCGGTCGCGCAGCAGGTACAGGAGCATCACGACGTCGGCCTGCTTGATGTTGCGCGTCTCTTGGAACGGGCCGAGCGGGCCGCCCTTGTGCAGGTCGGGGTGCGCCAGCCTCCGGTTGGTCTCGTCGATCGGCTCGTCGCGGAGCTGGAGGTAGCCGTCGAACTGCTCGATGACGCCGGTCTCGGGGTCGGGTTCGGGCACGAACAGCGTGGCCTCCACCTCGCGCCAGCGGGCCAGCTCCTCGTCGGTGGCCGTGAGGAGGCCGCGGTCCGCCAGACCGATCGCCGTGCGGAGCGTCTCGCGGGCCATGGCGTTGGTGAAGGCGTTGTTGTCGACGTTCTCGTGGTACTCGTCCGGACCGAGCACCCGGTGGATCTCGTGGCGGCTCCGCTCCGGCACCCAGAGGACGCGGGAGGCGAAGAAGCGCGCCGCCTCGCGCACGACGTCGGCCCCTCCCTGCGACCAGAACTCCTCGTCGCCGGTGGCCTCGGCGTACTGCCTCAGGGCGTACACCACGTCGGACGTGATGTGGATCTGCTCGTCCATGAAGTAGCTGCGGATCTTCTCGCCCGTCAGCGGGTTGGTGAACACGTACCGGTCGCACTGGTCGTCGCCGGTCTCTTGGCTCTGCCAGGCGTAGTAGGCGCCCTCGAACCCGAGGGAGGCGGCCTTGCGGCGCGCGCCCTCGAGGGTCGCGATTCGGTAACCGACGCAGTTGCGCGCTGCCTCGGGCTGGGTGTAGGCGTAGAACGGGAATACGAAGATCTCGCAGTCCCAGAAGACGGATCCGTAGTAGTCCTGTCCCTGCAGGCCGCGCGCGGGAACGCTGATGCGCTTGTCGCGGTAGGGCGCCGCGGCCAGGAGGTGGAACTGGCTGAAGCGTATGCCGAGCAGGGCGTCGTCGTCGCCCTCGATGTCCACGCGGGAGTTCTCCCACAGCCGGGCCCAGGCGCGTCGGTGGCGGGCCAGGCTGCGGTCCCAACCGTCCTGCAGGGCGCGGCGGAGCGTGCGCTGGCAGGCCTCACGCAGAGTGCCGCGCACGAAGCGGTCGGCGTGCACCGCGACCGGCTTGAGCAGCGAGGCCGCTTCGCCGGCCTGGAGATCGAAGGTGTAGCGCTCCAGATACCGCGTGCGGTCCTCGATCGTCTCCAGCCCGCCGGGGCGCGGGGCGTGCAGGAACTGGACGGTCATCTCCGCCAGCTCGTGCCCGGGGCTGAAGGTGCGGGCGATGCAGAACACGGCCTCGCCGACCCTGGAGAAGCGGACGCTGGCGAGGTGGTCGGCCCACCGGTTGGTGACGTTCGCGTCGATGCCGCTCTCGACGGCCACCCGGCACGGCCGGTCCACCTGCAGGCGCACGTTGAGGAAGGCCAGGTTGGCGTCGTGCATGGCCACGAATCTCTCGAACGCGAGCTCGGCGCGGACTCCGGAGCGGGTGCGCCAGACGACCTCGCGCCGCAGCAATCCGCAGGAGAGGTCGAGGGCCCGGCGGTAGGACTCGAGGGTGCTGGAGCGGGCGTCGAAGCGCTCGCCGTCGATCTCGATCCAAACGCACGCGAAGTCGGGCAGGTTGGGGAACTCGCGCTCGGTCAGCTGGCCGCTCGGGGTGTCGTAGATGCCGTTGAAGTAGCAGCCCTTGACCCCCTGCTCGCTCGCGGGCACCTCCTCGGGCGCTCCGCGGAGGCCGAACGTGCCGTTGGCGAGGGCGAACACCGTGGATCGGGCGATCTCCTCCTCGGGCTGGGGAGCGTCCTCCACGAGCACCCAGCCCGGCTCGAATCGAAGTTCGGGCATGACGTCTCCAGTTTGGTGCGAATTCAGAGCGCGGGCAAGCCGTCCGGCGCCAGGCGGACGTCGTCCAGCGAGCTCACCACCAGGTCGGCTCGGGCGTCGCGGAGCAGGTGGGCGTCGTCCAGCCGGGCGATGCCCACGCAGAGCATTCCGGCCGCCTTGGCGGCCTCGGCCCCCGAGGGCGCGTCCTCGACCACCACGCAGCGCTCGGGCGGGATGGCCAGCTCCTGGGCGGCGGCCAGAAAGATCGCCGGATCGGGCTTGCCGCGGGGGAAGTCGCGCCCGCAGACGTTGGCGTCGAACAGCCGGATCAGCGTCGGGCACGGGGCTTCCGGCCCCAGCAGCGGCTCCAGCGGGACCCGGGCGAGCATGGCGTCGGCGTTCTTGCTGCTGCTGGCGGCGGCCAGACGGCATCCGGCGGCCTTGGCGCGCGCGGCCAGGCGCACGGCGTCCGGAAAGGCGCGGAACCGGCCCTCGCGGATCAGGCTCAGGATCCGCTCCTGCTTCCTCCTGGCCAGCAGCTCGGCCCGGGAGCCGTCGGGATCGGGGATGCCGAGGGCGTGCAGCAGCGCCGCCGCGCCGGAGAGCCTGGGCTTGCCGGCCACGTGCCGCTGGTAGAGCGCGGTGTCGTAGCCTCGCGCGGGGGTTGCGCCCCACTCGCGCGCCAGGTCCAGCACGGTCTCTCCCCAAGCCTCCTCGTGGGGCGAGTCCACCAGCACTCCGTCCACGTCGAAGATCCAGCCCACCATCGCTCGGCAAGGCTACCAGCCGGGGGGGGTGATTCCGGCGCGGGCATGGTGCTACACTGCGACTGGGTCCAAAGGCCCATCTGTTTCGTTGCACCGTTGGAGGAACTATGACTTGCATCCACACCCCCGTGCGGCGCTTGGCGTTCTACGCCGCGTTCGGCGCCGCGCTCGCTCCCTGCCTCTCGTCGGCCACCGACGGCTACTTCAGCACGGGCTACGGCATCCGGAGCCGCGGCATGGCCGGCGCGAGCATCGCGCTGCCGCTGGACGCCATCGCCGCCGCGAACAACCCGGCCGGCATGGTCTGGCTGGACCGCCGATGGGACGCCTCTCTGGAGGTTTTCGCGCCGTACCGGCACTACACGATCGACGGGGCGCCCTCCGGCATGGGAGGCTTCTTCCCCGGCACAGTGTACTCGGGCGAGAACTTCTTCCTGATGCCGACTTTCGGGATGAACTTCCCCCAGAAGGACGGCAGCGCGATCGGCGTCACCCTGGACGGGAACGGCGGCATGAACACCACCTGGCCGGCGGACGCGAACGGCGGCTACGGCACGTTCGGCGCCGGGAAGACGGGGGTGAACCTGGAGCAGGCCTTTCTGGCGGTGAGCTACAGCCGCAAGTTCGACGAGCGCTCGTCGTGGGGCGCGTCGCTGATCTACGGCTACCAGCGGTTCCAGGCCAAGGGGGTGCAGGGGTTCAACCCGTCGAGCCCGTACCTGTCGAACAACGGCGTGGACGAGTCGCAGGGCTTCGGCCTCAAGCTGGGCGTGCAGAGCGAGATCCGGCCGGGCCTCACCGTCGGCGCGGTGTACTCGCCGAAGATGAAGATGGAGCGGTTCGACAAGTACCGCGAGCTGTTCGCCGACCACGGGAACTTCGACATCCCTGAGAACTACGGCGTCGGTCTGGCGTACCGGCCGGACGAGAAGTCGGTGTGGGCGTTCGACGTCAAGCAGATCAACTACAGCGACGTCGCGTCGGTCGGCAACCCCGGAAACTCGGGCTATCCGCTGGGCCACCCCCAGGGACCCGGCTTCGGCTGGAAGGACATGACCGTGTACAAGCTCGGCTACCAGGTGCAGGCCAATCCCGACCTGACGCTGCGCGCGGGCGTCAGCTACGGCCGCCAGCCGATCCGCAGCAGCGAGGTGCTGTTCAACATCCTGGCGCCCGGCGTGCAGGAGTGGCACTTCACCGCGGGGTTCACCAAGAGGATGAAGGACGGAGGAGAGTTCAGCATGGCGGCGGTGTACAGCCCGAGCAAGACGGTGTCGGGCCCGAACCCGATGGACCCCGCGCAGACGATTCGCCTCAGCATGCACCAGTACGAGCTGGAGTTCGGTTACTCGAAGAAGTTCTGAGCCCGCCGGGCTTCGGAACCGCTCTGGGCGCCGCAACGGTGCGGCGCCCCCTTTCTCTTTTTGGGCGGACTCCGGCGGAGAGGGTTGACAACGTAGACGGATGTCTCCTATTCGGTTGGAATGGAGCATCCGACGCGATCCCCTGAACCGGCGCGATGGGTCGAGCGCCGGGCCAAGCTGTTCGAGGCCGGCGAGTACCCCGACAAGGGCCTGACCGTCACCGAGGCGGACCTGGCCCGTCTGGCCGGCTCGTTCGACGGGCCCGTCCCGGTTCTGATCGAGCACGCCGAGTCTCCCCTGGACCTGGGGGAGCTGACCTCGGTGGAGGCGGTCGGTCCGGAGCTGTTCGGCACGGTGCGGCTGACCGAGGAGGCTGACCGCCTGGTGCGCCGCTCGGGCGCGGCGTCGCTTTCGGTGGCGCTCAGCCCGGACCTTTCGCGCATCCTGGAGCTGTCGCTGGTGCGGAGGCCCCGCGTGCCGGACGCCCGGCTGTTCGGCGGCGGCCCCGTGTTCCAGGCGCGCTGGCCCGGCCTCTCTTCCGCGCCAGAGGCCGCGCGGCTGCTGGAGGCCCTGCTGCGCGAGGGGCGGCTGACGCCCGCGCAGAGGCCGTACGCCGAAGCCCTGCTGGCCTGCGGGCAGGCGGTGGCTTTCGACGGCGACTCGGTGCCGGTGGCGGCGCTCGCCCGCGCGCTGCTCGAGCTGCAGCCGCCCTCCGCCCTGTTCGCCGAGGTGGCGCCCGCCCGGGCCGCCGACGAATCCAACCTGCTCCTGCCCGAGGAGGAGGCGTTCTACCGCCGCTACTTCCCGGACGTGGAGCTTTCCGAAATCGCCCGCCGCCGAGTCCGGTGAGCGGGGCGACCATCCAGGAGGAATCCCATGGCAGCACTCAACAGACCCTACGAGGCGTTCGAGCGCCCCGGCATCGTCGTTTCCGTGAAGCTGGCCCAGACCAAGGTGTACAAGGGCGCCATGGTCGCCGTGAACACCTCCGGCTGGGCGACGGCGCTCACGCACCAGACCTCGTCCCTGAAGTTCGTCGGCGTGGCCAACGAGACCGTGGACAACACCAACGGCAACCTGGGCGAGCGGTCGGTGGCCGTGACCAAGGCGGGGACCTTCGTGTTCAAGGCCACCGGCTTCGTGCCCGCGCAGGCGGACGTCGGCAAGGAGGCGTACGCGGTCTCGGACTGGGAGGTGCAGAACTCCGCGACCGGTCTGAACACCCCGTACAAGGTGGGCACCATCGTCGGCATCGAGACCACGGCCACGGGCGAACCCGGCGTGCGCGTGAGGATCGACAACCACACCGTGTGAGGGGGAGGAACGCATGGCACTGACGCGATCGGACATTCCCGACCTGCTGCTGCCCGGCCTCAAGGCCGAGTTCGAGCAGGCCTACCGCAGCGAGCTGGACCAGAGCGTCGCCGACCGCCTGGCGACCGTGGTGCAGACCACGATGCCCGTGCAGCGCTACGCCTGGCTGGGGGCCGTGCCGGCCATGCGCGAGTTCGTGGACGAGCGTCGCCCCGCCGGACTCTCCTCGTACGCCGTGAGCATCGAGGACAAGGTGTACGAGTCCAGCATCGCCGTGGACCGCAAGGCGATCGAGGACGACCAGCTGGACCTGATCCGGCTGCGCGTGCGGGACCTGGCGCACCGGGTGGCCACACACCGGCACCAGATCGTCGTGGAGGCCCTGGCGGCCGGCTTCGGCTCGGCGGGGTACGACGGCCAGCCGCTGTTCAGCGCCTCGCACCCGGTGGCGGGAGGGACCTACTCCAACCGCGGCACCCAGGCGCTCGGCGCCTCCAGCCTGGCCGACGCGTTCACCGCCATGATGGGCGTGCCGGACGACGGCGGGACCCCCTTGGGCATCGTTCCCGACACGCTGGTGGTCGGCCCCAAGCTGTATTGGACCGCGCTGGAGCTGGTCGAGAGCCCGGTGGTGGTGTACAAGCCGAACGCCTCGGACACCGTGCCGCCCACCGACTACCTGAACGCCTTCCAGGGCCGGCTGCGGGTGGTGGCCACGCCGTTCCTTACCGGCGCGGCGGACGACTACTGGTTCCTGCTCGACACCAAGCGGCCGATCCGGGCGGTGATCCTGCAGCAGCGCAGCGACGTGCCGGTGGAGTTCTCGGCGCTCGAGTCCTCGTCCGGCAGCGAGGCCGCCTGGATGCGGGACCGCTACTACTACGGCGTGCGCGCCCGCTACGCGGTCGGCTACGGGCTTTGGCAGACCGCATTCGGCTCGATTCTGTGACGGCCGCCGGGCCCCCTCGCGGGGCCCTCTCTTCCCCTCGGGAGGTTCTTGTGGATTGGTCTCAGCTGTTGGCCGTTCTGGCCACGTTCGTCGCCTCCTCGTTCGCCCTGGTGCGCTTCAGCCTGGTGCAGCAGCGGCAGGTGGCGGACCGCTTCGTGGGCTTTCTGGAGGAGATGGTCCGCAGGCAGGAGGAGTCTCAGGCGACGTTCGCCCCGGCGCTGCGCGAGCTTGCGGACGCGGTGCGCCGGAACACCGAGGTCCTGGAGAGGATGCGCGGGCGGGCGGCGGGCCGGTGAGGAGATGCGGATGCGCAGGGCGGTTCGGGCGGCTGATGGAGAACCGCCGCTGCGCTCCGAAGACCCTATTCCGCCTCCTGCATCGCGGACACCCCGTATCTTTGCGGAATCTGGCGGCCCCAGAGACAGGAGCGCGGCCCCCTCGCGGCGAAAGGGGAACCGTCATGTCCGCCGCCAAGATCCACCGCGCGGAGTACCTCGACCGAGTGCTCGGTTGCTGGACCGGCAAGAGCATCGGCGGCACCCTGGGAGGGCCGTACGAGGGACGAACCGAACTGCTGGACGTCGGGGGCTTCGCCACCGAGCCGGGCGAACCCCTCCCGAACGACGACCTGGACCTCCAGCTGGTGTGGCTGAAGGCCCTGGAGGAGCGGGGACCCAAGGGAATCGACGCCGCCGCGCTCGGCGAGTATTGGCTGAACTACATCCCGCCCCCTTGGAACGAGTACGGGATCTGCAAGGCCAACCTGCGGGCGGGACTGCCCGCGCCCCTGAGCGGAAGCGTGGACAACCGGTGGAAGCACTCGAACGGCGCCTGGATCCGCTCCGAGATTTGGGCTT
>CALGMO010000085.1 GCA_937961665.1 uncultured Fimbriimonadaceae bacterium
CGATGAGCCATCAGTTGGAGGCCGTAGCAGATGCCCAGCTTCGGAAGCCCCTCCAGCAGGCTGAAGTCGATGGTCGGCGCGCCAGGCTCTCGGACCGAGCGCGGGCCGCCGCTCAGAATGACGGCATCGGGACGGTCTGTCCGAATCCGCTCTTCCGCCTTGGTCCAAGGGACCATCTCGCTGAACACGCCGAGTTCCCTCACCCGGCGAACGATCAGCTGGGTGTATTGGCCGCCGAAGTCGATCACGAGGACGGTTTGGTGCTTCATCCGGAGGTGCCCCTGTGCGAGCTTCAGGATTGTACCGACCGACCCAAGCGCGAGGCCCGAGCGGCCTGCGCCGCCCGGGCCTCGCTCTTTGGTAGGTCGGTACAATTCCTTGTCTCGCGCAGGGGCGCTCCGGAATGAAGCACCAAACCGTCCTCGTGATCGATTTCGGCGGCCAATACACCCAGCTGATCGTGCGCCGCGTCAGGGAACTCGGCGTGTTCAGCGAGATGGTCCCTTGGACCAAGGCGGAGGATCGGATTCGATCCGAGCGCCCCGATGCCGTGATCCTGAGCGGCGGCCCACGCTCGGTCCGCGAGGCTGGCGCTCCGACCATCGATTTCGGCCTGCTGGAGGGGATTCCCAAGCTGGGCATCTGCTACGGACTCCAGCTGATCGCGCATCGGCTGGGTGGGCGCGTGGTAGCGTGCGAGGCCAAGGAGTACGGCAAGCGGCTCCTGAGCGACGTGGATCCGGACTCTTGGCTGGCGGGTCTGGACTCGCCTCAGGTGTGGATGAGCCATGGAGACCAGGTGGATGCTCCGCCGCCGGGCGCGCGCGTGGTCGCGTCCACGGAGAGCTGCCCTGTCGCGGCGATCGAGGATCGCGAGCGCCGGCTGTGGGGCGTTCAGTTCCATCCTGAGGTCAGCCACACCCCATCGGGCAGGGAGCTTCTCCGCCGCTTTCTCTTCGATCTTGCGGGGCTCCAGGGGGATTGGACCAGCGAGGCGTTCATCGAGGAGACCCTCGACCGGGTCCGACAGGAGGTCGGCGACGGGGAGGTCCTGTGCGCGGTGAGCGGAGGAGTGGACAGCTCCGTCATGGCGGCCCTTCTGACCCGGGCGATCGGCGACCGCGCGGTGTGCGTGTTCGTGGACCACGGCCTGCTGCGCAAGGGCGAGGCGGAGCAGGTTCGGGAGACGTTCACGCGCGTGTTCCACCCGCGACTGCTGGTGTTCGACGCCCGCGCGCGCTTCTTCCAAAGCCTGAAGGGCGTCACGGACCCCGAGCAGAAGCGCAAGATCATCGGCGCGGAGTTCGTCAGGGTCTTCGAGGAGCACGCGGATCAGCTGAGCCGGTGCAGCCACCTCGCCCAGGGCACGCTCTATCCGGACGTCATCGAGAGCGGCTCGGAGACGGCCGCCACCATCAAGACGCACCACAACGTCGGAGGCCTGCCCGAGTGGATGCGGATGAAGCTGATCGAACCGCTGCGCTGGCTCTTCAAGGACGAGGTTCGGGCCGTGGGCAGGGCGCTGGGCTTGCCCGAGGAGGTGGTCGAACGCGAGCCGTTCCCGGGTCCTGGACTGGCCGTACGCATTCTGGGCGAGGTCACGCCCGAGCGGGTGCGCATCGTCCAGGAGGCCGACTGGATCTTTCGGGAGGAGCTCCGCCGTCGCGGGTTGCATCGGGGCATCTGGCAGAGCTACGCCGCGCTGCTGGACGTCCGCAGCGTCGGGGTGATGGGCGACGAGCGCACGTACCAGCAGCCGATCGTGCTGCGTGCCGTCGAGAGCGAGGACGCGATGACCGCCCGAGCCAAGCCGCTGGACTTCGAGGTTCTCGAGGCCATCGCCAACCGCATCGTGAACGAGGTGCCGGGGGTCAACCGCGTGCTGTACGACTTGACCAGCAAACCCCCGGCAACCATCGAGTGGGAGTGAGCGGCCCGCTTCAACGATAGAGGAGCACCCAGTCCTCCGCCGTTGGAGCGTCGAAGTATCCGTTCACGCCCGAGGCCCGAACGGTCTGCCCGGTCCGGGGATCGAACCACTCCCACCGGCCGCCGGTGGCCAGCTTGCCGGCGTCGGGCCGCACAGGCCGAGGCCAAGGCAGGTAGAAGGCGGCCTTCCTGCCGTCTCGGGTGCGGCAGGCGCGCGCGGTCTCGGCGCCCTCGCCCAAGCCGGACAGGATCAGCGACTGGTCGGGAACCACGTCGAAAAGCCCCATGCCGAGCATGAGCTGCTTCAGGTGGACCAGCTGGCGGGCGCCCGGCAGAGACAGCGACTGCCTCCAAGTTCCGATCGGATGGTTGATGCCGATGAAGCCCGGCTGGGCCATCTGCCACACGGCGTGGCAACCGTAAGTGACCCCGCAGCCGCCTGCGAACACGCTCGCGTAGCTCGCCCTCCGCACGTGGTAGGAGCCGAACGGCGGGATGTTCAAGTCCCTCAGTTCTTGCAGCGCGCGGAACGGACGGTGGTTCTCGTAGTTCGGCTCCCCGTCCAAAACAGGCTTGGGCGGCTGGAGGGCGAGATCGCGCTCCACCATCAGGTCCGGCCTCGTGTCGAACCACCAGTGGCCGGACTGCAGCATGTTGAAGTCGAGCCAGTCCTCGCCGTGAACGAACTTCGACGAGCTGGCACCGCCCACGGGATGGAGCGTCATCAGGTGCCGCAGCTTCTCCGTTTTTCGGATGCCCTCGGCCATGGCGCGCAGGATCGGAAGGTGCTCGCGCTCGATCGAGCGATCGCCCCCGAGGATCCACACCAGATTCCTCCGGTGGCCGTACCTCTCGCCGAGGAAGCGGCCGTACTGGAGAGCGTTCTGGGGGTTGAACACCACGGGGCCCTCTCCCCAAGCCTTGTGGAACTTGTCTCCCCAGGTGGGCAGAAAGCCGATGGCGATCCCTTCCCGTTCCGCGAGATCGAACGCATGATCGA
Organism: uncultured Fimbriimonadaceae bacterium; assembly: GCA_937961665.1. GTDB lineage: Bacteria > Armatimonadota > Fimbriimonadia > Fimbriimonadales > Fimbriimonadaceae > UBA8783. The sequence goes on from CALGMO010000085.1 coordinate 2,930, forward strand.
CGAGTTTCCAGTAGGGCTCGTTCGGACGGGCTGGATCCTCGTTCTGCAGGGGAAGGTGACCCTCGCGGTTGGGGGTCCGAAGGCCGTCCAGCTCGGCGAGGGCCACCGCCTGCACCACGTTGAACCCCTGTTGCCGGCGGACTGTCAGGTACTCCGCGATCTCCTCTCGGTTCAGGCGGTGGAACAGCTCCCAGGCGGTGTCCGCCAGCCAAAAGAACGGCTTTCCCTCGGCCGTCTGCAGGTGTCGGCGGTTCTGGTGAACGGACGCGGGGTAGTCAGCCATGCACCAGAGGCTACCCCGCTCGGTCGCGCTCACCGAGCCGAGCTCGCGCTCAAGACGACCGTGCCCGCTTGGGCCGCCTGGGGGAAGAGCTCCCAATACACCTCGCCCGTCACCGGATCCTGCAGGCCGTTGTGCAGCACGATCCTGCCGGGCAGGCGGACTGCGAAGGAGATTCCGATGAGCGGCTGGTCCTTGCTCCGATCCGGGCTCTGGGGATCGGGGTTCGGCGCCACGTTTGGGGCGGCGTTCGACGAGCTGAGGGCCGCTTGCGCGAGGTTCCGGCGCTGCTCGGCGGACAGGCGGTTGCCGAGTCTGCTGGCGAGCACGCTCTCGATCGCCGCGTGCAGTCGGGTCCGGAGCTTCCTCTGGAGCGACTCTTGGCTGGAGAAGGGGATCTGCGGAAGGAGCGGCTCCGGCGGGCCGAACATCAGGCGCCACACCCGGACGCGGATGTCCCCCGCGACCGCCCGAGCTTCCTCCAACGTGACCGCGCCGGCCGGCAACGCGGCGAGCAGATCGCGGGAGGCCTTGTCCAGCTCCGCTTCCTTGGGTGGGGCGGGCTCGCCGAGCCACTCGAGCGTCGCCACGTAGCTCCAGCCGTTGGCCGTGTGGTCCACCCGAACCTTGGAACGCGTCAGCCGGCGGCTGTCGGCGAGGATCGACACTCCTGCGTCCACGTCCTGCCCGATGGGCAGCGGTCGGGTTGCGGTCACGATGACGTTGCCGTCCTTGTCCGTGCTGCGTTCCACCGACCAGACCTTCGGGTCGGGGAGGTCGAACAAGGCCTCGGGCGGTTTGGCCAAGCCGAGCGGGTTGCCGGGATCCGGCTTGGGCACTTGGAGCCTCAAGGAGAGTTTCGCCTCGCCGCCTTGCGAGACCTCCGTGGTGGAGTCGGCCGACCCACAGCCCGCGAGGAGCGTCGCGCAGGCGCCGACGGAGACGAGAAGCCACTTGCTCATTCCAACATTGTAGAGCAGGATCGCCGATTCTTCGGTCTGCGCCCAGGAACTTCTACTAGGATAGGACCCATTCCGTCGGAGCCGTGGCCTCATCTCCGCAAGGGTGGAGTACCATGGATGCATGCGTTGGATTCGAAAGGGAACGGTTGCGCTGGCCCTGTCGTGCCTGTTGCCTGGCGCCTACGCCCTGGGTTTGACGGGCGACCCGAGCGCGGACGGCTGGACTCTGGTGGGCGACTCTCTGGACACGAACCTGCTGGCCGATCTGAACGCCGGGCCTGTGTCGTTCCAGGCCTATTCGGTCGTCGGGCCGTGGAGCCAGTTCTCCGCCGGTTTCGACTCCACGGGGGCCGTCGGCGACGTCCTTGGCAAAGCGGGATGGTCCGGGACCGACATCGTGCTCGGCTTGGGCTTCGTGGCCAACTACGAGGGAAGCGTCGGCTCGTACGTCCGCTCGGCCTACTTCAAGTTCGACTTTCTCGGGACGGGCCCCTGGAAGCCGGTCTACGGAGGTGATCCGGAGGACGGAGACCGCTCGAGGAGCAAGTTCACCCCCACGCCGTTCGGATCCTCGTCGTACATCAAGGGCGGATTCCAAGGGTACATCCATCAGCAGAACGGCTTCATCGGGCTCGCTCAGAACTATTCCGACCAGTCGAAGGCCGTCGTGAGTCTGGGCAACAGCTCGGCGCCGTACGTGCTCTCGCTGGCGAGGGGCGCGGTCGCGGATCCCTTCTACCCTCAGTGGAATCTCGTGGAGCGGGGTGAGTTCCTGTTGAACTACACGCTCCTCAAGTCCTCGGTGCCTGGGATCTCCAACTTCAATCCTTTGCTGAAGATGGTGATGGGCGTGTACGGCCCGAACTACGGCGGCGACATATCGATGTTCGGTCCGGACTCTGGGCAGGACGTGGTCTGGCAGTATCAGGACGGAGTCGGCCCGTCGAGCATCCCGGTTCCGGAGCCGGCGACCTTGGGCCTCGCGGCTCTGGCGCTGGGAGCGGCTCTCCGCCGTCGCCGGCGAGCATAGCCCCGGAGGAACAACGATCAGCGAGGAGGCCGGCGGCACGCCGCCGGCCTCCTCGCGTTGAGAGAGCCGGAATCTCTCAGAGCCTCACGCCCAACGAGAGCGTGAACCCTCGGAACTCCGCGTCGCCGAACGTGTAGGCGACCTCGAAGAACGGCTGAGGAACGAGCGGGGCGACGTTCGCGGCGGCGGAGCCGAGCGCGATCTGGCCCACGAAGCCGTCCTTCGATTCGAACGGGGCGCCGCCTCTGGGCTCGATGCGGGCGAACCCCAGGCCCCCCGAAAGATAGCCCGTGCCGCCCGGTCTGCTCACCCTGGCTGTGGCCAGGAGGCGGTAGATGGTGCCGTCGTCGTCGCCGCCCTGCCTGAGGCCGCCGCCGAAGACCACGCTCGGGCTGAGGCGGATTTCCACCGGGGCCAGTGGCAACCTGAGGACCGTGAGGTCGGCGCCCAACTCCAGTCCCTCGATTCGCACCGACGAGCCACGTGCGCCGGAAAAGGACTCGCCCGAGTAGTAGCCTGCCTTCACGGAGATGCCCTGGCCCAACGCTCCGGCGGCGAGCGTGGAGGCTGCGAGGATGCCAAGCGCGCGCTTCATCGAGCGCACCGTACCCGAATCTAGCCGCGCGGCACGAGGTCCCCCGCCACCCCCCACAGGTGGCCGGACGTCGCCGTGACGAGAACCGTGTGCCCCGCCAGGCTCTCGGGCCCCTCGAAGTGGACCATCTTGCTCTCCCGCGAAAACCCTTGCAGCCGCTTCGGGTTCTTGGGCGAAGGACCCTCCACGAGAACCTCGAACGTCCTTCCCGCCGCCGCCTGGTTCTTCCGCACGCTGATGGCGTTCTGGAGCGCCACCAGTTCGCGGATGCGCCTGCGCCGCTCTTGGATCGGCACCTGCGGCAGATCGGCGGCCTTGGTGCCTGGCCTGGGACTGTAGACGAACATGAACGCTCCGTCGAATTGGAACTCCTCGACGGCCCGCAGGGTGTTCTGGAACTGCTCCTCGGTCTCGCCGGGGAAGCCGACGATCAGATCCGTCGTGACGCCGATGTCCGGCACGGCCTCCCGCAGCCTGGCGACGATCTCACGGAACCGGTCCACCGTGTAGAGGCGGCGCATGGAGCGCAGCACCTCGTCGTCGCCCGACTGGAGGGGAAGGTGCACGTGCTCCATCACCTTTGGGCAATCGCGGATCGTGTCGATGAGGTCCTGCCGGAAGTCGGTTGGGTAGGGACTCGTGAATCGGATTCTCTCGATGGCGTCGATCTCGGCGATCCTCCAGAGGAGCTCGCTGAACGGCACCCGGCCTTCCTGCAGGTTCTTGCCGTAGCTGTTGACGGTCTGGCCCAGCAGGGTGACCTCCTTGGTGCCGTTCTCAGCGAGGCGTCGAATCTCCTCGAGGATGTCCTGCGTCGGACGGCTGCGCTCGCGTCCGCGGGTGATCGGCACGATGCAGAAGGTGCAGAACTTGTCGCAACCGTACTGGATGGGCACGAACGCCTTGAGCTTGGGCTTGCGATCCAACCGGCGCGCCGGCACGTCCGTGACGATCGCTCCCTTCCGTTCCGGCAGGTCCAGGCTGCTGGCAAAGCGGCGCTCTTGAAGGGCGTGCTCCACGAGCGCCGGCGCCTCGTCGATGTGGCCGGTGCCGAGCACGAAGTCGACGTGCGGAGCCTTCCGGCGGATCTCATCGGCGCGCGCCTGCGCCATGCAGCCGCAGACGCCGATCACCCTCTCCGGGTTGGCCCGCTTCAGCTCCGCCAGCTCCCCGAGCAGCGAGAACGCCTTCTCCTCGGGCTTTCTCCGGACGCTGCAAGTGTTCAGCAGGATCACCTGCGCCTCGAGCAGGCTGCCGGCAGGCTGGAACCCGAGCGACTCCAACGAGAGCGCCAGCTGTTCGGAATCCTCCTCGTTCATCTGGCAACCCCACGTCTGGATGAAGTACGTGGAGGGCCGGAACGACGGGGCCTTGCGTTCGAGCTGAAGGACCGTCCGCGGCGTGGCCATCGGCGTTGGAAAGATACCCTCCGGGGCCAACCCGCCCGGGGGCCGAGGGCCCGCAACGTATAATGGTTAGCCGTGAGTCCCACGCTCGTGAACCGCGTCTGCACGCTCCTGTCCTTTGCCGGGATGTTCGTATCCGGGGTGTTGAGCCTGGGCCACGTCCTCGGTCTCGAGATTCCGTGCGGGGTGGGCAGCGGGTGCCAAGACGTCGCTCGCCATCCGAGCTCGGTCTGGTTCGGCGTTCCTGTCGCCGTGATCGGCTTCGGGGCCTACCTGGCGCTGGCGGCGATCTCGGTCCTGCGGGGCGCGAAGGGAACCGAACAAAGCCGGTCCCTGGTCAACCTCGGCTTCGCGCTCGCCTCGGTGGCGCTGCTAGTGCAGACGGGACTGAGCTTCTACGCGCTGCTGTTCATCCAGAAGACCTGCGACTGGTGCCTCGCGTCCAACGGGATCCTTCTTCTCCTGTTCCTTGCCCACGCCATCCTATCGCAGCAGCACGCCAAGGGTGGCTCGATCCGCCCGGCGAGCGGCTCCGGGGAATGGACCTACGCGGGCGCGCTCGCGATCCTCACTCTGGGCGGATTGGGAGCGATGGCCTCGCAGATGCGCAGCGATGCCTCGAAGACCCCGATCAGCGCGGAGGCACAGCAGCTGCTGACCCCCGAGGTCCTCGTGCCGAAGGATGGCCCCTTCCTGGGCAACCCCGACGCTCCGATCACGATCGTGGAATTCGCGGACCTCTTCTGCCCCGCATGCCGCTCGAGTTTCCCGATGGTCCATTCGCTGGTCCAAGAGAGTGGCGGGCGGATCCGCCTGGTCTTCCGTCACATGCCGCTCTACAAGCTGCAGGGCCACGAGTACGCCCTCGTGGCGGCCGCACTCGCGGAGATCGCGAAGGAGAAAGGGCGTTTCTTCGACTACATCGAGGCGGTCTTCGAGGCCCCGGAGGACGAGATCAAGACGATCGACGGCTTGATGTCGGTGCTCGAGAACCTGCAGATCGACTCCAGGGGAGCCGTGCGCAGGGCTCAGAACCCGGAGGATCCGGCTTTCCAGAGGATGTACGCCGACGTGGAGCTGACGAGCAAGCTCGGCGTTCAGATCACACCCACGTACATCATCCTGATGGACGGCGTGCCTCCGAAGGTCGCGAACAGCAACTCCCTGCGGGGGATCCTGTCCCAGCCGCCCTATGCCCCGACCAAGCCGTCCACGCCGTAGGGTGCTCGTGGCCATGTCGGGCGGCGTCGACAGCAGCGTCGCCGCCGGCCTCCTGTTGCGGCGCGGGTACGACGTCGTGGGGGTCACCCTGCAGATCTGGCAGGAGTCGCAGACGGATCCTCGCCACAGCGGCTGTTGCTCGCTCGGAGCGGTGGAGGACGCCCGCAGAGTTGCCCGGGCACTGGGAATCGCCCACTACGTGCTGAACTACCGAGACCTGTTCCGCAGCAAGGTCATCGAGGATTTTCTGCAGGAGTATGCGCAGGGAAGGACGCCGAACCCCTGCATCCAGTGCAACCGCTTCGTGAAGTTCGACCCGCTGCTCGAGCGCTTGGACGAGTTCGGTGCGGACGCCCTTGCGACCGGCCACTACGCCCGCATCCGTCGCACGAGGTCGGGCGAGCCGTCGCTCCTGATGGCTCGTTGCCTGCAGAAGGACCAGAGCTACGTGCTGTTCATGCTGCAGGGCGAGCGCCTGCGCAGGCTGATGTTCCCCCTAGGGCACGTGCGAGAGAAGGACGAAACCAGGAGGCTCGCCGCCGAGTGGGGACTGCCGGTGGCGCACAAGCCGGATTCCCAGGAGATCTGCTTCGTCAGCGAGGCCGGCGGCTATCGGGAGTTCCTTCGCAGGATGCGTCCGGAGGCGCTGAGGGAAGGCGAGCTGGTCACCTCGGACGGGAGGCTCCTTGGGCGGCATCAGGGCGTGGCCGGCTTCACCATCGGGCAACGCAGGGGCCTCGGCGTTTCGAGCCGGGACGGACGCCCGCTCTACGTGATCGGCCTCGAGCCCCGCGAGGGAAAGGTCGTGGTCGGTTCCGAGACGGATCTGCTGAGGCGCACAGCGATTCTGGGCGATGTGTCGTGGGGCCCGATCGCCCGCCGGGGCGCTCCTCTTAGGGTTCGGGCCAAGATCCGCTCCAACATGGACCCCGCGCCTGCGGTCCTGCACCGCGAGGAACCCGTCCGGCTCGTGTTCGATCGCCCCGTGAAGGCCATCACGCCCGGGCAGAGCGCCGTCGCGTACGTCGGACGCACCGTCGTGGCTGGGGGAACCATCGTTTCGGCGGCCGAATGACTGGGATACCGTTGCTACTCGGGCAGAAGGCGTGTACAATGAACAGGCACAGGAGGTTGGTCATGAGCGAATCCGAAGACAGGAACGCTATGCTTTACTTGCTCGCGGGCGTCGGGATCGGCGCTCTGATCGGCGTCGCGGCCGGAATGCTGTTCGCTCCGAAGCCCGGCCTGGAGACGCGCGAGGAACTCAGCGAGAAGCTGAAGGAGCTGAAGGAGAAGACCGAGCAGTGGGTCGCTGAGCAGAAGGCGAAGCGCCAGCAGGTGGCGAAGTCCGAGGAAGCCAGCGCCTGATCCCGCTCCCCCGCAATGGGTTGGCGCGTTGTTGTTTGGGCGGCCCTCGTGGTGGCCGCCCTCGTGTTTCTCTATCTCGTCAGGGGCATCCTGTTGCCCTTCATCGTGGCGGGCCTCGTCTGCGCGATCCTGGATCCGACCGTGCAGAAGCTGCGAAGGCGGGGCATGGGTCGGGGCGCCGCCGTCCTCTCGATCTTCCTGCTGTTCAGCTTGGCGGTCGTCGCGGTCACGGTTCCGGCGGCGCAGATCCTGGGCCAGCAGCTCACGGGCTTCAAGGATCAGATCGATCGTTATGTTCAGGACCTGAAGGATGCGGAGGAGCGGGAGAACTATTTCGTTAGCTGGCGTCCGCCCCTGATGGCGCAGAAGCACGGGCGCAAGGACCAAGTCGACCTGTTTCTGGAGCGGAACCGTCCAACCTTGGAGCGCTTCGGTCTGCCAACGACGCGCCGCGCGCTGATCGATCAGTACCTCGCCCCGCACCAGGAGACCATCACCAGCTCGATCCAGGGCTTCTTCAACGGCTTTCTGGGCATCGTGCGCTCGCTGGCCAGCCAGTTGCTCTTCCTCCTCCTGACGCCCTTCCTCACGCTCATCATGCTGTGGGACCTGGATCAGCTGAAGCGGCGGTCCGTGACGTGGGTGCCCCCGTCCATCCGGGCTGAGACGGTGGCGCTCGTGGGGGACATCGTCCGTGTGTTCGTCGGCTACCTCAGGGGGGTGACGATGGCCGTGCTCCTCTACATCCTCTGTTGCTCGGTGTTGCTGACGGTGCTCCGTGCCCCCTACTCCGTGCTGCTGGGCCTTCTTTTCGGCGCGATCTACCTGGTTCCGTACATCGGGGCGATGATCAGCGCCGTCACCCTGTTTCTGGTTACCGGGCTGAGCGGCAGCGGCATGGTCGCCTTGTACCAGTTTCCGAGTTCTTGGCACGCCGCGGTTGCGATCACGGGTGTGTTCATCGTGTATGGCCTCGTGTTCGACCAGCTGGTCTATCCTCGGGTGGTCGGGCGGTCGGTCGGCCTCCACCCGCTGGTGAGCATGTTCGTCATCCTCTCCGGGGGCACGCTCTTCGGGATCGTGGGCATGCTCCTCGCGTTTCCGGTAGCCGGCTGCCTCAAGGTCATTCTGGACCGGCTGCTGCGGGTGACCTCCGAGACGACTCCGGCGGCGTCCCTGCCGGCGGTGCCGCTGAGGCATCGAAACGGAATCTAGCGGGCCTTCGACCCCGCCTCGAGCCGAACGTCGTATTCGAAGCGCAGCCGGCGCTTCGACGGCCGACCCCCGCGGAGCGGCTCCACCGTCGTGACGGCGCTTCCTTTCAGGGTGAACGACGTGACGGCGCCCCGTGACCGATCGAAGGTCGCTCGGCCCGAGCCCGTCAGGCGGGTCGAAGCTCTGGCCGCAGCCTCCGACTCGGTCGGCACGACCTGGAGAGCCTCGTCCTCGAAGGCGGCGGAGTCTTGGGTCACTCGGAGGTCGATCGAAAGACGTTCGCCCACCACGCTCACGGCACGCGCCTCGAAGGCCGCTGTGGCTTCACCGAGAGGCTTGTCGTACCTCCAGCGCGCTCCACGGACGAGATCGCCTTGCGGCAGCTCAATCGGCAGGAGCACGGTCTCGGGCAGTCGCTTGGGATGCAGCCCCGGGATGCGGACGGGCACCGCGAGCTCGGGAGCGTCGTTGGAGAGCACCTTGCCGCTGCCAGAGTAGCGGAGCGTCGTCGGTGGCAAATAAGGACGGGCGTCTTCCAGCGTGAGGGGAAGGGGCTCGCCGTTGAACAGGATCTCGAAGGCCTCAGGCTCGATGCGCGCCGCCAAGGCCTCCGATGCCTCCACCGGCTCGGAGCGCAGGGCAAGACGGACCTCGGCCTTGCCCCTCTGCCCCCCGAGCAAGGGGAGATCACCGTCGAACGTCAGCCTCACCCGATAGGTCCAGCCCTCGGCAGGCGGCGCGGAATACGTGGCGATCGACAGAGCCGCGATCCAAGCCAGCATGGCCCGATTATGGAACCGCCATGCTGTAAGCTGAGGCTATGCCCAGCGAGTGCGCGCCCTTGCCGAGCGGCACGGTGCTGGCGAGCCGTTTTGTCGTCGGTGAGGTCCTCGGCCGCGGCGCGTTCGGCATCGTCTACCGCGGAGAGGACCTCCGGTGGGGGGAGCTCTGCACCATCAAGGAGCTTGCGCCTTGCCAAGCCGTGCGGCGCGCGGGCGGCTTGCTCGAGTTGCCGGGTAACGACCGCTACCGTCGGAGGCTGCGAGATCGCTTTCTGGACGAGGCGGAGCGCATCGGGCGGTTGCGAATCGAAGGCATCCTGCCGCCCCGCGCTTGGTTCGTGCAGAACGGGACCGCCTATGTGGTGACGGAGCACGCCGATGGGGTTGAGACCCTGGAGGCGCGGCTCACGCTGCGGGGTGCTTGTTCGCAGACCGAGACCCTGGCGATCGCCGAGCGCCTGCTCCGCACGCTGGACAGCCTGCACCGGGCTGGCATCCTGCACAGGGACGTGAAGCCCTCGAACATCTTGGTAGGCAGGAGCGGCGAACTGTGGCTGATCGACTTCGGTGCCGCTCTCGAGTGGCACGCGGACTCCGGAAACGCGCATCGGGTTCTGTTCACCCCGGGGTACGCGCCTCCGGAGCAGCTCGACCGCCACGGCTCGCGCGGCCCGGCGACGGACATCTACGCCGTCGGGGCAACGCTCTACCAGCTGCTCTCCGGATATCCTCCGCCCCCAGCGCCGGAGCGGATGGCGGGCACCGCCGCCCCACCGCTGCGGGTGCTGCGGCCCGACGTGGACCCCGCGGTGTGCGAGGCCATCGAGGCCGCTCTCGAGCTCGATCCGGATCACCGCCCGCAGTCGGCCCCGGAGCTCTTGGCGAGGCTGCAGAGCGGCATGGTCGGTGGCGCCTTGGACGGGACGTGGCGCGACTTCGACGAGCGCGCGGTGCGCCTGGCGAGCTTCCGGTTCGGCCGGCGCGAGTGTCCCGGGTGCGGCGGCGTGCTGGAGGGTGTCAAGCCTCTGCGGCGAGGCCAGTGTCCGGTGTGCCGCGAGGGCGCCGTGCGTGCTCGCGAGGTTCCTGAGGATCTCTGTCCCGTTTGTCGGGTCGGAGTGTTGCGGAGGTGGCCGTCGCCGATCCCCGCGTGTCCGTCCTGCAGAACGGGACTGATGCGGACCAAGCGGGGGCTGATCGGTCGCGCGCGGCGCCTCCAGTGCCAGCGGTGCGGATTCGCCCTGGAGGAATCCGACGGCAAGCGCTGGCGGACCAGCCCCGGCCGCTCGGAAGGCTTTGCCCAAGGTGACGAGCGATCGGCACAGGAATGGGTCGGCGCAACCGGCCGCTCGGCTGCCGTGGACGTCTGCGATTCCTGCGGCGCGCAGCTGGACCTCGAGCCGGACGGCCGCTGGCGTTTGGCGTGGTCGGGCGCGGAGCGGCTGGAGTGGGAGCGTCTCTACCGGGAGGAGTGGGCGTGCGTCGCCGCTGGGCTCGAGCCTACCGCGGGCAACGCTGAGTGCGACCGTTGCGGGGCAGAGTACTTTGTGGACGGTGAAAGGGTCACCCTGCTGGGTTGCCACCGCGATTCGTTCGGATTCGCGGATCGGCATCAGGGACGATGCTTCGATTGGGACCAATTGGCTTGGGTCGGGGTAGGGAAGACCTCGCTGCGTCCCGGCGTCCGATGCGCAGAGTGTGGGACCGAGTTCGACTTCGCGGGCGAGCGGCTGCGTTTGGTCCGCGGGGAGGGCAGGCTCAGCGGAGTTGCCGGCCAGACCCTCTCCATCGAGGATTGGCATCGGGTGGCTCAGGATCTGCCGCGCAGAGACGAGGAGGCGCTGTTTCAGGAGCGGTTCGACGAGGCGATCGTCTCAGCCTACGAGAACGGCCAGATCGACCTGGGAGGTCGGCCGGGGCTCTTGTGGGACGGCACGGCGAGCTGGCGATGGGACGGCCGTCGGTCCACCAAAGAGGGCCGCTCAAGGGTGCTCATCGATGGCGGAGCATTGCGCATCCGGCGCCTGCCCAGGTCTCTCGTTCTGCCGCTCGACGGTCGGGTCAGCTTCGCCGACCTGGAGGACGATGGGCTGCTGATGGAGTCCGCGGAAGTCCGCTTGGCTCTCTGGCCGGAGCCGATCGTTCTCGAGGTGCGCTTGGCCAGCGGCGTTCGCCGAGTCCCCCTGGATGTGGCGAGCCTCAGGCTGCGCCTCCGCCATCTTGCCGGGAATCGGAACATCCCCTAAGCATGCGGGGAGCCCCGGGTTGCCGGGGCGGAACTGCCCCTCAGGGATCCGTTCTGGATCGGGGGTCTGGCATGCTGGGAACGCTCGGCGCGATTCTGCTCGCTATCGTTGGCTCGAACTCGGTCGGGCCTTGGCCGTACGGCGAAATGCCTCGGCGGTCGGTGCCGTCGCTTCCCCAAAGGTCGCTCTTTCCGATGCCTCAGAAGCCATGGAGGAGCGCTCCCGATGTGGCTCCAACGCCTCGGTGGACGCCGGACAACCCGATGCGCCGCCCTGCCGACTGGGAGAGCCTCGAGTCCGCCCTGTACGGCTGGGAGCCTGAGCATCCGTCGATCCTTCTGACGCCGGCGAGGGTCTCGGAGCTGAGGACGCTGAGCCAGAGCGATCCCTTGCTGTCCTCTTGGATCTCCCACGTTCGGCGCATGGCGGACGAGGCGTTCGGGCAGAGCCCCGCCGCCAACGGGTGGGTCACCGTCTATGGCCCGTCGACCAACAACATCGAGGCGGCGAGGCTGGCGCTGAAGCGCATCCAGAGCTGCGGCTTGGTCTGGCAGCTGACCGGTGCGCCCGCCTACGCCGCCCGAGCCCGAGAGGAGGCCGTCGCCTTGGCCTTGGTGCCTTGGGGCGGCGATTTCGACTACCTCGCGACCGCGGAGGCCACGCACGCTCTGGCGATCGGCTACGACTGGCTGTACGACCAACTGACGCCGAGCGACCGATCGCTGATCCTGGACGGCATCCGAAGGGCCATTCAGAACACGAACCGCCTGATCGACGGTGGAGCATGGTGGCTCCGCAAGCCCTTCAATGCGAACAGCGTGATGACCGCCTCTGCGATCGTGGGTGCCCTCGCCTACGCCGACGTGGACAAGGACCTGGCGTTCGAGACGCTGCGGAGGGCCGTTCCCGCTCTGTCGCTGTCCATCGGCTCGCTGGGCTCGGACGGCGGATGGATGGAGGGATACACCTATTGGGACTACGCCACCCGCTACATGGCCTATGGTCTCTCGGCGTTGGAGACGACGCTTGGCGGAACGTTCGGCCTCGACGCCGCGCCCGGCCTTCGATGGGCTGGAGACTACAAGCTCATCGTGGGCGGGCCGAGGTTCCAGGCGTTCAACTTCGCGGATTCCATCACCGACGCCTCACCCGCTGCCCAGATGCTGTACTTCGCCCAGAAGTACGGCCGCCCCGAATGGGCCGCGTGCGAGCGCAAGAGCGTCGCGGCTCGCGGGCCGTGGCCGATGCACGTCGTCTGGTACACGCCCGCCGGAACCGATGCCGACATCGCCGCCCGTGTGCCCTCGAAGGTCTTCCATGCCGGCGGGTTGGCTGCTCTGCGGGCCTCGCTGACCGACGGCACCGCCGCCGCCGGCGCGTTGAAGGCGGGAGACAACGGCAACGTGCACTGCATGCAGGAGCTGGGGAACTTTCTGTTCGAGGCGATGGGTGTTCGGTGGGCCATCGACTTCGGCTACTACGATGGCGGATTTCGGGCCCTCACGTCGTCGCAGAACCTGCTGCTGTTCGATGGCCGCCAGCAGGCGGTGAACGTGCGTGGCTCGTTCGTCGACTTCTCGGACGACGCCCGTTGCCCGTACGCGATCGCCGACCTGTCCAACGCGAATCCCGGCGTGGTGAGCTACTGGCGGCGGGGCTTGGCCTTGCCGGCCGGCAGATGGGCCGTGGTTCAGGATGAGTTCCTAGCGGTCGCCGGAACGCCGGTCCAGTGGAAGATGCACACGTTCGCGGACGTCGAGACGTTCGGCAGCGTCGCGCGGCTGACCCAGAATGGGAAGTCGTTGACCATGATCGTGTCGGATCCTCCTGGCGCCGTGATCGAAGCGACGCGGGTCGGCTCCCGGGCAACCACACCCGCCGACGCGGGCGCGAACGAGATCCAGTTCCGCCTTGTAGCCGATGGATCGCTCCAGACGGTCCGGGTTGTGCTTCTGCCGGATTGGCCCGACCAGCTGCCACCCATGGGTTGGGCGTGCCTGCCGCTGGACCAGTGGAGTCGGCTGTACCGCTGAACCGCGGGTCCGGTCGAACCGGCGAGGGTATAAACTAGCCTCGTTCTACCGATGGTAGTGGGAGGTGCCCGCCGCGACAAACGGCGGGCCGAGGTGGCGATGTTGCCTGGGACGGTCGGTTCATGATCAGGATGCACTTTCGGCGCGTCGCGTTCTTTTCCGTTCTCGGGGTCGCGGTGGCGGTCGTGGTGGGCCTGCTCATGCCGACTGTCTGGGAAGCTCGGACGGAGATTCTGTTCGGCGCGGAGGACTCCAGGCGGGTCGTGGGAGCCACGACGGATCCGGTCGACCAGATCCTGCAGCTGGGGAACCAGGGCACCGTGGAGACTGAGCTGCAGATCATCCGGTCGGAGACCACGTTCGCCAACGCCCTTCAGGCCGCCGCGGAGAAGCTCTCCGACGCCTCTCTGCTGAGGGACTACGAGGACCTGTACCTGATGTACGACGTGAAGGGACAGGAGATGTCCCGCATCGCTCAGGTTCGGGTCAGGGCCTACTCGCCCGACTCCGCGGCGGCGATCGCCGACGAGATCGGCAGGGTGTACAACGAACTGCGCCAGCAGGCGATCCGCCGCTCGGTGGTGCAGGCGCAGGAGTACCTCGACTCCCAGGTGCGGAGCGCCGAGCGGGACGTTCGCGAGGCGGAACGGAGGCTGGAGCGCTTCAAGGTCCAACGCGGTTTCACCGACTTCCAGGCGAGCACCGCGGAGGCCACCCGCTACGAGCAGGATCTCGCCCGGGCGTTGGACAAGGCCCGCGCGGAGGCCGACGGCCTTCGATCGGCCATCGCCCGGCAGAGGCAGAAGATCGCTCAACTCCCAGCCGCGAGCCTCGAAGCCAGCACCGACTCGAAGAGCCCGGTGGTGACGCAGATCGAGCAGCAGCTCGCCGAGTACCAACGGCAGCGCGTGGAGGCCCTGCGTTTCTACCGCGAGGACTCGGTCAAGATCCGCAACCTGGACACCGTCATCGCCGAATGGGAGGGAAAGCTGCTGGAGGCGCGGAAGCGTGAGATGGTGCCGACCGGGCGCCAGACAGCCCCCGATCCGGTCAGGCGGCAGGTCGAGCTGCAATTGGTTGGGAACGAGGTTCAGCTGACCAGCCTTCAGAGCCAAATCCAGGCGCTGGAGAGCGAGCTGGCGCGCCAACGGCAGCGTCAGAGAGCCCTGCCGCGCGACGAGGTGGAACTCCGCCGACTGACCCGAGACCTGGAGATTCTGGAAGCGAAGTACCGCAAGTTGAAGTCTCAGGCGGAGGATCTGAAGGACAAGACGGAGACCATCCGCGTCTCGGCCCAGGTGCTGGGGCCGGCTCGGGTGTTGCAGCGGCCGGTGTCGCCGAACTACTTCAAGCTGGGCTTCATCGGGCTGGTCTGCGGCATCTGCCTCGGGCTGTTGTACACCTCTCTGGTCGAGGCCATGAGGCTGAGGGTGTCGACATCGAGCCAGCTGTCGGAGCTCACCGGGCTGCCCGTCTCCGCGACCGTGCCGAAGCTGCCTCCAAGGGCGGAGCAGGTTCTGCTGGAGGCTCCGAACGATCCGGACGCGAAACCGCTGGAGTCGTTCCGGTTCCTCGCTTTCGCCTCCACCGCCAAGTTCGAGTCGCTGCCGAGGGTTCTGATGTTCACATCGGCCCAGGGTGCAGACGCGACGGTGGCAGCCACCCAGTTCGCCTTGGCCGTCGCGCAGACGGGCCTGCGCACGCTGCTCGTGGATGCGGACCTGCGCCGTGCCACCGCGAGCGAGCGGCTGCTGAGGGATCCCAGACCCGGAGTGTCCGACCTGCTCGGACGCTCGATGCTCCCGACGGAGGAGGCCGAGATGCTCGTTCCCACGCGGCACGACAACCTGTGGTTCCTTCCAGCCGGCAGCGAGACGGGCGGATCGCTCGCGGACTACCAGACCGCGCTCGTGACCGGGCTTCTGGACACCCTCAAGGCTCGCGCCGACGTGGTCATTCTGGACCTGCCTGCGTGCGACGTGCTTTCGGACGCCGCCCGGCTGGCCAAGCTCGTCGACGAGGTGTATCTCGTGGTGTCCGCTCGCGACACACAGTACCGTCAGGTGCCGCAGGCGCAGGAGATCCTCGCGCAGAGCGGCGCTCGTGCGATCAGCCTGATTCTCACGGACGCTTCGCCCGAGGACGAGCCGTTTTCGGTCGCCAACCCGGTCTGAGTGCAGCCATGGAAGCGACGGGCCCCGCGACGGTTGCGCGAACTCGAGGGGGCGCGGAGCCCTTTCCGTGGAGGCTGTTTCTGACCGTCGGCACGGTCTGCCTGTTGGCCTCTGTCCTGCCTCTGCTCGTCGCTTGGCCTGCCGTCAATGGGATGATCCGCAACGCCGCGATCGCCGGCGGCACGCTCTGGCTTCTCGTCGCTTGGGGAAGGCTTGAGGCCCCGCTGCGGATTCCGGGCGCCATCGTCGGCGTTCTCCTTCTGCAGGTCTGGAGCGGAGCGACCGTGCTGCTCGCGGCGGCGTTGATCGGGCGTCTGAACCCGCTCGGGACCATCGACTTCTTCCTCATGCGGCATCTCTTCGTGTTCTTCGCCGCATCCGCCGTCGTGTACTTCGCGCCGGCCCTCAGGCTTCGGGTCGCGGACGTCCTGCTGGCGGCTCTCGGCGTCGTTGCGCTCGCCGGAGTGGTGGACTTCGTGGCTCCGCAGCTTTGGTCTCCCGTTCGCGCGGCCATGGGTGCCGCCGTGATCGACCGCCCGGTCGGCATCTCCGGCTATCATTCGCATCTGGCGATTCTCTGCAACTTCGGCATCGCCCTGTTGGCGGGCCGGGCTTGGTTCGCCAGAGTCTCCTTCCTGCACTTCGCCCTGTTCGCGCTCTTGGCCCTGGCGAGCTTGGCCGCCCAGGCGAGGGCTCATGTGCCGGGCCTCGCCATTTCGAGCGGCGTTTTTCTCGCGGGTCTGTTCTTCCGGGACCGCCGACGGGGTTTCCTGGCGGGAGGCGTTCTGCTCGCCCTCCTGCTGGTTGCCGTGGTGGCGCTTCCCGGCAAGTTCCAGACGCTGCTGGGCACAGACCTGGAGGCGGAGCCCACGTTGCAGGGTCGGAAGGCCCTCACGTGGCCCCAGGTGGACTTCGTCCTCGAGCACCTGCCATGGTCCGGCCTCGGACCGGAGCCGGTCTTCTGGGGCGCGGTGGAGCGGGGGACGGACAAGTGGGCGCCGTTCCACGCGATCGATGCCGGCTTCCTTCTGCTGGCCGCCTGCTACGGGTACGTGGGTCTGGGCATCGCGATCGTCACGTTCCTCGCCTACGCCGTCGGTCTGGCTCGTGTGGTTTGGCTGGACCGCGATCCGGGACGGGCACGCTCGCAGCTGGCGGTTGCCCAGCTCGCGTGCCTCGCGTCCGTTCTGGTGGCGATGTACGCCAACAACATCGTGACCTGGGACGACGCGATGAGCGTCCTGTTCCTGCTCGGTGGGCTCACCCAGCTGGGCTGGCAGGAGGAGCGGCGATTCCTCGCACGGCCGCAGAAGGAGGCGCCATGCATCCGCTCTGCGTCCTGACGAAGGTCGTCGGAGGCGTCTCGGAGACTTTCATCGAGGATCACGCCAAGCGCCTGCTCCCCGGCCGCACTGCCTTGGCCGCCGCGGTCGCTCTGCCAGAGTCCGGCCGGGCTTGGTGGTTCGACGGTCCGCTCCTCGTGCTTCGAGACCGGAGGCGCTGGGTGCGAGTCTTGGTGCACGCGCTGACGCTCTCCCGTAGTGTCGGGTTGACCGAGCGCAGGCACCTCGGCCGACTGGAAGCGTTCTGGCGGGCGCAGGGCTGCTCGCACGTTCTGTCGGAGTACCTCGACGTGGGGCCCACCTACGTTCGACACGCACGAGAGATCGGGTTGCGCTGGTACTCCTTCGGCCACGGGTACGACGTCAGCCGGTCCCTCAGGTCGGCGTTTTGGAGGCGCCTCTTTCGGGAACACCGATTCGCGGACGGGGTCTTCGTGCGCTCGTCCACCGCCCGAAGGCGCTTGAGCGACCTCGGGATCGCTCGGGATCGGATCCACGTCACGCCGGGGGGAGTCGCGGTGCCGCACGAACCGCCCGAGAGGCGGCCGGAGGGTGGGCCCGTCCGGCTCCTGACCGTGGGCCGATTGGTGGGGAAGAAGGATATCCTGACGACGATTCGCGCGCTGCGCACAGCAAGGGCGCAGGCGGACCGGGAGATCGTGCTGACCGTGGTGGGCGACGGGCCGGACGCCGCGAGAGCCAAGGCCCTCGCGAGCGACGAAGGCCTGCAGGAAAAGGTTCGCTTCCTCGGCAGCCTGCAGAGGGAGCAGGTCCAGGATGAACTGCGGGCCGCGGACGCGTTCGTCCTGCATTCGCGAACCGATCCACGCACCGGCGACGAGGAAGGGTTGCCGACGGCGATTCTGGAGGCGATGGCGTATGCGCTGCCGATTGTCTCAACGCGGCACGCTGGAATCCCGGACGCCGTCGTCGAGGGCGAAACGGGCTTCCTGACCGACGAGGGCGACGTCCAGGAAACCGCCCGTGCGATCGCCACCCTCGCGGACGACGCGGAGCTGCGCCGCCGGATGGGCCTGGCAGGCTACGAGAGAGCTAGGGCCGAATTCACTTGGGAGCGCGAGCGGGAGCGAATCCTCACGGCAATGGGCCTGCCGGTGCTGGATGGCTGACCTGGGCCATGCCCAGCACCGTCTTCACCCTGCCGTCGGGGTGTCGCGAGAGCACTGTCACCTGGTCGTTGACCAAGGCGTACTCCCCGTTGGCCCGCCGCATGCGGTACTGGACTGGAAGCACCTCGCCGTCCTGCAGTTCGAGGACGCGTTGTTTCGCCAACTGAATCCGATCCACATCGTCGGGGTGCACCAGACTCATCGTGATGTTCGAACCGAGGTCGTAGATCTCCTTGGGCGAGTACCCGAGGGTGTAGAACACGCGGCGGTTGACGAAGACCTCGCGCATTTCGTCGGCGTCGTGCACGTGAATGACGCTCGGACTCGCGTCGACGATGGAGGTGAGCAGCTTCAGGCTGGCGAGAAGCGCTTCTTGGGCGGCTTTCGCGAAGGTCGCATCGATGCTGAGCCCCACTACGCCGCGCCTGCCCTCCTCATCCGACCATGGCGCGAGGTGCGTCTCGAACCGCCGATCCTCGAAGGCGCCCTCGGAGGAGCAGGCCCTGCCCTCCAGGGCCCTCTGAAAGTCTTCTTCCTTGGCCAGGGCCCGGACGAACTGCGCCTGGGCGTCTGGAGCGGCGCCGGGGGCCCCTAAAGTCCCTGCGGCCTTGCCCTCCAGCAGGAGCGGAGCGCCAGACTCGTCCGCGACCCAGAGCACGATGGGGAGCTCCCTCAGCGCCACGCTGGCAGCCTTGGCGATGCTCCCGAGCCTCTGCTGGGCCTGCGTCTTGTCCTCGAGCTGCTGCAGCAGGCTGTCGCGCTCTCTGCGGAGCTGTCTCGACTGTTCCTCGGCTTGGGCGCGGAGAAGGATCGCCACCGCCTGCGAGCGGGTGGAGGCACCGAGCTTCAGACGGATCCGGGACCAGTGCGTGTTGATCGTCCCCGGACGGATGTCGAGCTCCACCGCGATCTGGCGATCCGTGAGTCCCTGGCTGGAGAGGACCAGAATCTCCTCCTCCCGTTGCGAGAGAGAGAGCTGGCGTGCGGCAGACGACGGACCCTGCTGGCCGGCCTGATCGGGCG
Source organism: uncultured Fimbriimonadaceae bacterium (assembly GCA_937961665.1). Classification (GTDB taxonomy): domain Bacteria; phylum Armatimonadota; class Fimbriimonadia; order Fimbriimonadales; family Fimbriimonadaceae; genus UBA8783. The sequence continues at coordinate 21,735 of CALGMO010000085.1, forward strand.
TCGCGGGGCCTCCGAGGTTGAAGAACATGGTAGGGGTGATTATGCTCCGCCTAGGCCCGGATTACAACGCCCGCCGATTCCCTGAATTGGAGGATTGCGCCCGCCTCCGAAGGTTCGGACGGTAAGCTCGCGCAGGGTGTCGGCCGACGTCGAGTTCATCGTTCCGGTCTTCAACGATACGAGGTACCTCGAATCCTCCTTGGATTCCGTGCTGGCCCAGTATGGCGTCCGAGCGAGGGCGATCCTCGTCGACGACGGTTCCGAGGCCTTGGATGCGGCTGCGCGTTTCGGCGAGCACCCGGCTGTTGCGCGGGCGGTGAGGATCGGGCACGCCGGCGTGAGCGCGGCCAGGAACGCCGGACTGCGGCTGGCGGAGTCTCCGGTGGTCGGTCTTCTGGACGCCGACGACCTGCTGGAGCCGGACTTCTGCTCCAGGCTGATGGGGGAGCTGGAGCGGGGCGATGCGGACTTGGCCTACTGCGATTACGATCGGTTCGTGGAGACCGAGACGGGCGCCCGCGTCGTGCGCTACTCGGTGGACCAGGGCCTCGAGGCCGCCGATCCGCTCGAGAGGATCGTTCAGGCGAACCTCCCGACCGGGACGTACCTCCTTCGCGCCGAGGTGGCGCGGGCCGCGGGATCGTTCCGTGAGTCCATCCGGCACGGGGAGGATTGGGAATGGCTCATGCGGGTGGCCGAGGCGTCGCGCCGCTGGGTCCATGTGAAAGGGACGCTGTTCCACTATCGGGAGACCGAAGGCAGCGCGTCCGGGGACTTCGAGCGGATGTACGTGCAGCCTGGCCGCATTCTGCGCGCCTTCCTCGACCGCCACGGCTCCGAGAGGCTGGAGCGGCTGAGCCAGCGGTTCTGGAGGAACCGGAAGCTCACCGCGGCCTCGAGAATCCGACGCTGCCTCTTGGAGAGCGCCGCCAAGGGACAGGCGACCCGGGCCTTGAGTCGGGTCGCCTGCTTTCTCTTGCGCCACCCCGAAGTGGCGCCGTACCTTCTTCGGCGTTTCCCTAAGCCCTGAGCGCCTCGTGGTGCTCGTAATGCTCGCTCGCGGCCTGGGTCAGCGTGGTGAAGTGGGCGCCCTTCTGCCGGAAGAACCGGATCGTCTTGCGGAGATCCTCCGAGCAGTCGTTGTAGTCGCGCATGCCCAGACAGATCACTTCCCGGTGGAGGTTGGCCTCGAAGAGCGGCACCAGGGCGTCGAATCCTGCGTCGAGGTAACCGTATTGCCCCTCGTGCGTCGCCACCGGGATGTGAAGGATCCGGTTCGAACCCTCCTTCTTCAGGTCTTGGGGGTCGCTGTGGTAGGGCTCGTGCGGCGCGCCGGTCCAGTCGACGAACATCCTGTAGCTGGAGTCCGGCACGATGGAGCTGTCCACGAGGATTCCGATGTCCTCGAGGTAGGGGATATCCGTGGGAAGGAGGGCGAAGCAGCCGGCCCGGAAGCTCGTGCACTTGATCAGGTGGCTCTTCAGGGTGTCCTTCGCGATCCGGATGATGTTACCGCGCTCCTTCGGGTCCTCGACGAATCCGCGCTCGTTCTCGAAGTTGACCTTCATGCCGAGCTCGTGCCAGTTCGGGATCTTGTGGGCGTACTCGCGGTAGTAGAGGTTGGTGTTGGCGCTGGGATCCTTCATCGAGACGTGGATCAGCCAGCTGGCAGGCACGAACTCCTCCTCGAGCACGCGGATGTACTTGGGCGTGTAGCACCGATCGTGGTGCGCCCCTTCGCAATCGATGGTCAGAACGACGTTCGGCATGGAATGTTCAGTCTCCTTGGGTGGACAGGATCTTGTCCCGTGTGATCGTCAAAGTGAGTTTGCGACCGCGGACGGAGATGTTGCGCAGCGTCATCGATCTCCAAGCGCTGGGAAGGGCAGGCCGCATGGACAGCTGCTTCCCGGCGTCGAGGTGGCGACTCCAACCCGCCATATCCTGCGGCTTGGAGTCTATCCGAAAACCGGCGAATCCGTACAGGATGGTCTGAAGGCAACCGCCCGCGCCGGTCAGGAACACGGACGACTCTCTGCGGGGCTTCTCGTTGAAAAGGCCGAGGGCTCCGTTCGTGTAGCGGCTCCAGCTGTCGCGCCAGAGCTGGTATGCCCTCTCTGGATCCTGATGGCGGGCCAGGATCAGCGACTCCACCGACAGGGACATCGCGGGGCCGTTCGCCGCGGTCTTGCCTAGGAAGGCGGCGATCATCTCAGTGGCCTGAGCTTCCGCCTCGGGGTGCTGGAGCGGGTAGATCGCCAGCAGGGCCGCGGTCTGCTTGTATCCCCTGAGGCGGTCGCCGTCGTACGTGGCGAAGTGGCCGTCGGCCATGGGCCGAACGAAGCGCCTCGGGCCTTCGAACGATCGGTCGTTCAGCAGCCACTCCGCCAGCAGGTTCGTGTAGAGGTCGTTGTCGCCGATGTGGTGCTCGTCGGGGCTCATGACGTCGCGCAGCTCGAGCAGGCCCTCGCGGCCGCGGGTCGCCCGCTGCCGGAAGAACGCGGCCGAGTAGCGCCACACGTCGGCGAGCTCCCGGCTCCGGACCAGCCCGAGCGCCTCGGCCCACTCGAGTCCGAGGCACACGGAACCCACGATGTGGATCTCTTTCTGCGACGGCCCGGGAACGGTCTCGCGCCCGCTGGCCGAGCTTTCCCAGGGGAAGGGTTGCTCGCCTGGACCCAGGCCTTCGCGCAGCCTCTGGCGGAACATCCGAAGCCGGTACTCCGGAATCGAGCGGGCGAGGTCGGGGTCGAGCAAGGCGAGGGCGGGGAAGATCCACACGTCGGCGTCCCAGAACACGTGCCCGTTGTACGTCGCCGACGTTAGTCCATAGGGGCCTGGGGCGAAGCCGGAAAGCGGATTGAGGTTGGCCCGTAGGTGGAACAGCATGGCCCGCAGGGCCCTCTGGTCCTCCGCCGGCCCTTCGATCAGAATGTCGGAGTTCCAGCGGGCCTTCCAGAACTTCTCGTTCTCACGGGCGGCGCGCTCGTAGTCCCACTCGCCGATGGAGGCCGCGGCGTCCGTGGCCGGCGTTCCTTGCGGCTTGCCGCACGCGACGATCCAGTCCCAGCCGTCGGCGCGGGGCAGAAGCCTGGCCCGAATCGGGACGGGGTCCTCGGCGAGGCTCAGAATCCCGTCGGGTTCCAGCTGGGTCGGAATTCGAGGCTGCGCCACAAGATCCTTCGGGAGTGGACTGACCGTCCAACGCTGGGCGACGACGCGATGGTCTCGGGCCACGACGGTGAGGCATCGGAACCGCAGGACCTGCCGACCCGCCTTGGCGCCCCATTCGGATGTGACGACCCCGTCCCGCAGGCTGATGGCTTGGCGGAGGGGAAGCGAGGCGTCCGGCGGAAGCGCCCGGCCCGCCAGGACGAACCGCAGCCCCATGGGATTGGGAAGAGGCAGGATCTTCTCCTCGCCAGACGGTTGCCTCACGTCCACGGCGAGGAACGGCAGGCTCCGCCCCTCTTCGTCGGTGCCCATGCCGAACCGGTCGATCCTCCCGCCGATCAGTCCGTTGGAGAAGAAGGCGGGTTCGCCTTCCGCTTGGTTGGTCTCCAGAACCCAAGGGTCGACGGGGAGCTTGGGCGGCGAGGCGGTGGGCTTGCCCGACTTCGCGCAGCCAGCCGCGAGGAGGATCGCGAGGAGGCCGATTGCGACCGCGCGGAGCATGGCCAGTTGTACCCGGCCGCCTGCACCGGCCTCCGCAGAAGGGGCGAGCCTGTAGAATGGATCCTATGCATTCCGGCTGGCGGTCGATCCTGGACTTCGTGATCGTTCTGGGAATCGCCTTCCTCGCAGGCGCGGTCGCCCAAAAGCTGCGTCTCAGCGCGGTGCTGGGCTATCTGGCGATGGGCCTCTTCTTGGGACCGCGGGCGTTCGGGATCGTTTCGGAGGGCGAGGGATTGGCGACGATCGGGGAGCTCGGGGTCGCCCTGTTCCTGTTCTCGATCGGCCTCGAGTTCAGCTGGTCCAAGTTGAGGCGGCTCGGGCCGGTGGCGCTCGGGGGCGGCCTCGTCCAGCTGGTTTCGACCGCGGCGGCGGGTCTCGCTCTGGGCCTGTCGTTCGGCCTCGGTCCGAAGGAGAGCGTGGTGGCCGGCCTGGCCATGGCTCTCAGCAGCACCGCCGTGGTTCTGGGGGTCCTGCAAGAGCGGCGGCAGCTGGACGCCCCGTACGGACGTCTGGCGTTCGGGGTCCTCATTCTTCAGGACGCCATGCTGCTGCCCATCATGCTCCTCGCGACCTTCCTCGTGGCGCCGGCGGGTCTGAGCATCGCGGCTTCCCCGTGGCTGACCGTCCTGTTGGTCCTGGCGAAGATCGTGGCGGCGTGTGCGGTGCTCTACCTGGTGGTCGGTCGCGCGCTGCCGAGGTTCTACGACTCCAAGACCCTCGCGAACAACCGGGAGCTGGCGGTTCTGCTGGCGGTGGTGACGTGCATCGGATCGGCTTGGGCGGCGCACGAAATGGGGATCTCTCCGTCCTTGGGCGCGTTTCTGGCCGGGATGCTCCTCGCCGGCACGCCCTTCGCCGTTCAGATCCGCGCTGACGTGGGACCGCTGAGGGCGATCTTCGTCACTCTGTTCTTCACGACCGTGGGGATGATGGTGGACGGCCGGTGGCTGCTGTCCAACCTGCCCCTCGTGCTGTCGGTGGCGGCGGCGATCCTCCTGATCAAGGTGCTTCTGGCCTTCGCCTCGTTCCGGGCTTTCCGGGAGTCGATCCTCACGTCGCTCGCGGCGGCCATCGCCATCGGTCAAGTGGGGGAGTTCTCATTCGTTCTGTTCCAAACCGCGCGGGCCTCCGGCTTCTTCGAGGAGGCAGCCCACCAGCTGATGGTCTCCGCCTCGATGGTGACGATCCTGGCCACCCCCCTGATCGCCCCGCACTCCCAGCGCATCGCCCGCCGGCTGGCGGCCCGGATCGTGCCCACAAGGAAGCTGGCGGGGGATGAAAGGGCGCACCACCGCGACGGCCTCTCGGGCCACGTCGTTCTGGTCGGATTCGGCGAGTCCGGCCAGGCGGCGGCCCGGACGCTGCTCGACGCTCGGCTCGAGCTGTTCGTGCTCGACGTCGATCCTAGGCTCGTCGCGCTGGCCCGCCGCCGAGGGCTGCATGCCCGCGTCGGCGACGCGACCGTGTACGACGTGCTCCAATCGGCGCGGATCGAGCAGGCGAGGGCGCTCGCCGTGAGCATCCCCAACCACGACGCGAGCCGCCTCATCATCGAGACGGCCAAGCGGGTGAACCCGACGTTGGTGATCGCGGCGAGGGCGCGCTATCGAGCCGACGTGCAGGAACTGGCGGCTGCCGGCGCGGACTACGTGGTGGACGAGTCGAACCTCACGGGCCAACGCCTCGGGTCTTCGCTCGTCTCGGTCAGCATCCCCGAGGGCGTGTCGCTCCGATAGGCCCGATCAGAGTGGCTCTTCCTCGAATGCGCGGGGCACGGCGAGTTCGACGAACCTCTGCGTCGCGAACCGGTCGGTCATCCCGGCGACGTAGTCCAGCGCCCCCCTCAGGCCCTCGAATCCCGGCGGGAGGCGCCCCGGCTTGGAGTAGTGCCGGAACAGGAACTTGACCAGCTCCTTTGCCTTGCCGATCTCTGGAAACCGCACCGGGTATTGAAGGTACACGTTCTCGAACAGCCACTCCTTCAGGTCGTTCATCGCCGCGGCCATTCCGGGGGAGAGGGCGATGCAGGGCTTGCCCGCGCTGCAGTCGATCAGGTCCGCCACCATGGCTCCGATGCGTGCGCCGTGGGTTGGACCGATGTCGAGAAACGCTTGCGGCACCTCCGCCACGATTCCGCTGCGCAGGGCGTCGTCCAGATCGTGGTTCAGGTAGGCGATGCGATCGCTGATCCGGACGACCGCCGCCTCCAGCGTGGACGTGGGCTGGCCGTCGTGAGCCGTGAGGTCGCCACGACCCTTACTGTGCCCGCCGATGCCGGCCCTCGTCTCGAAGGTGAGGTTCAGGCAGCTGAGTTCGTCCACCTCTCTCAAGGACTGCTCGTAGTGGCGGAAGCCGTCTGGGAGCTGCTCCCAGCCCTCCCACCGCTCGGCGCGCGCCCGGCGGATCTCCTCATCCAGGGCGGACTCGCCGGCGTGGCCGAACGGCGTGTGGCCTACGTCGTGCCCGAGCGCGATGGCCTCGGTGAGGTCCTCGTTGAGCCGCAGGGCTCTGGCGATCGTTCGGGCAATCTGTGCCACCTCGAGGGAGTGCGTCAGACGGGTTCGGTAGTGGTCGCCCTTTGGGTCGATGAACACCTGCGTCTTGTGCTTCAGCCTCCGGAACGCCTTGGAGTGCAGGATGCGGTCGCGATCGCGCTGGAAACAGGTGCGGACGGGATCCTCCTCGATCGGCACCATGCGGCCCTGGCTCTCGCAAGCCTTGGCGGCGTAGGGGGAGAGGTGTTCGCGCTCGAACCGCTCGGTTGCGAGGCGGATGTCGTGTCCCTTCAACGTTGCCTCCAGGATCGGTCGAATCGGTACCTTAGGAGCGTCCAGAAGGCCGCGGGGGCGTCTGTCCACCGGATCTTCTTGCCGTGCTCCTTCGACCTCGGCTCGTAGCGGATCGGGATCTCGAGGATCCGGTGACCCAACACCAGCGCCTTGGCGGTCACTTCGGGACAGAACTCGAAGCGGCGGCAGGAGAGGTTCATGGATGTCAGCAACTCCCTGCGGAAGGCCTTGTAACAGGTCGCCTCGTCGGTGATGCGCCGCCAGAACAGCAGGCGGACGGCCCAGGCAAGCATCAGGTTGACGATCTTGTTGGGAAGCGCCATTCCGGGCGGCAGCCCGCGGTGGAACCGGGTGCCGTACACCACATCGGTGCGGCCTTGCAGGATCGGCTCCACGAGTTTGGGAATCTCTTCGGGTGCGTACTCGAGGTCGGCGTCCTGGATGATCACCGCGCGGCCAACCGCGTGCGGGAGGGCTGCTCGGATCGCGCTCCCCTTGCCGGACGGCTGGGCGTTGCGCAGCACGACGATTCGGTCTCGAAACCCCTCGAGAACCTGGGGCGTCGCGTCCGTGCTTCCGTCGTCCACAACGATGATCTGCGCTCTCAAGGGCAAGCGGAGAAGGCGCTCCACCACCTCGCCGATGGTGTCCTCCTCGTTCAGCGCAGGCACGATCACGGTCACGTCGATCGGTGCCGACGGGTCGTCCTGTGCCCGCATAGGCTCAGAATACACCGGACGGGACGTCGGACTGAACCCCCGTGGGAATCCTCACCGCGCCGCGCACCTCGATCCGATCCGGATGCACGGTCGCCTCTCGGGCATCCATGGAACCGTTGAGCCCAAGGTCGCGGTCCAGATCGATCAGCGCGGACAGGAGTTCGGACCAAGCCTGGAGAGCCGCTCCTTCCGCACGGGCTCCGCCGAACAGAACACGCCTCGGGGCAACGCCGAGACGACGCGGGCCGGCGACGACGGGCCTTCCGGCCAACCAGAACTCGGATGTTCGCCACAGAAGCGTCGCCTCTCCTTCCAGCACCACAAGGTCTCCGCGAAAGCTCACCCTCAGGCGGCGGAGGGCAGGGAACCTGCGCTCCGCGTAGCGCGCGATCGACTCGGCGTCGGTCCACACCGCGCCGATGCCCTCTCTGGATCCGAGGAACCGAAAGGAGGGCTCGGACCGAGGGCCGATTTGGAACCGCACCTCGGGAATCTCGGCGCGGAACCCGCGGACGTCCAGTTTGCCCAGGCGAAAGTTCCGGAACTCCACCTCCATGCGGGTGAGCGTCCATACCCTTCCCGGCCCGGGTTCTCCGGCCACGGGCATGGATTCGAGCGCGAATCGGTCGGCCCTCGCCTCCAGAAGCGCGAACCTGCCGTGCAGCGGTCCGAGGAGCGCATCGGCATGAACTCTGGCCCGCACGGAGCGTCGGTCGGCGCCCAGAAGTCCGGCGATCGCCTCGGAGGCCTTGCGATCGAGTTCACGGCCCGCCAAGGAGGTCCCAAGACCGAGTAGGCCGATTCCCCACGCCAGTGCCGACCATGCCATAAAGTAACGTTCCGGAGAAGCTCATGCCGAACGACGCTGCCTCAAGCTACCCTACGAGCTCTTGGGAAGACTGGGTTCTGATGCGCCTCTCCGGTGCGGACGCGGCCGAATGGCTGAACGGGCAGTGCTCGCAGGCGGTGTCGGCGAGCAGTTCCTCCGAACCGCTGGAGACCGCCCTGTGCGACGAACGGGGAAGGGTGTGGGGGTTCGGGATGGTCGCCGCGCGTCCGGGCGAGGTGCTCCTGGCCCTGGACCGCTCTCCGGCCGCGCGCTTCGCGGAGATCGTGGAGGAGAGGGTTATCCTCGAGGACTTGCGACTCGAGCGCCTGGACGGCGTCGTAGGGCGCCTGGTGCCGGAACCGGAGCCTTCGGCCGTGTTCGCCAAGCGGGCAGGTCGCTGGTGGCTGAGCTTCTCCAGCACGGACTCTGCAACGGGCGCCTCGATGGACCGAGACGGAGCGGAGATCGCGCTGGGTTGGCCGGGGTGTGCCGAGTTCTCGGTGGCGCCATTGGTTCAGGAGCTGGGTCCGGAGTTCTTGGAGCGGGCGGTGAGCTTCAGCAAGGGCTGCTACGTGGGCCAAGAGATCGTGGCGAGAGTGCAGTCGCGCGGGCGGGTGCATCGGCGCTGGGTCTCTCTGCCTCTCTCAGAACCCCTGGCCGCCGGGGCCGTCGTGAGGACGGCATCGGGCCGGGAGGCGCCGGTGCTTCGTCAGGGTCGTCTCTCCGAACGACTCTGGCTAGCCTCGGCTTTCGTGAGCACCGAAGACGCCGTTCCGGGTCAAATGGTCATCGTGGCGAGTGGGGAACGGGTCCTAGAGTCGTCGATCGCTTTTCCGGGGAGGATCGATCTGCCATGAGCCGCGGCTTGCGGCTGATGCTGGTGTTGCTGGGGCTCAACCTCCTTTGGGCCCCGACCCTGCTTATCGCGAAGGTCGCTCAAGAAACATTCACGCCCGTCGGTCTGGCCGCCGTGCGGTGGGCACTTTTCGCGGCGACGATGGCCGTGCTGGCGCTGGCGCGCCCGAGGTGGCTACCGCTCACTCTCCCGAGCGGCGCCGATCGGGTGAAGAGCTTCGCCATCGGTCTGTGCATCGTGTCGGCGGCTCACACGCTGTACTACGTGGGCCTCGGGCTCAGCTCCAGCATCGAGACGAACGTGCTGAACACCCTGTTGCCGGTGTTCACGGCGGTGCTGGCTCACTTTCTCCTGCGGGAGCATGTGAGCGCGCGGAGGTGGGGCGCCATCGCTCTGGGCGTGGCGGGGGCCTACGTGGTGGTGCTGGGCTTCGGACTGCCCGAGCTCTCGGAGGGGCACACCTTGGGGAACCTGCTGTACCTCGCCGGGGTGTTCTGCGAGTGCCTGGGCATGGTGCTCGCCGCGCGCATCATCCTGAGGTCCTCTGGGCTGGGTGTGCTGGTGTTCGAGTCAGCGGGCGTCATGGCTGGCACGGCGGCTTTCGCGCTCGTCCTCGGCGACCCCGTGGTGCGGCCGGGTGCGTCTCCCGGATGGGGCGAGGCGCTGTCCCTCGTCTACTTGGCGGCCGTGGCGGGGGTCTTCGCGTTCGGGGTCTGGTACGTGCTCGTGGAGGGCGCTCCCGTGTCGCTGATGATGCTCTCCTGTCTGGTGCAGCCGCCCGTTGCGGCGTGGCTGGGCTGGCTCATCCTGCGCGAGCGGCTGCTGCCGCACACGGGCGTCGGCGCGGCGCTGATCGCGCTGGGCCTCGTGATCGCGGCAACGGAGCGCTCCGGCCTATCCGTCCGAGCTGTCCGCGGTCGGGGCGGTTCGGACGGCGCCACCGTTCCCTCGGAATCGGCCTGAGCCCGGCCGGATCGCCGCAAGGAAGAACATCGCGGCCTGCGCCAGGACGATGGCTGGTCCGCTCGGCAGGTCGAACTGGTACGAGCCCCAGAGCCCTAGAACCACCGCGGCGACCGCGAGGGTGATGGCCCCGATGGTCTGTCCGAGCAACGTGCGGGACCACAGTCTCGCGGTCGCGGCGGGCACGATCAGGAACGCCATCGCCAGAACCGCCCCCACCAGCTTCACGGAGGCCACGATCACCAGCGATAGCGCGCCAGCGAGCAGATACTCGGTGCGCTCAGGACGGAGACCGTCCGTTCGGGCGAGCTCGGGGTCGCATCCCTCCAGCGCCCAGCGACCCCACTGAGGCACCAGCGCCGCAGTGGCAAGGAGGATGCAGGCTGCGAGCAGTAGCTCCTGCCGCCCGATCAGGACGATTGAACCGAAGAGATACGCCATCGCGTCTCCGGTCGAGCCTTGCTTGCGTGAGAGAAGCACGATTCCCAGGGCGACGGAAGTGGCGAAGAACACGCCGATCGCGGTGTCGTTCGAGAGGCGGGTTCGCCTTCCCAGTGCGACGATCCCAATCGAGACGGCGAACGTCGCCGGAAGAGCCAGCAGCAAGGGCGGCCAGCCGAGCAGCAGGCCCAGAGCCACCCCACCGAACGCGGAGTGCGCGAGCCCGTCCGTCAGGAAAGCCATGCGCCTCTGGACGATGAAAACGCCCAAGTATCCGCCCGCCAGGGCAAGCAGCACCCCGGCCACCACCGCGCGCTGCATGAAGGCGAACTCCAGCATGGACTCAGGACCCCCGGTGATCGTGACGGCCGTGCCCAAAGGACCGCCCGAGCGCCTCCAGCAGGCTCTCGTCGCTCGACGGGCCGAAGAACTCCACGCGGCGATTCAGGACCAGACAGCTCTCCGCGTGGTGGATCGCGAGGTCGAGGTCGTGCGTCACGGCCAGGATCGTCGTCCCTTGTTCCCGATGGACGGCGTCGAGGACCCGCAGCATCGTCTCCTCGCCCTGAGGGTCGACGCCGGTGGACGGCTCATCGAGCAACAGGATCCTCGCGTCTCGAATCAGCGCGCGGGCGAGATACACGCGCTGGACCTCGCCTCCGGACAGCGCGGAGAGAGACCGCCACGCGAGGTGCTCCGCGCCGACGGTTCGCAGAGCGGCAAGAGCCGCTTCCCTCAGCCCGCCCGTGCAGCGCGTCGGCCAGCGTCGGATCTTGCCCGATGCCACCAGCTCGATCGCGAGGGCGGGAAAGCGCAGGTCGAGACCCTTTCGTTGAGGCACGTAGCCGATGCACCGCGGCGGGTCGGTTGCCGGATCCTTGCCGAAGACACGAACCTCGCCGGAGGTGGGCCTCAGCAGGCCGGCGATGCATCGAAGCAGGGTGGTCTTTCCCGATCCATTCGGTCCCACGATCGCCACGTAGGCGCCGATCGGCACCTGGAGGGTCACCGAGTCCAGGGCAGTCCCCACCTCGGAGGCGACCGTCAGCCTCTGGACGTCGATGGCATTCACCGCAACGCCTCTGCCAGCCGCGAAGCGAGGTCGTCCAGGAACGCGATGTAGCCTCGGGCTCGTGCCTCGCCACCGTAGGGGTCCAGCGTCAGCACGGGCACGCCGAGCCCCTTCGCCAGCACCTCGGCGGGGCGCGAGGGAAGCTGGGGCTCGGAAACGACGACCTTGGGTGCTTCGCGCCGCGCCTCTCTGGCGAGCTTCACCAGCTCGGCCACCGAGGGCTCCACGCCCGGCTTAGGCTCCACCATGCCGGCCACCCGGATCCCGAACCGGTCGCAGAAGGGCAGGAGAGAGTCGTGGAACAGCACCAGCGAGCGGCCTCGCACGGGTTCCAGCGTCGCCTTCCACGCGGGAAGGCGAGCTCGGATCGATTCCCCAAGTCTCTCGGTCCTGGCCCCGATCTCGGCGGAATGGTCAGGGAGAGCCGCCTGCAGGGCCCGGCTCAAGGACGGCAACGCCCGCAGGACCGCCTCTGGGTCCGTCCAGAAGTGCCCGTTGTCGCTTGCAGGCTTGGCGACGTCACCCAAGAATGCCCACGATGGTCCGGCGGACGCGGCGAAGTCGTCGAAGCCCGGCCCGATTCGCAGCACCACGGACGCCCTCTCGAGCAGACGCGCGCCACTGGGACTCAGGTCGAAGGCGTGGGGAGAGCTCCCAGCGGGGACGAGCGACTCCACCACCACCGCATCCGGCACCAGCTCCCGGGCGATCCTCTCGAGGGGGGGAATCGACGCAACGACCAACGTCTCCGGCCGTTGCTCCCTCCCGCACCCAAGAAGAAGCAGAAGCAGGAGCGGCAGCGCAAAACGCGATCGCATTTGCAAGATTCTAGCAGAAACCTCAGCCCCTGCGGCCGGGATACTCCCGCAACGCCCTCTCCAGGCAGTCCATGGCGGCGGAGAGATCCTCCCGACGGAGCACATAGGCGATGCGCACCTCGTCCTTGCCTCCTCCGGGGGTGGCGTAGAACCCCGTGCCCGGCGCCAGCATCACCGTCTGGCCCTCGAGCCGGAAGGACTCCAGCAGCCATCGGCAGAAGGAATCCGCATCGTCGATGGGAAGGCGAACCATGGCGTAGAACGCGCCGTCGATCCGGGGGCAGAGCACGCCGGGCATGGCCCGCAGGCGCTCCACAAGGAGATCCCGCCTGGCTTGATACTCGGCCCGAACCTTGTCGAAGTAATCGGGCGCGGTGTCCAACGCCCCTTCCACGCCGATCTGCTCCACGGTGGGGGGCGACAGCCTGGCTTGGGCCAGCTTGAGGGCGGCCGACAGAATCTCAGGGTTGCGGGAAGCCAGGAAACCGATGCGTGCTCCGCACAGCGAGAACCGCTTCGAGACGGAGTCGACCATGACGGCATGGCGTTCGAGGCCGTCCAGCTGGAGAACCGACCGAATCGGTCGGCCCGTGTAGTTGAAGTCCCGATACACCTCGTCCGCGATGAGGAAGAGGTCGTGGCGGAGCACCACGTCGCGCAGGCGGTCGAGCTGATCGGCGGTGAACACCGTGCCCGTCGGGTTGCTCGGATTGCAGAGGAGAATCGCCCTGGTCCGCGGGCCGATCGCCTCCTCGAAGGCCTCCACGTCGGGAAGGGCGAAGTCGTCCTCGATCCGTGTGGCGATGGGCCGCACGCGGATGCCCGCCTCCACGGCGAAGCCGAGGTAGTTGGCGTACAGCGGCTCTGGAATGATCACCTCGTCGCCGGGGTTGAGGCTCGTGAGAAAAGCGAACCGGATCGCCTCCGATCCGGCGGTGGTCACCAACAGCTGGTCCGGCTCGATCGGGATGCCGATGGCGCTGTAGGACTCCGCGGCCTTCTTCCGGAGGGAGGGGTTTCCAGCCGAGTGCGAGTAGGCCACAACCCTGGGCCTGGCTTCCAGGATCGCGTTCCAGAAGGTGTCCGGGCTCTCGATGTCCGGCTGGCCGATGTTGAGGTGGTGAATCCGGACGCCTCTGCGTTGAGCCTCTTCGGCGAACGGAACCAGCCTCCTGATCGGCGAGGCCGGCATCTGGACGGCACGCTCCGAGAGTTCCGGCATGATGCTAGGATACTCCGCGGCTCAGGCCCGCAACAGGCGCAGGCCGTTCGCCACGACCAGCAGGCTCACGCCCACGTCTGCGAAGACTCCCATCCACATGGTCGCGGCCCCGGAGGCCGCCAGGAGCAGGAAAGCCGCCTTGGTGCCCACTGCGAAGAGGAAGCTCTGGCGCAGGATTCGCAGGGTTCGGCGCGCAGTGGCGATCAACTCGGGCACGAGCCGGAGGTCGGGACGGAGGAGCACGACGTCCGCCGTCTCGGCGGCCAGCGCAGTCCCGCCGGGGCCCATCGCCACGGCCAGATCGGCCTCCGCCAAGGCCGGTGCGTCGTTGATGCCGTCCCCGACCATCGCGACCGGCCCGTAGCGCGCCCTCAGGCTGCGCAGAAGGCGGTGCTTGTCCTCGGGAAGCAGCGAGGCGTGGCTCTCGACCAGCGGGAGCTTCTGCGACACGCGGGCCGCGGCTGCCTCGCTGTCGCCGGAGAGCAGGGCTGCCGCGACTTTCTGTCGCCGGAGCCGGTCGATCGCCTCGGGGGCCTCGGGTCGGAGGCGGTCCTCGAAGTCCAGGCAACCAAGGACGGTGTCCTCTCGGAGCACGAAGACCTTGGTTCGGCCTGCGGAGACGCCATGGGCGCACACCGGCTCGGAATCTGGGAGCATCCGGTGGTTGCCGGCCGCGTGGGGCACGCCCTGGATGGCGCCGCTGACTCCCCGTCCGGGGTGGGTCCGGAACGCCTCAACCGGCTGTGGGGCGCCGTCGAAGGCGGCTCGAAGGGCATTGGCGATCGGGTGGGTCGAAGGCTCGTTGAGGCTGGCGGCTATTTCGAGGAGTTCCTCCTCGGCGACCTCCGTGTGGGGACGGATGCCGGCTAGCCGCAGCTCTCCGTCCGTGAGCGTGCCGGTCTTGTCGAAAGCGACGGCTTGCACCGACGCGGCCCTCTCCAGCGGCGCTCCGCCCTTCACCAGCACGCCCCTCCGCGCCAGGGACGCGATTCCGCTGAGGATCGTCGCCGGCGTGGAGATCACGAGGGCGCACGGGCACGCGATCACGAGGGACACCAGCGCCCGGTAAGCCCACACCTTGGGGTCCTCCCCGAAGAAAACGGGAGGCACGGTTGCGACGAGCGCCGCCAGTCCCACGACCGTGGGCGTGTACCAGCGCGCGAACCGGTCGACGAACCTCTGAACGTTCGAGCGGCGGGATTGCGACTCGCTCACCATGCGGACGATCCGGGAGTAGGCGGACTCCGAAGCCGGACGGAGGACCTGCAACTCCAGGTCGCCGTCGAGATTCAGGCTTCCGGCCAGAACCTCGTCGCCCGGACCCTTGACCCGGGGTGTGCTCTCTCCGGTGACCGGAGACTCGTCGAACGAAGCCTCGCCACGGAGAACGGAGGCGTCGAAGGCCGCGCGCTCTCCGGGTCGGAGCCGGACGACCTCGCCCGTTCCCACGTTCCCGATGCCGATGTCGATCCATTGCCCGTCGCGCTGGACGGTGGCCGTTTCCGGCAGCTCCTCGAACAGTCCTGCGATGTTGCGCCGCACCCGGTCGCCCGCCAGCTTTTCCAGTCGGCCACCTCGAAAAGAAGGATCACCGTGGCGGCCTCCACCCAGTCTCCGAGTGCGGCGGCCCCGACGACCGCGATCGCCATCAGCGTCGAGACGCCCACCTCCCTGGCGAGCAGCGACCGGACGGCTTGGCGGAGGGTCGGCCATCCGCCGACGAGGGCCGCGGCTATGGACAGCAACGGCGTGGCCTGCTGGGCCGTTGGAACCAGCCTCGGGGCGAGGACTGCCGCCAGGAGCAGCAGGGCGCTGAAGAGAATCCGGAACCAAGGGCCGCGAGCCTGCCGGGTGGAGGATCCACCCGCGCCGCAACAGGCCGACTCGGTGGCGCAACAAGACATCTACCTTATAAGATGCAACGACCGCGCCGATGGTTCCTAACGTTATTGCTTAGTGAGAGGGGTGCCTATGCAGCGTTAAGAATGCTGTAGATGCCGTTGCCTTGCAACAAGGCGTCGCTCTCGCGGAGAACTCTGATCGTGGGCTTGCGATGCAGGGGGCTGGAGTGTAGACTGGCGCCCGACGAGGAGGAGGCTCGGCGAAGCGATGGAATGGGGAATCGTTTACCGCGGCAGGCAGTTGGAGCAGCTCGCTTTTCCGATCGGCGGACTCGGCACAGGATGCGTGAGTCTGAACGGTTGGGGCGCGCTGGTGGACTGGGAGATCTTCAACCGTCCGGGCAAGGGAAACCTCTGCCATCACGCGTTCTTCACGCTGTTTGCGGACTCGGGGGACGGTGGTCGGGCGAAGGTTCTCCAAGGTCCGGTGATGCGGTCCGACCTTGCGGGTCGAGGCGACGGTCCCGAGCGAACCCTCGGCTACGGGCTGCCTAGGTTTCGGAACTGCGAGTTCGTGGGGGCATTCCCCTTCGGAACCTTGCGTCTGGAGGACCCCGGCTTCCCGCTGAAAGTGGAGCTGGAGGCGTTCAACCCGTTCCTGCCCCTTCAAGCGGACGACTCCGGCCTGCCCTGCGCGCTGTTCACGGCCCGCCTCACCAACCCGGGTGATCGGGAGGTTCATGCGAAGCTGTTCGCGAACCTCTCCAACATCGCGGGATTCCCCGAATGCGGCCGGGGTGTCATCGAGGCGCACCGAAGCTCCACGTCCGGCCTGGTCTTCCGGACGCTGGAGCATGACGAGGGCTCCCCGAGGTTCGGGAGCCTCGCGCTGGCCACCCCATGGCCCGACGTCGAGCTACAGACGGGCTGGATCGACGAGGATGGCTGGTGGAACGCCATGCAGCGATTCTGGAACCACGCCTCGAGAGGGGTGCTGGAAGCCAACGAGGAGCCGCACGTCAGCGCGACGCCCGCGACGGGATCCATCGCGCTGTCCGCGACCGTCGCTCCGGGCCAGACCGTCTCGCTGCCGATCTGGATCGTCTGGCACAACCCCAACTTCGAGCAGTACTGGCACGTTCCACCGAGGCCGGTCTGGAGGAACTACTACGCGACGCTGTTCGCCGACTGCCGCGCGGTCCTGGACTACCTCGGGCTCCACTACGACCGGCTGGAGACGGAGACGAGGAAGTTCGCCGGGGCGCTCTATGGGTCAAGCCTTCCTCCCGCGGCTCTGGACGCTGTCGCATCGCAGCTCTCGGTGCTCAAGTCAACCACCTGCCTTCGATTGGAGGACGGCACCTTCTACGCCTGGGAGGGTTGCTCGCCCCAGACGGGGTGCTGCGAGGGAACCTGCACCCACGTTTGGAACTACGCGCAAGCTCTAGCCTACCTGTTCCCGGGCTTGGAGAGGAGCGTGCGCGAGGCCGACTACCGCATCAACCTGCATTCCGACGGCCACATGACGTTCCGGATGCCCTTGCCGCTCGGGGTGCTGCCGAGGGCGGACTTTCACGCCGCAGGCGACGGGCAGCTCGGCGGAGTCCTGAAGGTCTACCGCGAATGGAAGATCAGCGGCGACAACGAGTGGCTGCGTAGCCTCTGGCCTGGCGTCAGGCTGGCTCTGGAGTACGCATGGAAGGCTTGGGACAGGAACCGGGACGGCCTGCCCGAGTTCCCCCAGCACAACACGTACGACATCGAGTTCTATGGACCGAACACCCTGGTGGGCAGCTTCTACCTGGCGGCTCTGCGCGCCGGAGAGGAGATGGCCCGAACTCTCGGCGAGGAGGACGTCGCAAAGGAGTACAGGAGGGTCTTCGAAGCGGGGCGCAAGGCGACCGAGGACCGGCTGTTCAACGGCGAGTTCTACGTCCAGGAGGTCTGGGTGGAGGGCGTCGATCCTTCGGAGGCGCCGTGGTCGGGGGTTGGCCTGAATCCGGAGCACCCAGCCTATCCCAAGTACCAGTACGGAATCGGGTGTCTCGCGGACCAGCTGATCGGTCAGTGGTATGCCCGCATGCTCGGCCTTGGGGACCTGTATGACCCGGACCACGTCCGCCGGGCGTTGCAGTCCATCTTCCGGTACAACTTCCGGCAGGAGTTCTTCGACCACGCCAACGTTCAGCGGATCTTCGCGACCAACGACGAGCAGGGGCTGGTTTTGTGCACTTGGCCGCACGGCGGCCGCCCGGCGTTGCCGTTCCCGTACTCGGACGAGGTCTGGCCGGGCTTCGAGTATCAGGTCGCCTCTCACATGGTGTTCGAGGGGCTGCTGGAGGAGGCACGGACGATCGTGGAGGGAACGCGAAGCCGCTTCGACGGGTCGCGGCGCAACCCGTGGAACGAGTTCGAGTGCGGCAATCACTATGCGCGGTCGCTGGCCAGCTTCGCCTTGCTGCTCGCGTACTCCGGATTCCAGTGCCACATGGCCGAGGGACGGATCGCGTTCGATCCGCGCGTCGAAGGGGACGTCCGCTTCCTGATGTCCGTGGATTCCGGTTGGGGGGTCTACGAGCGGGTTGGGCGCGCCGCTCGGCTGAGTGTGATGGGCGGGCGCCTTCGGCTCCGCTCCTTCGGTCACGGCTTGGGCGCCCCCGCCCGGGAGGCGCTCGCCGGAGGCCGACCGATCGGTTTCGAGAACCAAGACGGCTGCGTGGTCTTCGGCGAACCGGTCGAAATCGCAGAGGGCGAGACCTTGGAGGTCAAGGCCTAAGCGATCGGCCGTCGGGTTGCAGCCGGATCGGCTAGCCGCGGAGCTCGCTCGCGATGGCCTCGGCGAAGCCCGACGTGGTGGCGTCTCCACCGAGGTCGCCCGTCTTGATGCCCCGGGCGAGGGTGGCCTCCAGCGCGCCCTCGATCGCAGCCTTCCTGTCCATGTCGCCGAGGTGGCCCAGCATCATGGTCGCGCTGAGCAACAGCGCCGTTGGGTTGGCCTTGTTCAGGCCGGCAAGCGGCGGCGCGGAGCCATGGACCGCCTCGAAGATCGCGCACTTGGTTCCGATGTTCGCTCCCGGCGCGACCCCGAGTCCACCGACCATGCCGGCGCACAGGTCCGAGAGGATGTCGCCGTACAGGTTCTCCGTGACGAGCACGTCGTATTCGCGCCAGCGGGTGACCAGGTGCATGCACTGGGCGTCGACGATCATGTCGTTCGCCTCGATCTCCGGGTACTCCTCGGCGACCCGCTGGAACGTGCGCAGGAACAGCCCGTCCGCGATCTTCATGATGTTCGCCTTGTGCACGGCCGTCACCTTTCGGCGACCGTTCGCACGGGCGTACTCGAAAGCGGCCCGGCAGATCCTCTCGCAGCCGGATTCGGAGATGATCTTGAGGGTGTAGGCCACCGTCGGGGTCGCCATGTATTCGACCTGACCGTACAGGTCCTCCGTGTTCTCCCGGAAGATCACCAGGTCGGTGTCGGGGAACAGGGTTGGGATTCCCTGCAGGCTCCGCACCGGCCGAACGCAGGCGTAGAGGTCGAGCCTCTTGCGCAGGGTCACGTTGGGGCTGACGCTGCCCTTGCCGATCGGGGTGGTCATCGGCGCCTTGAGTCCGACGCCGACCTCGGCGAGAGCCGACAGGGTCTCCTCCGGGACGATCGGGCGGCCTTGCTCCACGCACGCCAGGCCGGCCTCCAGCTTCACCCATTCGAGATCCGCGCCCGCCGCCTCGAGCACGCGCAGAACGGCGTCCACGATCTCCGGCCCGATGCCGTCCCCGCGGATCAAACAAACCTTCCTTGCCACTCCACTCTCCCGTCGTCGTCAGTAAGGCTGGCTGAACAGATCCACGCCGTCCTTCCGATACAGCTTCTGGCTCTTGGTCCAAACCCACCCTGCGGATGTCAGTTCCGCGAGCAGCTCATCGACCTGCCGGTCCTCGATGGGCTCGTCGCTGAGGAACCGGACCCGCGGCCAGTCGATCAGGTCGATGTCCGGCGGTGGGGGCGGGTAGACCCGGGTGCCTCGGTTGGAGATCAGCTCCAGACGGAAGGGACCGATCTGCTCCGGAAGCTCCGGCGTCTCGGGGGTCCACAGGAACACGTCCACGCCGCACAAGGTCATCCTCGCCAGCACTCCTTCTGCATGTCCGAGGCATTGTATCCGAAGCCGGCCGGGCTCGCTTGGGTCAACAACCGGGGCGCGCGGGGGCCGAAGGTATCATGCGGGCCGGTCTCGCAACCCTATGGACGAATTCGACGACTCCTTCGCCGCCTCGCTCGAGCATCCCCAGATGGACGTCACCTTCGATTCCGCCGGGAGGGTGGCGAGCCTCTGGCTGCACGGGGAGGAATCGGCCGCGACGGGGCAGGAGCTGGACCTCTTGTGCCCCAACGTTCAGTTCGGCGAGGAGCACGCACGGGACTACTCGCCCGGAACGATTCTGATCGGGGTCCGCTCCGGCCCCGCGGAGCCCTGGATTCTTAGCCGGAACCGAGGGCTGTTGGATTTGGTCGAGGCCGACAATGGCTCCGAGGTTCGCATGACCTACGACATGGGTCTGCTGCCTTGGATCTTTGCCGAGGCTTGTTTCCGCTCGGTCGAAGGGTCTCCCGGCTGCATCCAGTGGGACGTGTTCCTCACGAACGCCAGCAACAGGCCCGTGGAGGTCGGTGAGCTGGCCTTTCCCATGGCCTTCAACAACGTCTACTGGGCTCCAGCGCGCGACGGGGCGAGCCTGCGGGACCTGTGGAACTCGCGATGCTTCGTCCACAAATCCGTGTGCGGTGCAGCCAGCTACCTCTACGTGACGGGGATGGACCCGGTAGGGCCGGGACTGCTGGTGCACCCCGCCGGCGACACGGAGTGGGAGTTCTACTCGTCGGTGGCCGGCTCCCTGAACACGGCCTACCGGTGGGGCGGCATCCCCGTGGTGTTCGTTCACAGCAAGGCGGCCTTGGAGCGCGAGGGCTGGCCGGCTTGGTTCAACAGGCACACGTCCGTGGTCATGGAGCCCGGCGAGAGCCGCACGTACCGCACGGAGTTCCGCATCGGGCGCCGCGATCGGTTCGACGGGGTGGCCGAGGCGCTCGTAGCCGCAGGTCGGCCGGCCATGCGTCTTTTCCCCAGCGCCGTGTCGCCGCACGACGTAGGAGTCGGCATCGAGATCGCCGGTTGCCAGCCGAAGCGCTTCTTCTACGACGTTCCGGTCGAGGAGGAGACGGACGCCGACGAGGAGGGCGGCTTCTGCTTCGTGCGATCCGAGAAGCCGGGCCCCGTGAGGGTGGCGTTCGAAGACGACCGGGGAAGGGTCAGCTACGCCCATCTGCTCCTCATCGAGCCGATCGAGCGTCTGATCGATCGCCGCGCCCAGTGGATTCTTGACCACCAAGTCCACGAGGAGCCCGGCACGCTGTTCCACGGCGCGATCCTGCCGGTCGAACTGACGTCGATGCGCAGGGCGGTGGAGGTCGGGGGGATGGCGGGTTCGTTCGCCGTGGAGTGCGGCATGGCGGACGCGCTGTTCTTGGCGGAGAAGAACACCTTCCGCGCGAGGCGGAGCGAGGTCCGCGCCTTGGACAGTTACTTGGAGCAGTTCGTCCGCGACGACATCCAGAACCCGCTCGACGACGTGGTGGGAAGCGTGCTGACGGACGACCACACGGTGGCCTCGAACGCCTCCCGACCCACAGCCTACTGCCTGCTTTTCAACCTGTACCGGGCGATGGCGCAGGTTGCCCGCGGCTACGGCGAGACGGCGAAGGGGCCGGACGAGTACCTCCGATGCGCGTTCCGAACGGCGCGGGCCCTCTATCGGCACTGTCTCGACAGGTCGTTCCGAGATCGGGGGCTGGTCCTCCTCGCGGGCATCTGGGAGCTGATCCGGGAGCTTCGTCTGGAGGGCATGCGCTCGGAGGCGGACGAACTGGAGGAACGGGCCGTGCAGCGAGCCACCGAGGTGCTGCGCGAGGACTACCCTTACGCAGGCGAGTCGGTGTGGGACACCACCGGCTTCCAAGACCTGATGGCCTCGGCCATGGCCCTGCGCTATGCGGACCACGCCGAGCGCATCTCCCGCTGCGTGTTCTCCGGCCGGCCCTTGGCTCCCAGTTGGTGGTGGTGCGGATCCGACCTCCGATTCTGGGACGATTCGGACGGCTTCACGCACCCGGTCCTCACGGACAAGGGCGAGCTGTGCCACGGCTACACGTCCGTCGGCAATTCCAGAATCTTCTTCGACCTCATGGACGAGGACTACGTCGAGCTTCCGGACGTCTATCTGCGCGCTGCGATGGCCGGTGCGTTGGGCGCGTGGGGGCTGGTTCGTTCGGACGGCGCGGCCTCGATGGGGTTCTGCCCGGACAGCGCCTCCAAGCTGTTCGGCTACGTGCCGTTCACGGGAGATCTTGGGATAGCCCTGTACGAGTATCTTCGGCTGGCGGCCGCCTACGTGCTGCCGACGCGCGGGCAAGGGGTCTACACCTTCGGCTGCCACTACGAGTTCGCCGACGGCACCCACCGCGTGCGGCCTTGGGACGGGGTCGGCAGGAGGATCGTCCTCCGCCAGATCAACGCGGAGTTCCGCACCTCGTACGGTTCGATCCGGAACCTCTGGCTCGACGGCCGCAAGCGCTGGGCCAGCTTGGACCTGTCCAACGACTCCGACAAGGACGTTCGCGCCGTGGTCTTCGCGAAGGGCCTTTGGGGAACGGTGCTCGACTATGGAGGCAAGCGCGCGAGCGCCATCGACGGCCAGTTCGCGCTCTCCGTGCTATTGCCGAAACACGGTAAGGTAAGGCTGGATATGAGGGTTCTGGCATGACGACGATCCCGACTTGGTGGCTGTGGGTGTCCGGGGCGTTCTTCCTGATCGCCTCGGTCGCTTGGATTCTCATCGCGGTGCTCGTTCTCCGGGTGTTCCTCGCGGTGCAGGCGTTGCGTCCGAAGGTGGAGGCGACTCTAGAGAAGGTCGAGGGCGTCGCGGTCCAGGTGGAACAACTGGCGACGGCCGCGAGGAGCACGGTGGAGACCGTCGGAGGGAAGGCGAAGACGGTCGCGGGCGCGTTCGAGCTGCTGGCGCTCGCAACGGCCAGCCGATTCCAGGCGGTCTCTCGGGTCTTGGCGGCGCTCGGGGCCGGAGCCAAGGTTGTGAATATGCTGAAGGGCCTCAGGCCCAAGAAGGCGGGGCTTGACAACAAGCCCGAGAAGAAGGCAAAATAACCCTGTACCGCGGGGTGGAGCAGTCTGGTAGCTCGTCGGGCTCATAACCCGGAGGTCACAGGTTCAAATCCTGTCCCCGCACCCAGTTTCGAAGGGCCGAGCATCCGCTCGGCCCTCCGTATTTCGGAACCTCGGCTTCCGCCTCAGGCGGTGTGCAGCTTCAGAGGCGGCCGCTTCTGCCAGGCGCCCCTGGTGAAGTCGGGAATGTCCACCGACCGGCCGCGGCGGGCGACGGAATACTCGCTCAGCGGGCCGATGACGCTCCATGCGGCGGCGTCGTACACGTCCTGGTCGAGCGGGAGGCCGTTCCGAAGGCAGTAGACGATCCTCCAGAGCATCACGAAGTCCATGCCGCCGTGGCCCCCGGCCTTCCTGGCCTCGTCGCCGATCTGCCTCCACAGAGGGTGGTCGTACTTGGCGAAGAACGGCGCAAGCCCCGCGCCCTCCGTCCAGTCCTCGGTCGCAGTCTCGCCCTCCAGCACCATGCGGTTCGGGAAGCCGCCCCAGCACCCCTTGGTGCCTTGGATGAAGTTGTGGCGCGTGTAGGGGCGGGGCAGCTGCTCGTCCCACTGGACCATGATGGTCCTGCCGTTGACGGTCTGCACGATGGACGTGTTGATGTCGCCGCACCGGAACTTCAGGGACCTTCGCGGATGGCCCTCGGGGAAGTGCTCCTTGGCGTAGATGGCGCGCGCGCGGGAGCTGCTGCTCACGCTGGACATGAAGTCCAGTCGGTCGCCCCTGTTGATGTTCATGTATTGGCAGATCGGACCGAGGCCGTGCGTCGGGTAGAGGTTCCCGTTCCGCCGAACGTAATGGTCGGTGCGCCAGGAACCGGTGCCGTGGTCGATCTGGTGCATCTGGAAGCGGAGGTCGTGGATGTAGGCCGCCTCGCCGTGGAGCAGCTCGCCGAAGAGCCCCATCTGGCACATGTTGAGGACCATCAGCTCCTCGCGGCCGTAGCAGACGTTCTCCATCATCATGCAGTGGCGCCTGGTCGACTCGGAGGTCTCCACCAGATCCCACAGCTCGTCCACCGTGATGCCGGCCGGCACTTCGAGGAAGACGTGCTTTCCGGCCCTCATCGCCTCGACCGCCTGCCTCGCGTGCCACTCCCACGGGGTGGAGATGATGACGGCGTCGACGTCGTCTCTGTCGCAGAGCCTGCGGTAGTCGAAGTCGCTGTCGGTGTACAGCGCTGGCGCCTTGCGGCCCTTCTGCACGATGTGCCGCGCCCAACCTTCGGCGGCAGGCTTGTACGGGTCGGCGATGGCGGTGATCTCCACGCCGTCCAAGAGCAGAAGCTGGGCGACGTGGCTCCCTCCCCGGTCTCCCACGCCGATCATGCCGAACCGCACGCGGTCCATCTTCGGAGCCGCGTACTCGGCCATCGAGGAGGTGCCTTTCGGCCGGGAGGCCCGCTGGGGAGCGGAGGCGCCGACGCGCGTCAGGGCGAGCGAAGCGAAGGCCGCGCCCGTCCACTTCAGGAAGTCCCTTCTGCTCGGTGAGTTCTCCATGGCTTTGATCCTCGGAGCCTCCTAACTACCCCGTGGTCTGCGCTTGGGCTGCTTCGGCTTGCCGAGAACCCGCATGGATTTGATGCGGTCGCCGACCTTGATCTGCATCACGACGGGCAGGCCGCTCGTGACGATGCCGCACGCGCTGTAGGAGCCGTCCAGGAACTCGGAGTCCCGCTTCACGATGAACAGCTGCGAGTCGCCGCCCACTTGGCGCCCCGTGGAGGCGATTCCCACCGTGCCCTTGAGGAAGGAGAGCTTGCCGGCCTCGAAGGGCAGCTGTCTGCCCGACCCGCCTCCGCCCACCTCGGGATCCTTCAGGTCCTTGTCGCGGCTGGCCGGCGCGCCCCACTGGACCACCCAGTCCTCGACCCGGTGGAAGCGTTGGCCGTCGTAGAACTTGATTTTGACGAGCTCGACGATGCGCTTCGCGGTCTGCGGCGTGTTCTTGGCGTCCATGGTGATCACGAACGACTTGCCGCTCTGCAGCAGC
Organism: uncultured Fimbriimonadaceae bacterium; assembly: GCA_937961665.1. Classification (GTDB taxonomy): domain Bacteria; phylum Armatimonadota; class Fimbriimonadia; order Fimbriimonadales; family Fimbriimonadaceae; genus UBA8783. The sequence continues at coordinate 46,193 of CALGMO010000085.1, forward strand.
ACCTCGATCCTCGGTCCTTCGATCTTCTCTTGGGGGGAGAGCAGTGCGAGAGCGATGATGGGCAGCATGGTTCCTTCTCCTTGGGGCGTTCCATAGCCCCACGCAGTTTTGCCGGTCTCGCGAATCCCCGCCGCGAGCGGGTGGGAATGCGCGGTCGGCGTGCCGACAATTCTACTGTCCGGCCGGGCCAGGGATGGGCTCGCGCCGCGTTCAGGTTGAGACCATGCCGTTCTACGCCTACACTGCCATCGACGGATCCGGACGAGTGGTCAAGTCGACGATGGAGGCCGACAGCGAGCAGCTTGTCTTGTCGAAGCTGCGGGACATGTCGCTCCACGTGACGGACATCCGCCAGGTGCGCGCCGCCGCCGCACAGAAGCAGGCCAAGGGGAAGATCAAGCCTCGGAGCCTGGTGGTGTTCTCCCGCCAGTTCGCGACGATGGTGGACGCGGGCATCCCGCTCCTGCGCTGCCTCGAGATCCTTTCCAGCCAGTCCAAGGATCCGGTGCTCAAGCAGTCGCTGGAGACCATCGCGCTGGACGTGAAGAGCGGCCTGTCGCTGGCCGAGGCGATGGCCAAGCACCCGAACGTCTTCAACAAGCTGTACATCAACATGATCCGCGCTGCGGAGCTGGGCGGAATCCTCGACAAGATCCTGGACCGGCTTTCCGGTTTCCTCGAGTACGAGGCGGAGGTTCGGGGGAAGATCAAGAGCGCGATGATGTACCCCACGCTGGTGCTTGTGTTCAGCGTGGTGATGCTGTTCGCGCTGTTCAGCTTCGTTCTGCCGAAGTTCAAGGAGATCTTCACCGGCATGAACGTGGAGCTGCCGCCCGTGACGGCCGCCCTCTTCGGCTTCGGCGACTTCATGCAGGCCTACTGGTGGATGATCCTGCTGGGTGCGGCCGGAGCGTTCTTCGGCGTCAAGATGTGGGCCCGAACGCCGACGGGCCGCTATCGCTTGGACTACCTGAAGCTGCGAGCGCCGATCGTCGGCGAGCTGGTGCTCAAGCTCAGCGTTGCGCGCTTCAGCCGGACCTTCGGGACGCTCATCAGCAGCGGAGTGCCGATGCTGCGAAGCCTGGAGATCGTGGGCGAGACGCTCGGCAACGTCGTGCTGTCCTCGGCCATCGACACCACGCGGACGAGCATCCGGGAGGGTCAGAAGCTCTCGCAGCCGCTGCAGGCGTCTGGCCTCTTCCCGTCGATGGTCACCTGCATGATCGACGTCGGAGAGGAGTCCGGGCGTCTCTCCGAGATGCTCACGAAGGTAGGCGATTTCTACGATGCGGAGGTGGAGACCACGATCAAGGGTCTGACCTCCATGATCGAGCCGATGCTCATCATCTTCATGGGTGTGGTGGTGGGCTTCATCGCTGTGTCCGTCATGACGCCCGTGTTCACGATCGTGAACAGCGTCGACTGAACTGGGGGTCCCGGCCGCCCTCGACGGGCCGGAATGAAAGTCGAAGAGCCTTCCGGGCTGGAACTCATGGATGGAGGGAAGGCCCGGAGCCCGGCAAGGATCGCCGGGAGAACGCGAACAGGGAAGAAAGCATGGCAGACGCAAGGGAGTTGCATCAGGAAGCCGAGGAGCTGGTCCTGCGGTACTTTGAGAACCCGCAGCCGGACCTCAAAGATCTGATCATGGTGCGTTACGGGGCGATGGTGGAGCGCATCGCGCGAAAGTTCGCAGGCTTGGAGCCGTTGGAGGACCTCATCCAGGTGGGCTACATCGGCCTGCTCAACGCGCTGTCGAAGTTCAACCCGCGTGCGGGCGTGCGGTTCAACACCTATGCGACCTACCTGGTCGCGGGCGAGATCAAGCACTACCTCCGCGACCGGTCGCAGACGATCCGCCAGCCGGCCTGGCTCCAAGAGCTGCGGCACAAGGTGAACCGCGCGGCCTCCGTGCTGCAGCAGGATCTGGGGCGCCAACCGACCAGCCGAGAGATCGCCGACCACCTCAAGCTGTCGGTGTCGAGCGTCGACGACGTCCTGGCGACGCAGGACCTGTTGAAGGTGGCCTCTCTCGATTCGACCCCCATGAACGACGAGGACGCAGACAGCGACGTAGATCGCTTGGACGCGGCCGACTTCTGCGCCGAGCAGCTGACGGTCGAGGACCGGGTCGTGCTGGAGCAGGCCCTTCAACAGTTGCGGGATCTGGAGCGCGAGGTGCTCGTCCGCTTCCACTTCGAGGCCAAGAACCAAACGGAGATCGCCGCCGAGCTGGGCATCTCCTGCAACTACGTCTCGCACATCCTGCGCCAGTCGCTCACCAAGCTCCGCAAGATCCTCAGCCAGGAGGAGGCCGCGGAGGGCCTGATGCGGCGACAGGCGCAGGCCTTGGATCAAGACGTCATCGATCCGGCGGTGGGAGCCTACACGCACCGCTACTTCAAGGCTCGGCTCGAGGAGGAGGTCCACAGGGCCGGCAGTCGCGGCGAGGAGCTCTCGCTCATTCTGGTGCGCTTCCACGGCTTGGAGCGGCTCCGCGCCTTCTTCGGCCAGCAGTCGGTTCTGGATTTCCTTGCCGACGCGCACGAGTTCCTGAAGGCCAACGTCCGCCGGCTCGACATCGTGTGCCGATATGGCAACGACGGCTTCGCGATCGTCCTGCCCTTCACCGGCGGCCACGTCTCTGTGGTGCACCAGAGGATCGTCGGGAAGATCGCGGGCTGGATGGCTAGTCGGAACGGCGGACACGGCCCGGTCTCGGTCTCCCTCGGCTTCGCTTCCTTCCCCAGCGAGGCCCGCACGAGCGAGGGGCTGGTGAGGTCGGCGGCGGCGGACATGGAGCGGATCGGGACCGTTCCGGAGAAGGCCGCGTGAGGCGCCGCGAGCGGGTGTAACATGGTCTTGTGACCAACCAACCGAGACCGGAGATCGGCGCCGTCAGCCGCTACGGCTTCGCCGAAACCTGCGCCAGGTTGCAGGAGGCGGCCCAAGCGATGGGGTTCAGCGTGCTGGGCGTGCACGCCGTTTCGGAGACGCTCGCCTCCAAGGGCTTCGAGTCGATTCCTGTGACGGTCATCGAGGTCTGCAAGGCGCCGATGGCCGCCTTGGCGCTTCGCAACGACCCGCGGGTCGCCACCATGATGCCTTGTCCCGTGGCGGTCGTGGAAGACGGCTCCTCCGTGCGGGTTTACACCATCGACGCGCGCCAGATGGCCGCCCTGTTCGAAGGCCCCGACCTGGCGGAGCTGGGCCTTCGGATGCACGAGGAGCTGGAAAGGCTGATCCAAACGGTGGCCTGACCGATGGCGGCCGGAGGGGGTCTGTTCGACGAGGATTCCGGGCGGGGGACGGCGGACCGCCTGCCTCTCGCCGCGCGGATGCGGCCCCGGACCTTGGACGAGTACGTGGGCCAAGCCCATCTGCTGGCCCCGGGCCTGCCGACGCGCACCGCGATTCTGGAGGGGTCCCTTGGCTCGGTGATCCTCTGGGCCCCGCCGGGATGCGGCAAGACCACCCTAGCCCATCTGATTGCGCAGTACCGCGGCGCGCGCGTCGAGGCCCGCTCGGCCGTCACGACGGGAGTGGCCGACATCCGGGAGATCGCCAAGAGGGCGGACCAGCACCGGCGCCTCAGCGGCCAGCCAACGCTGCTGATTCTGGACGAGATCCACCACTTCAACCGCACGCAGCAGGACTCCCTGCTGGGCTATCTGGAGGACGGAACCTTCGAGATGGTGGGTGTGACCACGGAGAGTCCGTTCTGCGTGCTCGCCCCGGCCCTGCTTTCCAGGGCGCGCGTGTTGGTGTTGAAGCCTCTCCAGGAGGATGAGGTCGCCGAGGTGGTTCGTCGAGCGCTGCAAGACGAGGAGCGGGGCCTCGGCGGCCGGCGGCTGGAGCTGGAAGCCTCGGCGCTCAGCCACCTGGTCGCCTGCGCGAACGGCGACGCCCGATTGGCCCTGAACGCCTTGGAGGCCGCTTCGCTGCAAGTGCCGGACGGAGGGGAGATCAGGCTGGAGCTGGTGGAGCAGGTGCTACAGAGACCCGCCCTTCGGTACGACCAGCAGGGCGACTACCACTACGACACGATCTCGGCTTTCATCAAGTCGGTGAGGGGAAGCGACCCGGACGCCGCCCTCCACTATCTGGCGCGGATGCTCGCGGCCGGAGAGGACCCACGGTTCATCGCCCGTCGGCTGATCATCCTGGCCAGCGAGGATGTGGGGAACGCGGATCCGCAGGGCCTCGTGGTCGCCGTCTCCGCCGCCCAGGCCCTGGAGCGGATCGGGATGCCGGAAGGAAGGATCGTTCTGGCGCAGGCCACTACGTATCTGGCTTCCGCCGCGAAGAGCAATGCGGCCTATCTGGCTATCGAGGCCGCGATCCGCGACGTGGAGAAGATTCCACTGACCCCGATTCCGAACCACCTTCGGAACGCCCCGGTCAAGGGCTACCGGGACATGGGCTTCGGAGCGGAGTACTTGTATCCGCACGACTTCCCGGGGCACTACGTCCCTCAGCGGTACCTTCCCGAAGGCCCTTGGAACACGCCCTACTATCGCCCGACCTCCGAGGGCTACGAGGCCAGGATCCGGGAGAGGCGCAAGTCCCGCGGGCAGGAGACCGATTCCTCCGGAGGTTGAATTCCGCCGAGGATTCCTGGAGCCAACCGCGAAAATCGGCCTTACAATAGAGGCGATGAACGCCTTTGTTTACATTGCGAAGGATCTGCGCGGCGTTCTGCACACGGACGTGACGCTCTCGGTCGACCACACGATGTGGCGGCACCGCTTTGGAGACGACCAGGAGTCGCTGCAGCAACCGGTCTACGAGTCCCTGCTTTTCATCGAGAGGCACTCCAGCATCGCCTCGGCGTACAGGCGGCGCGCGGAGCTGAGGAGACTGAGCCAAGAGGAGCTCGCCGCCGTCGCGAAGAGGCGGAACCCTGCTCTGAAGGACTTGAGCCGGACTTGGTTCAGCCCTCGGCTGGCCTGCGTGCAGATGGACGAGACGCCGGTTCGACAGTCGGCTCCGTCCTAGCGCGCCCGGCGCCGGAGCCAAGGCTTCAACCGGCTCTCGATCGCCTCCTGCTCCGAAGCGCCGAAGGCCTCCTTGGGGAGGATGAGGATGCCCTTGGTGTTGAGGCGCAGGACCCACTCTCGGCTGCTCTGGTCGGCCGCGACGATCTGGTCCCAGCGGACGCGGGTGGACCCGCCGCGGCCATCCAGCACGTCGATACCCGGCTCGTCCACGACGAAGGTCCGCGGGGCTTCGAAAGCCGCCCGGGCCCTCCAGAGAATGGCCAGGATCGCCGCAGAGGTTAGGAAGGGAAAGAACACCGCGAGCAGTCCGAAGGCCAGCTCCGGCGTGCTCTTGGCATTCGTCAGGATCACCGCTGCGCACAACCAACAGAGAATCGCGAGAGGCAGTGACCCCCGGAGCGTCCTTCCAACGTAGACGCGGGCGATCCGCGGAAAACCGAGCGCCACCGGAGACGAGACGATCTTCGGCACCCGTCCAGACTACCCCCGCCGCGCCCGCAGATATCCGATCAGCAGAGCCACGTCGGAGGGCCGGACGCCGGAGACCCGGGACGCCTCTGCGACGTTGCGAGGGCGGACGGTCGCCAGCTTCTCCCGCCCCTCGATGCTCATGCCCGCGACCTCGTCGAAGCGAAGGGTCTGGGGGATCGGCAGGTCTGCCAGTCGCTGGATCGACTCGATGCTCCGACGCTGGAGGTCGATGTAGCCGGCGTACTTGCCGGCCAGCTCGACCTGCTCGCGGACGTCCGCGTTCTGCGGCAGGTCCAGGCTCACCCCGAGCCTGCTCGCCAGGGCGGCGAGGCGGTCCAGATCGACGCCCGGCCGCTGCAGCAGCGCGAAGAGGCTCGCGCTCTGGGAGACGGGCGCCAGACCCTCGGCCTGCAGCTCGGTCGCTTGGTGGGGATGGACCAAGACGGACTGGAGCGCCTCCTTCGTCCGTTGGATCGCGTCCTGCTTGGCCCGGAACCTCGACCACCTCTCGTCGGAGCACAGGCCCGCCTCGCGGGCGATCGGCGTCAGGCGCTCGTCGGCGTTGTCGTGGCGCAGGACCAGGCGGTGCTCGGCCCGGGACGTGAGCATCCGATAGGGGTCCTCCACACCCTTGGTCACCAGATCGTCGATCAGGACGCCGAGAAACGACGTCTCTCTCTCGAGGACGATCGGCGGCAGTCCCAGCGCGAACCTCGCGGCGTTGATCCCGGCTCCGAGTCCCTGGGCCGCGGCCTCCTCGTAGCCAGAGGTCCCGTTGATCTGCCCTGCGAGGAACAGACCAGGCGCGCTTCGGGCCATCAGAGCGTGGTCCAGCTGGGTGGGATCGATCATGTCGTACTCCACCGCGTAGCCCGCGCGGAGGACCTCGCAATGCTCGAGGCCGCGGATCGTCCGAAGAGCCTCGGTCTGGACCTCCTCCGGAAGCGAGGAGGAGAAGCCCTGCACGTACACCGATTCACCGTCCCAGGTCTCCCGCTCGAGGAAGATGGGATGCGAGTCCTTGCCTGAGAAGCGCACGACCTTGTCCTCGATGCTCGGGCAGTAGCGGGGCCCGACCCCTTGGATCCGGCCCCCGAAGAGTGCGGAGCGGTCGAGGTTCGCGGCGATGAGTGCGTGGGTCTCGGCGTTCGTGGCGGTGCGGTGGCAGCTGAGCAGGGGACGCTGGACGGGCACCTCGTCGTGCAGGTAGCTGATGGGTCCTGCCTCGGGCTCGGACGGCATCTCCTCGGTCGCGGCAAAGTCGATCGAGGACAGGCGTACCCTCGGCGTGGTCCCCGTCTTGAACCTGCGCAGCCGGAACCCAAGCCGGGCGAGGCACGCGGAGAGGCCCGAAACCGCGGGTTCGCCGAACCTCCCGGCGGCCGTCTGGCGCTCGCCAACGTGGCACACGCCGTTGAGGAACGTGCCGGTCGTCAGGACGGCGGCGAGGGCACGCACCCGTTCGGCTCCCGACGCCGTCCGGACCTCGAGGTGCACCGATCGGCCGTCGATGGCAAGGCCGGTGACCTCGCCCTCCAGGAGATCGAGGCCGGACTGAGCCTGCAGAGCGGCCAGCTGAAGGGCAGGGTAGAGGTCTTTGCAGACGTGCACGCGGACCGTCTGCACAGCGGGGCCCTTGCCCGTGCCGACCCGCCGGATATGGGTCGTGGCGAGGTCGGCGGCGACGCCCATCCGACCGCCGAGTGCGTCGATCTCGCGGGCGAGATGACCCTTGGCCGGCCCACCGATGGAGCAGTTGCAGGGGAGGTGTCCGACACGGTCCAGTCGGAGCGTCACGCAGAGCGTCTGCGCCCCGAGCTTGGCCGCGGCGAGCGCCGCCTCGATGCCGGCGTGTCCGGCTCCCACCACGACGACGTCGTACCGAAGCATCGGCAGATTGTACGCCAGCCCCATCAGTCTCGCCCTGACGCGCCGGGACGCAGGAATTCCATGGGTTCGCGCCGAATCAGGCGGCATGGCCGTGAAGATCGGTTTTCTCAGCGTAGCCCACATGCACGCGCACGGCTACGCCGCAGGCCTGAGGCGGTTGCCTGGCGTTGAGGTTCGCGGAGTCTGGGACGACGAAGCGGAGCGGGCAAGAAGCTTCGCCGCCTCCTTCGGGATCGAGGCCTTCGAGAGCCCCGAGGCCTTGGCTGAGGAGTGCGACGGCCTGATCGTGACCAGCGAGAACCTCCGGCACGTGGAGATGGTGGAGCACGCCGCCCGGGCCGGCAAGCCGGTACTGTGCGAGAAGCCGCTGGTGGCTTCCGAAACCGACGCGGACCGCCTGCTCCGGTTGCTGAGGGAGAGCGGCATCCCCCTGATGACCGCCTTCCCGTGTCGGTACGCGTCCGCCTTCGGGGCTCTGAAGAGACGGTACCAAGACGGAGGGCTCGGCAAGGCGCTCGCGGTGTGCGCCACCAACCACGGAACGTGCCCGTTCGGCTGGTTCGTCGACGTGTCGAAGAGCGGCGGCGGGGCGATGATCGATCATGTGGTGCACGTCGCGGACCTGCTCTGGGTGCTGCTGGGGGAGGAGCCCGCGAGCGTGTTCGCCCAGACGGGACACCGGATGTACGGCCAGCCTTGGGAGGACACGGCGATGCTGACCCTAGGCTACCCGTCGGGCCTGTTCGCAACGATCGACTCGAGTTGGTCGCGCCCAGATACGTTCAAGACGTGGGGCGATGTGACGATGACCATCGTGTGCGAGAAGGGCGTGCTCGAGATAGACATGTTCGCCCAGGAGATCGGGCACTACCGCAAGGGTGCGACGACGTACGGCGTCGCCTTCTACGGCTCGGACATGGACGCCGGGCTGGTGGAGGACTTCGTTCGGGTGGTTCGGGGCGAGATTCCCCCGCCCGTTTCCGCAGAGGACGGTCTCCGCGCGGCCAAGGTGGCGCTGGCGGGGTACCGCAGCGTCGCGGAGGGTCGCCCGGTGGCGCCGTGATCCCGGCAGCCGAAAGCTGAAGCTGGAAACGGAAGCGGGGAGCGGACACCGTCCGCTCCCCGCTCGCTCGGGCAACAGGCCGGCTACTTCAGCTCGACCTTGCCGCCGACCTCTTCGATCTGGGCCTTGATCTTCTCGGCCTCGTCCTTGCCGACGCCCTCCTTGATGGGCTTCGGAGCGCTGTCCACCAGGTCCTTGGCCTCCTTCAGGCCGAGACCGGTGATCTCGCGGACGACCTTGATGACTTGGAGCTTCTGGTCTCCGGCCGCGGTGAGAACCACGTCGAACTCCGTCTTCTCCTCGGCGGCGGGGGCCTCGGCGGCGGCGCCCGGCATCATCATCGGCATCCCCATCATGGGAGCGGCGGCGGTGACGCCAAACTTGTCCTCGAGGGCCTTCTTCAGCTCCGCGAGCTCGAGGGCGGTGGCGTTGCTGATCTGCTCAACGATCGATTCGATGTTCAAAGGCATGGCTTCTGCTTCTCGGTGCGGCGGTCAGGCCGCAGGGACGTTGGCCGGCGACCCGGCCGATGGACTTCAAGCGTTGGCGGAGGCTCCTTCCGCGACCTTGTCGGCCACGGCGCCGATCGTGCGGATCGGCTCGGCGTACAGCGCCTCGACCACTCCGACCAGCTGGCTGAGCGGAGCGGCGATCGCGCCGATGACCTGGGCGAGCAGCACTTCCCGCGGGGGAAGCTTCGAGAGCTGGACGACCTCCTCCTCGGAGAACGCACGGCCGCCGACGAACGCGCCCTTCACCCTGAGGTTCTTGTGCGTCCGCGCGAACTCCACGAGCGTCTTCGCGGCCTCGGGCTCGTTGCCCTGCAGGAACGCGATCGCGGTGGGTCCGTTGTGCAGCTCGTAGGGGAGTTTGGTCGCGTCCTCGCCCGCGGCGATCCGGAACAGCGTGTTCTTGATCACGTGGAAGCTCGCGCCCTTGGCTTTGAGCTCCCGGCGCAGCGTCTGCATCTCCTTGACGGAGAGCCCGCTGTAGTCCGCGAACACGATTCCGGTCGCCTCCTCGTACAGCCTCTTGGCCTTCTCGATGGTTCTGGCTTTGGCTTCGGTAGGCATAGGGATCCAACCTGCCTTCCGAGGAACCGGGGTGCGGCGCACCCGAGGAGGGCCGCGCGGCGGACCGCGCGTCGCGGCGATTGCTCGCTTCTGCTCCTCGGCTGGCGGATCCGAACGGATCCCTTCGGGCGCGCAGCGCCACCGGCTGTCTTCGGAAAGCTGTGCGATTATGGCACAACCGCCGGGCGGCGTGCACGAAGGCCACCCGAAGGCCGTCTCTGAGGTTCCGCCCCGCGCGATCCGACAATATCCGGTGGAAATGCGGGGACGAATCCTGCGGCAGATGGAACAAAGCCATTGGAACCGTTGGGCAACCCGTAGTTCTCAGGAGGATCCACAACCGAAATGAAGCGCAACCGAGCTTTCACCCTCGTCGAGATCATGATCGTCGTGCTGATCATCGGCATCCTGCTGGCGATCGCCGTCCCGAACTTCATCAAGGCCCGCGAGAGCAGCCGCACGAAGACCTGCATCGCGAACCTCAAGCAGATCGATTCCGCCAAGGAGCAGTGGGCCATGGAGAACAAGAAGACCACGGGCGACGCCTGCGGCTTCGGCGACCTGGTGCCCGACTACATGAAGGCGCAGCCCTCCTGCCCGTCCGGAGGCACCTACACGGTGGGAGGCGTTGGAACCACGCCGACCTGCTCGATCGCTGGCCACGCGCTCTGACGCATCGCGACGATTCGAAGCTCGGGCGGGCGGCTCCGGCCGCCCGCCCTCGTCGTTCCAAGCCTCTGCGCCACTGAGCGCCGCGAACCTGCTGTCCAAGAATCCGAGTGAGGATCCATGAGGCGAAAGGGAGCGTTTTCTCTGATCGAAGTCCTGATGGCGTCGTTCCTCGCGGCCCTGTGCGCCGCGGTGCTGGCGGCGTCCATCCCCACGGCCACCCAATCGCGGCTGAAGGCATCCTACACCAGCCTGGCTCTCAGCCTCGCGCAGAAGGAGATCGAGGCGATCCGGACCCGCGGATACCCGAACGTCAGCGGCGCCCAGTTGGCCGCACTCGGTCTGCTGGACTCGGCCTCCCCCGTCTCCGCGAACACCTTCTCCTTCACGAACGTCGATCAGCCTCTGTTCGACAGCCCCGCGAACCTTCTCCCGAACGGGCGGGGGTTCGTGACGATCGAACAGGCGGACTTGGATCTGCGGCGCGTGGTCGTCACCGTCGAGTGGAGCGAGAACGGCCGCGTCCGGAGCCTGTCGCTGGGAACCTTGGTGGCGAACCTATGAGCGTCGGAAGGATGCGAAAGAGATCCTCGGGAGCCTCCTTGGTGGAGGTGCTCACGGCGGCAACGTTGACGGTGGGCGTTCTGTTCGCGGCCGTGTCGGCGCTGCTGTTCGGGGCGGGCAGCTGGCTCCGGGGCCTCGGGCAGATCTCGGCGGAGACAGAGGCCAAGCTCGCGGTGGTCGCCGTGTCGCAGATCCTGCGGGAGGCGATGGCAGTGACGGTGGACGCAGACGGCCGCGGGCTCAGCTTCCGCTACCCGGTCAAGGACTCGGAGGGCCGCTTCGTGGTTCCGCCCGTATGGGACGGGGTCCCGCGCCGCATCGCCGTCCAAGGGGGCAGCCTCGTGCTGACGGAGGGACCCGCCAGCCGCGTCCTATGCCGCGGAGTTTCGTCGATCGACCCCAAGACCGGCAGCTCCTACCGGGTGTTCACCGCGCCCAGCGGGGCCATCGTGCGCGAGATCGCCGTGCAGATCGTCACCAGCCGAGACGGGCGGTACGCGAACGAGTCCCAGGGCCGGGTTCGCGAGACGGTCTTCCTGCGCAACGTGCCGCAGCTCACGAGGTGAAGCCATGAGACATGGTCTGCCTTCCAGCCGCCGACGCGGCTCGGCCTTCGTCACCACCTTCGGCATCCTCGCGCTTCTGGGCGCCGCCGCGATGGCGTTCCTAGACTATTCGACCCAGGCTGTGCGGATCGCCAACCGCCAGGTTCTGGATGCCCAGACGACGCAGCTGTGCGAGGCCGGGGTGCAGAGCGTTCTCCGTGCGCTGTGGCGCCCCTTCAAGATCGAGCAGAAGTTCGTGAGCATGGATTCTGCGTGCTCCGGCGCCTCGGTGGACACGCCGCGCGCGGCGCAGTCCGGGGCGATCGAGGGCATCGGGCGCTTCGCATCCGGAGTCGTCGGCATCCAGTCCCCGAATGGGGACCCGTACCAGCGCCTGGTCACCGTTCGGAGCGTGGGTTGGATCGACCGCAACGCCAACGGCCAGTGGGACGCCGGCGAGGCCAGAAAGATCGTGGACGTCACGGCGGTCTTCGCACTCGCCCGCAGCCAGGTGTTCGACTACACCTACTTCGTGAACAACTACGGCTGGTTCTACGGGTTCTCGCCGACGACCATGGTCGTGAACGGCGATGTGCGGGCCAACGGGAACATGGAAATCAGCGGGGGATTCCCAACGATCAACGGCTCGATCGTCGCCGCGCTCAACGAGAAGCTCGTGCCGGCGGCCCCCGGACTGGTGAACACGCCGGCCGTGAAGGACTCCAACGCGAGCTACCGCACCAAGGCCGCCAACAACCCGCGGATGAGGCCCGGCTACTCTCCAACCGACCACGGCGCGTACGGCACAGCCGACTGGGAGCGCTGGCGCGACTTCATCTTCGACTCCGCCGAGGATGCCGTGACCTCGCCCGGCACCCCGGACAGTCTCGCCCTGACGGGCAGGCTCGCCGGTGCCGCCGTGATGGACGCGAGGGGTATCCGGCGGTGGAGCAAGCGAACGTCCTCCGCCTCGGCGCAGACCGTCCAGCTCGACTCCAACCCGACCGAGGAAGTGGTTATGCCCGATCTCAGCGACCTCGCGGTGTACACCGCGAAGAGCCAGAGCTACGTGGACAACAAGGCTACATTCCAAGACGGCACCCCAAACCCGTACGTCGGCCAGGGAGCCTGGGTGAAGGTGTGGGACCAGTCGCTGAATGGCGGCGCCGGTGGCTACAAAACGATCTCGACCAACGGGGTCGTGAGCGGCTCGGCGATCCTGATCGGCACATCGACCAGGCCGATTCTGGTGCACGGCCCAGTGACCTTCACCCAAGATGTGGCGATCAAGGGCACGGTGAGCGGCCAGGGGACCATCTACGCCGGCCGAAACGTCCACATCGTCGGCTCGGTGGTCTACAAGGATCCACCAGACTTCCGGAAGACCGGTGGCCGCAGCACGCAGGCGCAGATCGACGCCTACAACGAGAAGAAGGACATTCTCGCGTTGGCGGCGCGTGGTTCAATCATCATGGGTTCGCCGAAGACGCTCGCCTCGAGCGGAGTGCTGCAGTACATGCGCCCGCCGTTCACCAAGCCGCGCTACGACGAGTTCGGGAATCTGGTTCCGGCGTACGACGCGCTCGCCGTGGACGGCACCGGCTTCAAGCACTACCAGAGCGTCATGGGCGACAACGCGCTGCACAGCGTCGCCGAGACCATCTACCAGCTCGACGTGATCCTCTACACGAACTTCCTCGGCGGTGGGAATCTGGGCGGCGGGGGCACCAAGATCCAGTTCAACGGATCGATCATCAGCAAGGACGAGGCCATGCTGCTCCACAGCAGCATGGAGATGAACTACGACTCCCGCATCCGCGAGCGCGGACCGAACGAGGAGGCTCTGATCGCCCTCGATCTGCCGCGCAGTCCGGTGATGCTCCGGAGCACCTGGCAAGACCGAGGTTTCGTATGGTGAGAAATCCCTTTCCACGGTTCGCGGCCCTGCTGGTCGCCCTCTTCGCGGCGGCGATGTCCCCCGCGCCGATCAGCGACCCCAACCCGCCCGCCCAGCCACTCCTTCCGGTTCTGACCGACCGGGAGAGAGAGCGGCAGCAGGCCGAGCAGAGAACGTTCGCGGAGGTGGGTGCGGTGCCGGAGGATACGGAGAAGACGCCGGTCGACGCCCCGAGGTCGGATCCGAACGCCGCGGCGGCCGTCGCGGCGGCCTCCCGGACGGTGCCGAAGGACGGCCGCGCGCAAAGGAGCTCTCAGTCTTCCGGCAGGGGCCTGCCTTGGCTGGTCCTCGGCTGCGCGGGCCTTCTGGCGCTCGGAGCCAAGGCGTGGGTCGAACGCCGCATCCCGGTGCCGGAAGCGGCGAAACGAAGGCCACCGGTTCTCTGAGAGGCTGAGGGACCGGAGGGGAGTCCAGTAGAATGAGTTGCGATGGCTCCCCTCACCAAAGGGCGGTTTGGACCCTACGGCGGCCGCTACGTCCCTGAGACCCTCGTTCCCGCGCTGGAGGAGCTGGATCGGGAGTTCCAGAAGGCTTGGGCCGACGCGGAGTTCCAAGACGAATATCAGCGCTTGCTGGCGGAGTACGTGGGAAGGCCGACCCCGCTCACCGAATGCCCGCGGCTCTCCGAGGCCACGGGTCTGCAGGTCTCGGTGAAGCGCGAGGACCTGTGCCACACCGGCGCCCACAAGATCAACAATGCCCTTGGTCAGGCTCTCCTGACGGTGCGCATGGGCAAAAAGCGGGTGATTGCCGAGACCGGGGCCGGTCAACATGGGGTTGCTACTGCGACGGTGTGTGCCCGCTTTGGTCT
>CALGMO010000086.1 GCA_937961665.1 uncultured Fimbriimonadaceae bacterium
TCTGGGACAGCTGGTAGGGATCCTCCGACTGGCCGTCGGTCATCGGCGTGGTCGGAATGCCGGCCGCCTCGTAGTAGCCGAGGCCGGTTGCGTCCATGGTGCCCCGCATCCCTTTGCCGGCCAACCCGGTGTTCAGGGCGAGGTTGACCCCGAACAGGCTCGGCGCGTACGTCCAGAAGTTCGTCTTCGAGGCCGATTCCGAGTTGCCTGGGATAGAGTAGGCCACCGATAGCCCGGCGCCCAAGATCTTAGGGTCCTTGCCCCGGGCGATCACCTGCGCCCGCAGGGTGTTGTAGGGGGGGAGGATGCAGAGCGAGCTGAAGTCCTGCCCCATGCAGTGCATCCCCAGATCGTTGAACCCGAAGACCACGTACGACGCCAGCGTGCCGCCTCCGCCACCGCCGTCGTCGTCTCCGCCACCGCCCGCGCTGGCCGAGCCTCCGCCGCCGCAACCGAGGCCGAGAAGCCCCGCGCCCAGCGAGAGACAGCCCGCCAACAGCCACCACCGTCCAAACCGCGTCTGCATGAACGAGCCTCCAGCGGGCGGCCTGACACCAACCCACTGAAACCCATGTTAACACAAAGGCTCGGAGATGCCAAGCAGGGAGGACCGGGGCGCGTCAGCCCTCTGCGGAGGCCGGCTCGAGGTCCTGTTCGCGGACCAGCAGCACGAAGTGCGCGTTGAACGCCAGCTCCTCTTTGGTCAGCGTCTTCTTCTGCTCCTCGCCGATCGACGACAGGAACTTGTCCCGCATGCGCTGCACCGCCTTCGCGTGCACGTCCGCCGTGACCTCGCCCAGGCGATCGGGATCAACCTTCACGGCCACCTCCTCGGGCGAGTACACGGCCTGGACCGTGCCGATCAGGCCGGCCATGTGCTCGAAATACCGTCCGGTCTTTCTGTCGTCGGGGGTCGCCGGACGCGAGACCACGCGCACGCGGTCCCCTTCCTTCCCAGAGGGCATGAGGGCAGTGTACCCCCCGCCAAGGAGCCGCCGTCCCGGCCGTCCCCGGTCGGCGCGGGCCGTCCGCCCGGGGGCCATAATGACGGCTACCGCCATGATCCCAGCAGTCCGCAAGCCCTCCCCCGTGCGCCCCGGCGATCGCGTGCGCATCGTCTCCCCCGCCTCTCCGCTGGACGAGGCCACCGTCCGGCAGGGCATGCGCCTCCTCGAGGAGCGAGGGTACCTGGTCGACCTGGCCCCCCACGCCCTGCTGAACTCCGGCTACCTCGCCGGCCCCGACGAGCTCCGCGCCCGCGACCTGCAGGAGGCCTTCCTCGACCCGGAGATCAAGGCCGTGTTCTGCTCCCGAGGCGGCTACGGCACGTCGCGCATCCTGCCGATGCTCGACCTGGACGCCATGGCCGCGTCCCGCACCCTGTTCCTGGGCTACTCCGACGTCACCGTCCTGCACCTCGCCCTGAACAAGCGCGGGCTGCCCTCGGTGTACGCACCGATGCCGATCACCCTCTCCAGCCCCAAGGAGCCGTGGGTCTACGAGTCGCTCTTCCGCGCCTTCGCGGGCGACACGCGCATCCCCGAGCAGGCCCCCAAGGCCGAGTGCGTGGTGCCCGGCGTCGCCGAGGGAGTGGTCGTCGGAGGCACGCTGTGCCTGCTCACCGACGCCATCGCCACGCCGGAGGAGGTGGACCTCGAGGGCAAGATCGTGATGATCGAGGACGTCGACGAGTACAACTACCGCGTCGACGCGATGCTCACCCACCTGCTCAACGCCGGCCGCATCCAGAAGGCCGCCGGCATCGTCGTCGGTGAAATGACCCGCAGCGATTCGAGGATCGAGCCCTCGATCGACGGCTGGAAGTGGAAGGACGTGGTCCGCGACCGCCTGGCGCCCCTCGGCATCCCCATGGTCTGGGATTACCCGTTCGGCCACAACCGCGCCATGCTCAGCGTCCCGATGGGCATCCGCGCCAGGCTGGACGCCGAGGCCGGAACGCTGGAGTATCTGGAGCCGCTGTGCGAAGACTGACCGCCCTGCTGGCCTGCTGTATAGCGGTCGCTCTATGCCCGGCCCAGAGCTGGGAGAAGCTGCTCGCGCCGGGCCTCACCTACCGCATGGAGGTCGAGGCCGCGCCGCCGAGGGTGATCCACGCCCTCCGCTTCAGCCTCGGGACGCCGGTCGTTCGCGCGGAGGCCGAGCTCGCCCAGCAGAGGGTGTATGCCGAAGACCCCGCCCAAGGCCGCGAGACCGTGTCCCTGCTCGCCCGTCGAACGGGAGCCCTGGCCGGCGTCAACGCCGACTTCTTCCCGTTCACGGGCGACGTGCTCGGCCTGATGGTCCGCAACGGCGAGCTGATCAGCGAGCCGGAGCCCCGCCGAGCCGTCTTCGGGTGGGGCCCTACCGAGGCCGTGTTCGGTTACGGCCGCTGGACGGGCTCGGTCCGCCTGCCGGACGGATCCACCGCACCCCTGGCCGGCCTCAACCGCGAGTGCGCCGGCGGGGAGCTGGTCCTGAACTTCCCGGCGGCCGGCCTCGCCCGAGGCCCGCAAGGCTCTGTAGCGATCGTTCTAGGCGCCTCTCTGGAGCCTGCGCCGACCGGCGTGCTGTCTGCCACCGTGCGCCAGGTGCGAACCGACGCCCCCCGGCTGCCGATCGAGCCGGGCTCGGCGGTGCTGGTGGCCTCCGGCGCGGCGGCCTCGCAGTTGGCCTCGATTCGACCCGGAGACGCCCTGACCTTCGAGTGGCGCACGGAAGGCTTCGACTGGTCGAGGGTTCGGCAGGCGGTCGGCGGCGGGCCTTGGCTGGTGCGCAACCGCCAGCCCGCCGTCAACGCCCAGGCCGAGGGGTTCGCCCCCGGCTTCTCGGCCAACCGCCACCCGCGGACCGCCGTCGGCCGAACGCCCGAGGGCGACGTGTGGCTCGTGGCCATCGACGGCCGCCAGACCATGAGCGTGGGTGCCACCCTCGAGGAGACGGCCCGCGTGCTGATCCGGCTCGGCTGCGTGGAGGGCATCAACCTGGACGGCGGGGGAAGCACCGTGCTCAGCCTCTTCGGCCTCGCGATGAACCGGCCCAGCGACGGCCAGGAGCGCGCCGTCTCGAACGCCGTGCTGTTCTACGGCCCCCGCCCCCAGCCCGAGGACGGCGAGCTGCGGATCCCGCTGGAGGCGATCCCGCCCGTCGGCGGAGAGATCCGGCTGCGCCTCCTCCGCGAGGACGGATCGCAGATCCCGCACGCCGAGGTGCTCTGGACGGCCGCCGGCGCAGCCTGGATCGATCAAGGCGGCACGCTGCGCGCCCTCCGTCCCGGCCCCGTGACCGTCCGGGCCTTCGCCCGCGGCCGGTGGACCGAGCGGACCTTCGAAGTCCCGGCTCCCAACCCGACCGCCCGCTCGTCTGTACGTTCGCGGGTCGTGCGATGATCGTCGAGCTGACCGTAGAGAACCTCGCGGTGATCGAGCGCGCCACGCTGGCCCTCGGTCCCGGCTTCACCGTGCTCACCGGCGAGACCGGAGCCGGCAAGTCGTTGCTGGTGGACGCGCTGGAGCTGGCCCTGGGCGGCCGCGCCGACTCCGACCTCGTGCGCTCCGGCGCGGGCAGAGCGGCGGTCTCCGCCGTGTTCGACCTTTCCTCCCGCCCGGACCTCGTCCGCCTGTGCGAGGAGCTCGGCTACCCAACCGAGGACGGCTGCCTGTACATCCAGCGCGACGTGCTGGCCGAAGGGCGATCCACCGCCCGCATCGGCGGGCGCATGGCACCCATTTCGGTCCTCCGCCAGATCGGCCGGGAGCTGGTGGACCTCCACGGCCAGCACGACCACCAGAGCCTTCTCGACCCGGACGCCCACGGCCCCCTGCTGGATGCCTTCGCCGGCGAACCCGCCGTAGCGGCTCTGGCCGAGGTGCGCGAAGCCTGGGAGACCGCCGAGGCCCTCCGTCGCAAGCTCGCCGCCGTCCGCCAGAGCCAGAGGGACCGCGACCGACGAACCGACATGCTGCGCTTCCAGATCGGCGAGATCGAGGCCGTCGCGCCCAAGGCGGGAGAGATGGAGGAGCTGGCGGCCCGCTTCGAGCGCCTCCGGCACGCCGAGCGCCTGCGCGAGGCCGTCGCCCGCGCCTTGGACCAGATGACCGAGGGCGAAAACCCCGCCCGCGACCAGCTCGGCGAGGCGCTGCGCCAAGCCGAGTCCGCAGCCCGCCTCGACCCCGGCGCCGCCGAGGCCGCCGAGGCCGTGCGCTCCGCTCTCGCGTGGACCGACGAGGCCGCCGCCGCCCTGCGCGCCTACCTCGACTCGATCGACATGGAGCCCGGCGAGCTGGAGAGCCTGGCTGACCGCATCGACGCCCTCAAGAGGCTCCGCCGCAAGTACGGCGACGACGAGGCCGCGGTGCTGGAGTTCCTCGCCCAAGCCCGGCGCGAGCTGGAGGACCTGGAGAACGCCGAGGCCGCCGAGGGCACGCTCGAGGCCGATCTCGAGCAGGCCCGCGACCGCCTCCACCAGGCCTGCTCCCGCCTGACCGGCATCCGTTCCGAGGCCGCGGACCGCTTCGCCGAGGGCGTCACGCGGGAGCTTCGCGAGCTCGCGATGGCCAAGGCCGAGTTCCGCGTGGCCCTGCATCCCTGCGAACCCGGCCCCGACGGCGCCGAGCGCGTCGAGTTCCTCTTCTCCGCCAACCTCGGCGAGCCGTGCCGCCCGCTCGCCAAGATCGCCAGCGGAGGCGAGATCTCCCGCACCATGCTCGCGATCAAGACCGTCGGCGGCCACGCCAAGGGCGTCCCAACCCTGGTGTTCGACGAAGTGGACGCCGGACTGGGCGGACGAACCGCCGCGATCGTCGCCCGCAAGCTGTCCGAGCTGGCCGCCAGCCGCCAAGTGATCGTCATCAGCCACCTACCCCAGATCGCCAGCAAGGCCGCGCGGCACCTGCACGTGGCCAAGGAGGAGGCCGGCGGCAGGGTGCGCACCGCCGTGCTCGAGCTGACCGGCGAGGAGCGCGTGCGCGAGATCGCCAGAATGCTCGCCGGCGAGGAGCTCGCGGGAAGCGCCCTGGCGAACGCGCGCGACCTGCTCGGGGCCAACGGGTAGAGTGCGCCCGTGGACGATCGAATCCGCTCGATGCTCTTCCAGCGGCCTTCCGCCATCCCCGTCTCGGTCGGGATCCTGCCCGCCGCGTGGAGGAAGCACCGCGAAGCCCTGGACGACCTGGTGAGCGAGTTCCCCGGCCTGTTCGGTTCGAACGCCGCCCCCCGCGATTACGACGCCGTCTACGGCACCTACGTCGAAGGACGCCACGTGGACGTCTGGGGCTGCGTCTGGGAGAACATCCACACCGGCCGGGAGGCCATCGTGACCGGCCACCCCTATCCCACGCGCGAGTCCGTGCGCTCCATCCGCCCGCCGAAGGAGGACGCCGGCTTTCCGCACGGGTTCATGTTCCTGCGCATCACCGACCTGCGGGGCTTCGAGGAGGCCATGGTCGACTTCGCCGAGGAGCCACCCGAGCTCCGACTGCTGATCGACTCCGTCCTCGAATACAACCTGCGCCAGGCCGACCTTCTGCTGCAGAAGCTCGGCGAGCCGCAGCTGGTGTACTTCGGCGACGATCTGGGGATGCAGACCAGCCTGCCGATCAGCCCGGAGAAGTGGCGCAAGTGGCTCAAGCCGTGCTTCGCGGCGATCTACCGCAAGTTCCGCGAGGCGGGCCACTGGGTGTACATGCACACCGACGGACACATCCTCGAGATCATCCCCGACCTGATCGACTGCGGAGTGAACGTCGTCAACCCCCAGGTGCGGGCCAACGGCATCGACAACCTGGCGCGGATCGCCAAGGGCCGCGTGTGCATCGACCTGGACCTCGACCGCCAGATGTTCCCGTTCTGCACGCCCGAGGACGTCGACGCCCACGTTCGGGAGGCCGTGGAGAAGCTCGGCTCGCCCGAGGGCGGCCTCTGGCTGAAGGCCGAGATCGGCGACGACGTGCCCCTGCCGATCTGCCGAGCGATCTTCGAGGCGCTGGAGCGCTACCGGTTCTTCTTCGGCTGAGCTCAGCGGGAAGGCTCGCTGACGTCGATGTCCGGCGGACCGTCGTACTTCGGCTCCTCGGATGCTGTGCCGGCCGGACCGGCGGCCTCCTCCCGGGCGTGGCGCTGCGCCAGCTTCGCCAGCATCTCGGCGCCGGTGCTGCCGAGCCGGGGGCCCACCACGTAGTACCCCAGCAGGAAGAAGCCGGCGGGGATCACCAGCCACTTCACGGTGAGGTACAGAAGACCGCGGCGGCGCCTCGTGGTCACGCGGGCATTATGGCACCGCGCGGTGCGGATCGGACAGGATGCGAGCATGGCGGAGATCTTCGAGGACGTCTGGACGCTGGTGGTGGAGGCCGCGGAGGCCGGACCGTTCGAACCGGACGATCCGGAGTCCAGAGCCGCCTACCCGCTGCCGCCTCTGCGGGCCACCGGCCGGCTCGAGGAGCGGGAGTTCCAGGTCGTGGTGCTGGCCAACGAGTGGGTGGAGGCCAGAATCTGCCCCAGCCTCGGCGGCCGCCTGGTCTCGCTGGCCCTGCGAGGCGGCGGGGATCCCTTGGCCAAGCCCGGCCCGGTGCGCCTGCAGCCGGGCGGCGCGAGGGGGCTTTCGCTCCCGGTCGGGCTTTGGTTCCAAGCCGGTGCGAGCGACCGTCTGGCCGGCCTGGCGCCCGTAGACGTCTCGGCCCGCGAGACGGACGGAGAGGCGACCCTCGTCTGCTTCTGGCTTCTGCCCGGCGAGCCGCTGGCGGTGCAGGTTCGATGGACGCTCTCGGACGGCGACGTCTGGCTCTCCGCCGAGAGCCGCGTGTGGAACCGGTCGCTGGAGCCCGCCCCGTGCGACCCCCTCTGGGTCCTCGGCGACGCCCTCCAGCCGCGCGGCGGCGAGCACGGCACCGTTCTCTCGGGGTCGCGGGGAGCGCTGGCCGTCCGCACGCCCGGAATGCCCCTCGC
The DNA here is from genome assembly GCA_937961665.1 of uncultured Fimbriimonadaceae bacterium. GTDB lineage: Bacteria > Armatimonadota > Fimbriimonadia > Fimbriimonadales > Fimbriimonadaceae > UBA8783. The sequence goes on from CALGMO010000086.1 coordinate 6,943, forward strand.
CTGGGTTGCGGCCGATCGGTCCACCTTGGGCCGGCGCTTCGACGGCGCTCTGACCCTCCCGCCCCGCGGCGTCGATCGCCACGGCCTGAGGGTCGCTCCGCTGGCCGCCCCCGCGCCGCTGGGATTGGGCCCGCGAGGGTGCGTGCGCCTGGACGACGCCGGCCTCCTGCTGCAGGCGTTCGCTCCCGTCTCCGGCACGCGGGTGCAGCTCGAGAGCGAGGACGGCGGGACGTTCCAGGCGACCATGGACCTGACCGGACCGCTCGCGACCCGGGTGCCGCCGGAATCGCTCCCACCCGGCGTCGTGCGCGTCGCTTGGCTGGACCGCGACGGACTTCCCATCGCCCAGTGGCCGCCCGCATCCGCTCCCGCCGTCTCGCCGCCAGGCCCGCCCGCGCCCGACCCTCGGTCCGCCGAGGCCCTCCGACGCGGCGACCTGTGGCTGGCCGAGGCCGATCCCTCCTTCCGCCCGGCGGCCCGCATCCGCCTCGCCCGCCGCTCGCTGGCCCAAGAGGACCGTCCCGCCGCCCGGGAGAACCTTCTGGACGCTCTGAACTGGAACGCCGAGGACGCTCTGGCCTGGTGGGAGTCCGCCGCGCTGGAGCGCCTCTCCGGAAACCTGGACGACAGGCCCCAGCTGGAGAACGCGCACTTCCTGTGCCCCTGCGACCCCCTGCTGCGCGCCGAGGCCTTCCTCTCCCAGCCCGCGCAGGAGGGGCACGGCCCGAATCCGCTCCTCAAGCCGTTCGCCAACGACCCCGAGAGCGCCGCCGAGGCCGCCGAGAGGCTGATCGAGGCCGAGCAATGGGAGTCCGCGGCGAAGTTCCTCGATGCCGCGCTCGCATGGTGCGACCATGGCCGGCTTCGGCTGCTCCTCGCTTGGTGCCTCGCCTCGCGCACCCGCATGGCGCCCGAGGCCGCCCGCCTGCTGCAGGAGGCGCGCGAATGGGGCCCGCCGTTCCCGTGGAGGCCGAGCGAGCGCCGGGCCGTCGCCGAAATGCTCGCCTCGCCGAGTTTTGGGCCCATCGTCAAGACCTGCGTCCCCGGCGCGCTGCTTCGGGAACTTTCGGGGGTCGTGGAGTCGTAGCACCGATATAGATTCCCGGCCTGTGGCCAAACGAAGGGAACGAGGCAAGAGAGTAAACGCAGCTTGGGCGCGGAAGATGACCACCAAGGTTCCGCGCCCGTTTTTTCATCCGCCCCTCGCGATCGGGACGCCCCGAGGGCGTTGGGTACACTCTCCGATCCATGGCTAGCGTCGATCTGGACGCGATCCGGCACGCGCTGCGGCTGGCTCGCGACAAGGGATTCCGGGAGGTGGAGCTCGAGGTCGGCGAAACCCGCTTCTCCGCCGGGCTCTCGGCCAGACCCGCGGCTCCCCGGCCGTCTTCCGCCGCCCCGCAGGACGAGACGGTCACGGTCGGCGCGCCGATCGTCGGATACCTCCAGAAGGTTCGTCCTTCGCTGAAGCCGGGGAGCAAGGTTCAGGAGGGCGACGTGCTGGCCTGCGTCACGGCGCTCGGGCTGGACACGGACGTTCCGGCCCCCTGCGACGGGGAGATCGTCTCGGTGGAGGCCGCCGAGGGAGATGCCTTGGAGTACGGCCAGCCGATCGCCGTCCTTCGCAAGAGGAGGCCCGATGCGTAGGCGCGGCGCCGCGCTGGCCTCGCTGCTGCTGGCGGCGATGATCGTGCTGGCCGCCGTCGTCGCCTATCTGCTGTGGCCCAAGAGCCAAGCCGCGGCGGCTCGCCCGGACGGCATGGCCCAGACGACGCTCGGCGCGGCCCGCATGGCGGCCAAGGACACCGAGTGCCGATCCAGCCTCCAGCAGGCCCGGCAGGCCCTCCAGGTTCATCTGGCCTCCAGCGACGAGCCGCCGGCCTCGCTCGATGAGCTCAGGCTCCCCGAATCGATGACTCGCTGTCCGGTCGGAGGCGAGCCGTACGTCCTCGATCCGAGCGGCCCGACCGTCCGCTGCGTCCATCCGGGGCACGAGGGGTACTGATGTTCCGCAAGGTTCTGGTCGCCAACCGTGGTGAGATCGCCTGCCGCGTGATCCGCGCCTGCCGCGAGATGGGCATCCGCACCGTGGCGATCTACAGCAAGGCGGACCGCGACAGCCTGCACCGCCTGATGGCCGACGAGGCCGTGTGCGTCGGCGAGGGGCCCAACGGCGACAGCTACCTGAACCTCGGCAACGTGCTGATGGCGGTGCAGATCAGCGGAGCCGAGGCCGTCCACCCGGGCTACGGCTACTTCAGCGAGCGCGCGCACTTCGCCCAGGCCCTGCAGTCGATCGGCGCCAAGTTCATCGGCCCGCCGCCCTCGGCGATCGAGGCCATGGGCGACAAGGCGGCCGCCAAACGCGCCGCCAAGGCCGCCGGCTGTCCGGTGGTGCCCGGCAGCGAGGACCCGATCCCCGACGAGGCCACCGCGCTGCGCGTGGCGCACAAGATCGGCTATCCGGTGCTGCTGAAGGCCGTCGCCGGGGGAGGGGGGCGCGGCATCCGCCGGGTCGAGGATCCGAGCGAGCTGCCCGGCCTGTTCCGCATGGCCGCCGCCGAGGCCAAGGCCAGCTTCGGAAGCGGAGAGCTGCTCGTGGAGAAGTGCGTCGTGGCCCCGCGGCACGTCGAGATCCAGATCCTCGCCGACGAGCACGGCAACGTGGTGCACCTCGGCGAGCGGGAGTGCTCCGTCCAGAACCTCCGCCACCAGAAGATCCTGGAGGAGGCGCCCTACGCCGCGATGACCGACCGCCTGCGCCGACGCATGGGCGAGGCCGCCGTAGCCGTCGCCAAGGCGGTGGGCTACCAGAACGCGGGCACGGTCGAGTTCCTCGTGGACGCCTCCGGCCACTTCTACTTCCTCGAGATGAACACCCGCCTGCAGGTGGAGCACCCGGTCACCGAGGCCGTCACGGGCATCGACGTCGTGCAGCAGATGCTGCGCATCGCCGCCGGCGAGCCCCTGCCGTTCCGCCAGAAGGACGTTCGCATCCACGGGCACGCGATCGAGGCGCGCATCACCGCGCAAGACCCCGAGCGGGACTTCGCCCCCTCGACCGGCCGCATCGAGCGCTGGATCCAGCCCGGAGGCCTGGGCGTCCGCGTCGATACGCACGTGTACGCCGGCTTCGAGGTGGCGCCCTACTACGACCCGATGATCGCGAAGCTGATCGTGAGCGCCGAAGACAGGCCCGCCGCCGTCCGCAGGCTCCGCGCCGCGCTCCACGATTTCCACGTCGACGGCATCGCCACCAACATCCCGTTCCTGCGCAAGCTGGTCGAGCACCCGCAGTACGAGGAGGGCGCCGTCGACACCTCGTTCGTCGCCCGGTTCCTGGGGGAGACCGAGGATGCGCGTTAGGTCCCGACGCCGAGCCCGGGAAGTCGCCATGCAGACGCTGTACGGCGTCGACGTGGGGCGCGTGCGCGCCGACTGGGCGATCGAGGACGGCATCCGCGAGGCCAAGCTGCCTCCGGACCTCGCCGACTACGCCCGCCGGCTCGTGGTCGGCGTCCAGACCCACCGCGAGGAGATCGACCGTCGCCTGTCCGAACTCCTCGAGGACTGGTCGCTCGACCGCCTCTCGGCCGTGGACCGTGCCGTGCTGCGCATGGCGGCCTGCGAGATGCTGCACTTCCCGGGCATCCCGCCGCTCGTGACGATCGACGAGGCCATCGACATCGCCAAGAAGTTCAGCACCGCCGAGAGCGGCCGGTTCGTCAACGGGATCCTAGCCCGGCTGATGGAGACCAGCGAGAAGGCGAACTGGGACCCCAGCCAGCTCGAGACTCCCCCCGAGGAGGAGGAGCCGCCCGAGCCGGAACAGCCTGAACCCGAGGAGGAGCCGGAGGGCTCGGAAGAGCCCGAGCCGATCCCCGAGCCCACCTTCTGGCGCATCCGCGAACCCAAGGAGTCCGAACAAGAATGAGCGCGCAGATCCTCGACGGCCTCGGCCTAGCCCGACAGATCCGAACCTCCCTGCAGGAGCGGACCCGCGCCCTCCGAGAGGCCGGAGTCGTCCCGCGCCTCGAGGTGATCGTCGCGACCCAGGACCCCGCCAGCGTCGCCTACGTGCGGATGAAGCGCAAGTGGTGCGAGCTGGCCGGCCTGGAGAGCGGAGCGTTCGAGGTCGGGCCGGACACCACCCAGGCGCAGCTGTTGGACCAGATCCGCCGCCTGAACGAGGACCCCAAGGTGCACGGCGTGCTCATCCAGCACCCTCTTCCGGGGCATCTCGACGAGCACGAGGCCCTGCTGACCCTCGGCGCCGAGAAGGACGTGGATGGCATCACCCCGCAGTCGCTCGGCCGCCTGGTCGCCGACCTCCCCGGCTTCCGCTGCGCCACCCCGCTGGGCATCATGACGCTGCTCGACCGGCACGGCATCCCCCTCCAGGGAAGGCGCGCGCTGGTGATCGGAAGGAGCGTCATCCTGGGCAAGCCGATGGCCCTCATGCTGCTCCAGAAGCACGCCACGGTCACGATCGCGCACTCCCGCACGCAGAACCTGCCGGACCTGTGCCGGGAGGCGGACGTCGTGGTGGCGGCGGTGGGCCGCGCCGCGATGGTCCGGGGAGACTGGATCAAGCCCGGAGCCGTGGTGGTCGACGCGGGCTACAACCGCGTCGAGGGACGGGACACGGACGTCGGGGACGTGCACTTCGAGTCCGCCTCGCAGGTCGCGTCCTGGATCACCCCCGTGCCGGGCGGAGTCGGGCCGATGACCGTGGCCTCGCTGCTGGCCAACACGGTGGAGGCCGCCGAGCGCGCCGCCCGGGCCTGACCCGGCAATCCGACGGGCATCCCCTCGCCCGCCGACGTGGAACCTCTCCCGCGGGGGTCCTTCCCGACAGCGGCGCCGGCGTCGGCTCAAGCACCGGCGCCGAACTGCCGATATAGGTAGCAGACTCCGGAGAGGGGGACATGGACGGCAGCGCGCCCGAGTTCAACGCGATCCAGATTTCGTGCCTGAGCGAGATGGCCAACATCGGCGTCGGCCACGCGGCCACGGCGATCGCCCAGATGACCAGCAAGCCGTTCCACATGAGCGTGCCCACCGTGCGCTCGGTGGAGCTGGAGGCGATCCCCCTGATGGTGGGAGCCGTCGAGGAGCTCACCGTGGGGATCTATATGCCCGTGGACGGCGACGTCCCGGGCCACATGGCGTTCCTGTTCCCCTGGAAGAGCGCGCAGGCCTTCTGGCGGCTGCTCGTGGGCCAGGCGCCCGAATCTCCGGAGCAGATCGGCGAGCTGGAGGCCTCCGTGATGCTGGAGGTCGGCAACATCATGAACTCCAGCTTCCTGAACGCCATCAGCGAGATGTGCGGCCTGCCCATCCACGCCACGCCGCCCCTCCTCGCGGTCGAGATGGCGGCGGCGATTCTGCAGACGATCGTGCTCGAGGCCACCGCCACCGATAGCCACGCGCTGTCCATCGAGACCAAGGTGAGCTGCGAGGAGGAGCACGCCGAGGGCTACTTCCTGTTCATCCCGACTTCGGGCGGCCTGAAGCGCCTGTTCGCCTCGCTCGGACTGCCGGAGGTCGCTTGATGGTCGCCACCCAGCTGCTCGTCGGCATGGCCGAGATCCAGGTCGCGAAGGAGGGCCCCCTCTTCGTCTGCCTGGGTCTGGGCAGCTGCATCGGCCTCGCGGCCTACGATCCGGTCGCCAAGGTCGCGGGCATGGTGCACGTCATGCTCCCGGCCGCCTTCGCCGACAAGCCGGTGGACAAGCCCGGCAAGTTCGCCGACACCGGGGTCCCGTCCCTGATCGAACAAATGGCCCGCCTGGGGGCCTCCCGAAGCCGCATCCTGGTGGCGATGGCCGGCGGCGCGCAGGTGTTCAACTTCGGCTCCGGCGGCGCCGGCAGGCTCGACATCGGAAGGCGCAACGCCGACGCCGTCGAGGCGCAGATCCAAGCCTTGGGCCTCCGTTGCCTCGGCAAGGACGTGGGCGGCAACCAGGGCCGAACGATGACGTTCGACTCCGGCTCCGGCCTCATCAAGGTGCGGACCGTGACCTCGATGGAGAGAGCCCTCTGCAACCTGAAGGGAAGCTGAACCCATGGCTGGAACCCTGACTCTGGAAGACATCGTCCGCAAGACCACCGACCTGCCGTCGATCCCGTCGGCGGCGTTGGCGGTCATCCGCGAGGCGGACCGGCCCGACGCCTCGGCGCAGAAGGTCGCCGAGTACATCGCCCAGGACCAGTCGCTCACCGCCCGCGTGCTGCGCCTGGCCAACAGCGCCTACTTCGGACTCTCCCGCAGGATCATGGACAACCGCGAGGCCGTCGTGGTCCTGGGTCTGCGCAGCGTCCGCAACCTGGCCATGGTCGCCTCCACCTATCCGTGGATGATCCGACCGCTCAAGGGCTACAACCTCGGCCCGAAGCAGATGTGGACCCACTCCTTCGGCACGGCCGTCGGGGCGCAGCTGATCGCCAAGGAGACTGGCAAGGCCGACCCCGACGCCGCCTTCACCGCCGGCCTGCTGCACAACATCGGCAAGGTGGCCCTGAGCATCTGGCTGGAGAACAAGCTGCCCGCCATGATGGCCATGGCCGTCCGCGACGACCTCACCTTCGATCAGGTCGAGCGGAAGCTCCTCGGCTTCGACCACGCCGAAGTCGGCGCCTACCTCGCGGAGGAGTGGAACCTGCCCGAGCCGCTCGTGCTCGCCATCCGCTACCACCACCACCCGGACGAGTGCGACCCGCCGGAGCCGATCGTCGACTGCGTGCACTTCGGCGACTACCTCACCATGAGCATGGGCTTCGGCCTGGGCGGCGACGGCCTGCGCTACGAGTTCTCCACCAGCGCCCTGCAGCGCCTGGCGATCGACCCCGAGGCCACGGACCGCCTCGTCGCCGCCTTCGTCGCCTCCTACGAGGAGTACGAGAAGCTCTTCCAAGACTTGGACCAGGCAGCATGAGCATCCGCGTTCTGATCGTCGACGACTCCGCCCTGATGCGCCGCCTCATCGGCGACATCCTCCGCTCGGACCCCGCCATCGACGTGGTCGGCACCGCGTCCGACGGCGTGCAGGGCGTCGCCCTAGCCGAGCGCCTCAGGCCCGACGTCGTCACGATGGACGTCCAGATGCCGGGTGGCGGCGGCCTGACGGCTCTGGCCGAGATCATGCGCCGCTGCCCCACCAAGGTGGTGATGGTCTCCACCCTGACCACCAAGGGCGCCGCGGCCACCCTCGAGGCCCTCGAGCTGGGCGCGTTCGACTTCGTCGCCAAGCCCTCGGGAACCATCCTCAGCCTCGACTCCATCCGCGAGGAGCTTCTCGCCAAGGTGAAGGCCGCGGCCGGCTCCAGGCTGCAGGCTCCCCGTCCCGCGGCCGTCGTCCGAGCCCCCGCGCCGGTCCGCGCCACCGACCGCGTCGTGCTGGTGGCCAGCTCCACCGGAGGCCCGCGCGCGCTGGCGGTGCTGTTCGAGTCCCTGCCGAAGAACCTCGGCGTGCCGATTCTGGTGGTGCAGCACATGCCGGCGGGCTTCACCAAGAGCCTCGCCGAGAGGCTGACGGCGCTCCGGACCGTGCCCTGCTTCGAGGCGTCCGACGGCAAGCCCCTGGAGCCCGGAGTCGCTTGGCTGGCCCCCGGCGGACGGCACATGGTGCTCGGTCCCGACAGCAGGATCCGCCTCACCGACGACCCGCCCGTGCACGGAGTGCGTCCGGCCGCCGACCCGCTGTTCCTCACGGCCGCGAAGCTCCTCGGCGCGAAGTGCCTCGCGGTGGTGCTCACCGGAATGGGCCGCGACGGAGCCGAGGGCGCGCTGGCCATCCGCAGGGCCGGAGGCACCGTGCTGGCCGAGAGCGAGTCGACCGCGACGGTCTACGGCATGCCGAAGGCCGCCACGGCGGTCGGAGCCACGCACGCCGAATACCCGATCCACGAGATGGGCCAAGCGATCGTGGCGAACCTGCAGAGGAGGGTCGCGAATGCATCCTAGCAACGAGCAGTGGCTCGCGTTCTTCAGTGCCTTCAAGCGCCGCACGGGCCTGGACCTGAACTACTACAAGCAGGACCAGCTGCGACGCCGCATCCTCAGCATGATGGAGTCGCGCGGGTGCAGGACCCTCGACGAGTTCTGGACCAAGATCGCCTCGTCGGACAAGGATCTCCGCTGGTTCCAGGACAAGCTGGCGATCAACGTCTCCGAGCTGTTCCGCAACCCCGAGAAGTGGGTCGAGCTGCGCGAGAGGGTTCTTCCCGATCTCCTCTCCCGTTCCAGAACCCTGAAGTGCTGGAGCGCGGGATGCAGCTACGGTGCCGAGGCCTACAGCCTCGCCATCACCTTCGACCGCTGGTTCCCCGGAGCGCACCGCATCCTCGGCACCGACATCGACCAGGCCGCTCTCGCCCAGGCCAACAAGGGGGTCTTCAACGACAACGACGTCCGCGGCGTGCCCGACGATCTCCGCAGGCGGTACTTCCGGCAGACGCCCGAGGGCTGGGTCGCCGACGCCGGCCTCAAGCGGTACCTGACGTTCCGGACCGGAGACCTGCTGGCGGACCGGTTCGACTCCGGCTACGACCTGATCCTCTGCCGCAACGTCGTCATCTACTTCAACGACGAGGCCAAGGACCAGCTCTACCGGAAGTTCTTCCAGGCGCTCAAGCCCGGCGGCGTGCTG
>CALGMO010000087.1 GCA_937961665.1 uncultured Fimbriimonadaceae bacterium
GAGCGAGAGCGAGTTCTTCGGCGTGACGGCGGACCCGCTCGACATCGGCGGCACGGACGCGCTGGCGCAGGCGATCGGCAAGCCGGTGCGGCTGGCCGTCGCACCCCCGACCGCCCTCAGGCGCGCGATCGAGCGCTTCTACGGTCTTCCCGTCCGCTGCGTCTCCGAGCAGACTCCCAAGCGGAAGAAGCCGCGCAGGCGGGCCCTGGATGAGCAGCGCGACCGCGCCGCGCTCTTGGAGCTTCTCGAGGAACATCAACCGGCTCCCGTGGGTCTGGTCGAACTGAGGATCGCATGAGGACCATCGCCATCACCAGCGGCAAGGGCGGCACCGGCAAGACCACCGTCGCCATCAATCTCTCCCTCGCTCTCGCGGAGATGGGCCAAAGGGTCGTGCTCTTCGACGCCGACCTCCAGCTGGCCAACGTGGACGTGGCCATGAACCTCAAGGCCGAGCGGACGCTGCAGCACGTGGTGGCCGACGAGGCCTCCCTGCGGGACGTCCTGGTGCCCGGTCCGAAGAACATCCGAGTCGCCTGCGGCGGATCCGCGATCCGTACCCTGATGACCGCCGGCCCGAAGAAGCTCGCGCTGTTCTTCGATCAGATCGAGGAGCTCGCATCGGACACCGACTTCGTGGTGTTCGACACCGCCGCCGGGCTCGACAACCGCGTGCAGACGTTCGTGCAGCGGGCGCAGGACACCCTGGTGGTGACCACGCCCGACCCCACCAGCGTCACGGACGCCTACGCGGCGATCAAGACGTTCCTCCGCAAGGAGCCGATGGCCAGCATCGCCGTCGTCCCCAACCTCGTCTCGGACGAGAAGGAGGGCGAGACGCTGCACCACACCATCCAAGCCATTACCAAGGCGTTCCTCAACCGCGGGGTGGACTACCACGGGAGCGTCCGCAACGACCCGAGGGTGACCGTCTCGGTTCGGAAGCGCACGCCCCTGATCGAGCTGGCCCCGAGCAGCCCGGCCGCTCAGGACCTCCGTCGGATCGCCTCCCGGGTGGCCTCGGCCCGCCTCACGCGCCAGGGTCTGGCGGCTTAGGCTCGGCCTCCGTCTCCGGCTTGGCGTAGACCTCGACGGGCTTCTCGTAGACCGGCTTGCGCCGCTCCGGCCCCATGCGCACCGATCCGAAGCGGCACGCCTCCAGGCAGGCGCCGCACACGATGCACTTGAACGGCTCGAAGTAGATCCTGCGCTCCTCGCGCACCACGCGGATCGCCCCGGTCGGGCATTTGAGGGCGCACGCGCCGCAGAAGCGGCAGTCCGTGCAGTCGAAGGTGATCAGCCCCCGCGCCTTCTCGAACTCCGCGCGCGGAGCCTCGGGGAACGGCCGGGTCGCCGGCTTCGACAGGGCGTTTCGAAGGACGGAGCGCAGCATCCTGGCCATGGTTTCCTCACCTCTCCGTGCAGCTGATGCACGGGTCGATCGACAGCGTCACGACGGGCACGTCGGCGAACTCGCATCCCGGCAGCACGCTCAGCAGAGCGGGAATGTTGGCGTAGGTCGGCACCCGCACGCGCATCCGCTCCAGGTTCTTGGTGCCGTTGCCCACGACCATGTAGATCAGCTCGCCGCGAGGGGCCTCGACGCGCGCCAAGGCGGCCCCATCCGGCCGGCCCTTGAACTTGGCCGCCAGCTCGCCCTCCGGCAGGTTCTCCAGGGCGGCCAGCACCAGGTCCATCGACTGGAACACCTCGTAGGCCCGCACGGCGGTGCGCGAGTACGTGTCGCCGTCCGGGAACGTCACCGGCTGGAACTGCAGCTCCGAATAGGCCGCGTATCCGGCCATCCTCATGTCCTGGGCGACCCCCGACCCGCGCAGCGTGGGTCCGACCGCTCCGAGATCGAGGGCGGCTTGGCCGGAGATCACGCCCTTGCCGGCGGTCCTCCGCTTCACCGTGTAGTCCCCGAGCAGAGCGTCCACGAGCCGCTGGACCTCCTCGCGAACCTTTGGCAGCTCCTCGCGGATGGTCCGGGCCTGCTCGGCGTCGATGTCCCTGCGCACGCCGCCGATCGTGCACACGGAGATGATCACCCGGTTGCCCGCGGTCATCTCCAGCAGGTCCATGACCCGCTCGCGGATCCTCCAGAACTCCATGAACATCGACTCGAAGCCGAACGCCTCCGCCAGCAGGCCCAAGTAGAGCAGATGGCTGTGGATCCGGTGAAGCTCCATCCAGACCACCCGCAGGTAGTCGGCGCGCTTCGGCACCTCCAGTCCCATCGCCGATTCGACCGCCAGACAGTACGCGAGGGCGTGGATCGAGCTGCAGATGCCGCAAACCCGCTCCACCAGGAACACGTTCTGCTGGAAGTCGTTCAGCTCTCCGGCCTTCTCGATGCCGCGGTGCACGTAGCCCAGCGCCGGGAGGGCCTGCAGCACGTTCTCGTCCTCCAGCGAGATGCGCAGCTGGATCGGCTCCGGCAGAACAGGATGCTGCGGACCAAACGGGACGTTGGTGGCATCGCTCACGACGGCTCCTCCTTGGTCGGCCTCAGCTCGCAGGTCGTTTGCTTGAGCAGCGGGGGCGTTTCGAAGGTGTTGGTGACGAGGAACTTGCCGCGGTAGTCGATGTCCAGCCCGTCGACCTCGATGCCGAACAGGTCCTGCAGCTCGTTCTCAACCAGGAAGCCGCACAGATACACGCCGGTGATCGACGGCAGCCTCTGGCCCTTCGGCAGAAACGTCCGCACGGCGACCGTCTTCAGGCCCTCGTCGAACAGGTACAGGATCTCGAACCGCTCCCCGCGATCCAGGCAGGTCGCCGTGATGAAGCGGGCTCTTCGATCGCGGTAGGCCCGCACCGCCTCGAGGAGGCCCTCCAAAGGAGCGTCCTCGATGCGCTCGATCCCTTGGACGGCCGCGAGCTCGCTCACCGCTCCGCCTCCACCTTCTCCGCCTCGGCGCTGGTCCGCCCGGGACGCGGTTTGGCGGGCATCTTGGCCAGCTTCTCCAGGCCCAGGATCACTCCCTCGATGATGGTCTCCGGCTTGGCGGCGCAACCCGGCACGTACACGTCCACGGGGATCACCTTGTCCACGCCTCCGAGGCAGTTGTAGCAGTTGTGGAACACACCCCCGCTGCTGGCGCAGGTGCCGACGGCCACGACGATCTTGGGATCCAGCATCTGCTCGTAGAGATTCCGCAGCACCCTCTCGTTGCGGCGGTTGACCGGGCCGGTCACCAGCAGCACGTCGGCGTGCTTCGGGTTGCCGACGTTCACCGCCCCGAAGCGCTCGATGTCATACACGGGCGTCAGGCAGGAGAGGATCTCGATGTCGCAGCCGTTGCAGCTTCCCGCGTTGAAGTGCAGGATCCACGGCGACTTCATGCGTGCCTTCTGAATCAGGTTCATCCACCACCTCCGCGGGTCGCGTACAGATAGATCAGGTTGAGGATCGACGCCGGCACCGCCACGAGCCAGCCGAACCGCAGCATCCACGACCAAGTGAGCCTCGCGGCCACATTGTCCACCACGATGCTCGCGAGCAGGCAGCCCAGTCCCACCAACACGCCCGCCCACAGGGGAGACGCCCACAGCAGGGACGCCAGCGCGACGAGCAGCACCACCTCGTACCAGTGGGCCAGCTCCACCAGGGCGAGCGAGGGCCCCGCCACCTCGCTCAGCGGACCGCGGACGACCTCCTGGTGCCCGTGGTGCGGCGACGACGCGATGTCGAACGGCGACTTGCGGAGCTTGATGCCGAAAACCGCGATCAGCGTGAGCACGAACACCGGCATCTCCGGCAACAGCGGCTCGGTTCGCTGAAAGGCCGCCGAGGCGAGAAAGCTGCCGGTCCGCAGATAGATCCCCACCGCCAGGAACACCAGAAGCGGCTCGTAGGTGAGCAGCTGCAGGAGCTCCCGCTGGGTACCGAGCTGGCTGTAGGGCGACTTCGCGCTGAACCCTCCCACGATGTACGCCACGGCGCCGAAGGCGAGCACGAACAGCATGACCAGCAGGTCGCCGCCCAGAAGCACCAGAGCCAGGCTGACCACGTTCGACGCGAGGAACAGCACCAGACACGCGGTCTGGAAGCGGCTGGTGGTGTCGCCCTGCTTGGCCAGAAGCTTCACGAGGTCGTAGAACGGCTGGGTCAGCGGCGGCCCGACCCTCCCCTGCAGCCTCGCCGACAGCTTGCGGTCGAGGCCCACCAGCAACATCCCCACCCAAGGGGCGACGACGACCGCCAGGAAAGCGCGCAGGCCGATGTCGATCCAGCTCATAGCCAAGCCACCCCCAGCATAGCGACCAGCAGAAGGCTCGCGGCCGCCGTCGTCCACAGGCTGTGGCGCTCCTCCGAGAAGTACCGGTCGAGGTAGGTGCCGGAGACGCGGATCGGCGCGGGCTCGTCGCCACCCGCCCGCGCGGCCAGAACGGGGCCGTCCGTCGGCGGCTCGCCGCACAGGTAGGGCGCCGCCTGCCGCCTGCGGCGGGAGGCCAGCACCAGAGCGAGAGCCAGCGCGATGAGCAGCGAGAGGGAGAGGCCGAGGATTGGGAACGACCCGACCCTGCTCTCCAGATCCGAGACGGTCGCCTGGAAGCCCTGCGAACCCAGCTCCATGTAGCTCGCCACCACCGGCGCGACGAACCGCAGCATCACTTGGGTGACGAGCAGGCTCAGAACCACCGCCAGGAACGCGATCGCCACCATCGGCCAAAGGAACAGCGCGGGGATCGACTCCTTCAGCTCCGGCTCCTGCCCCGGCTCCACGGCCACCAGGCGCCCCACCCATCGCACCCAGAACACCACGGTGAAGGCGCTGCCCATCACGAACAGCACCATCGCCACGGGTTCCCGAGCCGCGCTCTCCAGCGCCGCCCACTTGCTGACCAGCACGCCGAACGGCGGAAGGAGCATCGTGAGCACGCCCAGCACGGTGAGCATCGTGGTGAACGGCATCCGGAGCACCAGGCCCTCCATCCTCTCGATCTCCCGGGTACCCAGCCGCTGCTCGATGGCCCCCGCGGCGAGGAACAGGAGCGCCTTGCTGACGGCGTGGAACAGCAGCAGCATCACCGCGGCCGAGACCGCCATCGCCGTGTTCAGCCCCGCGCAGGCGATGATCAGCCCGAGGTTCGAGATCGTGGAGTAGGCCAACACCCGCTTGGCGTTGCGCTGGCTGATCGCCAGCATCGCGGTTGCCACGAACGTGAACGCGCCGACCAACGCCACGACGTTGCTCAGGCCGGTGTCCTGCATCGCCGGCGCGAGGCGGATCACCAGGTAGACGCCGGCCTTCACCATCGTGGAGCTGTGCAGCAGCGCCGAGACGGGCGTCGGGGCGACCATGGCGCCCAGCAACCAGCCTTGGAACGGCATCTGGGCTGCCTT
>CALGMO010000088.1 GCA_937961665.1 uncultured Fimbriimonadaceae bacterium
CAACCCTCCTCCCTCCCAAAGGGAGGAGGTAGGTTCCCACCCCCTCCCGCCCTGCGGGAGGGGGATTCAGGGGGAGGGCTCGTTCGACTGGCGCAGCCTTTTCGCGGTGCAGGCACGACCGCTGCGAGACCGGCACTCGGCTGGCACTTGTTCTTGGTCCTGCCGCCCGGGGGATCAGGAGCCGGCAGAAAGCTGATCGGGCACCCTCCTCCCCAACCCTCCTCCCTCCTGGAGGGAGGAGGGAGTGGGCCCATCCCACCCCCGTATCGCGGGAGGGGGATTAAGGGGGAGGGCGCGGTCGGCGGGCGCCTGCGGCCGATGGAAGGGAGACGACGGCCGGGGCTTGGGCTCTGGCGGATCCGGAGCGTTGCGCCTTGCCGATGGGTGGAACTACGGTCGATCGGGCGACCTCGCCCCGGGAAGACCTTGAGGGAGAGTCGCTCGGCAGTCGCGGCATCCGAAGGCGGGTGGACGAGCCGCGACCAGGGCCTGAGCGCACCCTCCTCCCTAGTGAAGGGAGGAGGGAGTCTGCGCATCCCCCTCCCGCCCCGCGGGAGGGGGATTCAGGGGGAGGGCGGGATCGGCCGTCTGCTTCCCAGGCGGGCAGAAGGCCATAGCTGAGCGGTTGTCCGGCGTAGCCGATGCCGCCCGCGAGGCCCTCAGCGGGGGGCTCAGGGGGGAGGGTGCGAAGCGCCACCGATCGTCTCCCTCGGTGGCAGGACCTCGGCTCAATGCTGGATCGGCCTCGCTGATGCCGCTGGCGGCAAGGAAGCCAAAACTCACCCTCCACCCCAACCCTCCTCCCTCGCGGAGGGAGGAGGGGGTTGCCCGAATCCCCCCACGCCGCCTGGCTGACCGTCAGGCCCAGCCGACCCGGCGCATCCTCAGGCCCAGCGTCAACCGCACGATCGCCTCCCCGAGCAGACCCAGGAGCGCCCCGAGCGGAAGGAACCCCTGCAGTCCGACCTGCGCGAGCAGCGAGCCGTGGAGCTGCACGCGCCGGGCCAGCGCCGCCTCGATCCGCGACGCCCGTTCCCGAGAAGCCCGCGCGTGCCCCCGAGCCGCTTCCTCGTCGGCCTCCGTCAGCAACCACCGGGTTCGGGCCGTCCGGAAGTCCGTCGTCGGCTCGAAGATCACCCAATGGCTCTCCGTATCGCTCAACCGCAGCTGGACGTACCTCGCCCTCAACGAGGGCACGAACGGTTGCGTCTGGTTTGCGAAGACGACCCGGCTTCCGATCGGCGCCAGGAACGACCAGCGAGGCCGCGCCTGTTGCTGCGACCCACGGTTCTGAACCGGCGCCAGGAAGAGGGCAGGATCGGACGCGCCGACCTCGCGCAGAATGCGTCCCGCCTCAGGGGAGTCCGCGCGCCAAGCCTTGGGAGCTTCCTCCGGGGTGTTGGCTAGGAAGAACGCCCGCCTCCCCTCGCGCAGCACCTCGGCCAGCCGCTCCGACCGCTCCGCGCTCTTGCGACTCTCCTCCGCCTCCTTCCGGGCCAGCCCCCGCACCGACAGCTGCTCGTGGCGGACGAGCGCCAAGGACGAGGCGACTGCGAACACGGCGTACCCGACCACCATGGCGGCGGCCAACGGCCTGCCGACCGCCCTGCCCGCCAATGCGCTCGCCACAAGGAAGGGCAGGCAGAGCAGCGCGAACAGGAACGGGGTTTCATCGGGCAGCCTGCCACCTTGGTTCGCGATGGCCACATAGCCGAGCGCGAGGAACGGCAGGAGCGATGCCGTGCCCAGAGCCCACGGGGTCGGCAGGCCGAAGATCCTCGCCCTCTGGGCCCTCAGCTCCGCGGCCGCGACGCGGTCCGGCCTGCCGAACGCCTCCACGGCCGCCAGCTGGGCCGCGCGCGGGTCCATGCCCTCCCGCTCCAGCGCTTCCGCCTTCTCCCGCAGGTGGCTCTCGGCGTCGCACAGGATCTCGTGCATCCGCTCCCGCGAGACCAGCCGACCCAAACGGCGCTCCAGCTCCGCCAGATACCACTCGATGTACCTAGCCATGGCCCAGCCCCTCTCGGCACGTCTTGGCGTCGCCCCTTCCCGATCCGAGCAGCGCCGACACCGCTTCGCTGAAGCGGCTCCACTCCCGGACCTGCCTCTCCAGCCGACCCAGGCCTTCGGGCGTGAGCGAGTACACCCGCCGGGCAGGTCGGCCCTCCTGCGTCTCCCACTCGGTGCTCACCAGGCCCTCCTCCTCCAGGCGGTGGAGGGCGGGATAGATCTGTCCCTCGCCGAACCGCAGCACCTCTCGGCTGCCGCTGCGGATCCTCTGCGCGATCGCGTAGCCGTGCAGCGGCCCTTCCCGCAGAGATGCGAGGATCAGCGCCTCCAGTCCGTTGCGGAACGTCATGGTGGGAATACCTCCTGTTCCAATATACATCTAATTGGGAGGTATTGGGCCTGCGGGCTCGAGAGGATTCGACACCCCGGGACGTTCGGCCCGTGCGGGCGCTCAGCGGACGAGGGGTCCTGAGGCGGCCGACCGGTCGGCGTCCGGCGCCGCCCTGCTCCTGAGCGGGGCGGCCCGCCCGCGACGGCCCGCCACCGAGAAGCCGAGGACCTCGGCCGAGCCCCCCGGTCGCCCCGGCGCCGCCGGAGCAACAGGCTGGGAGTCGCGCGCCGCCCCGTTCGCTCCCCGCCCGGGTCACGCCCTGCGGGCGGATGGCGGTATGATGCCGCCATGCGAGGGCGATGGAAGGTCGCGGCGCTGGCGCCGCTGGCGGCGGTGGCGGGAGCGTCGTGGGCGCAGGGGCCGGCGCCCAGTCCGTTCGCCGGGCGGGCGCAGTACCCGCAGTTCCGGTTCCTGAGCGGCCTGTCGGGCGGCGGCTTCGCGGTCGGTCGGGACGGCAGGCCGAACCCGGAGGGCGCGATGGCTCTGAGCACTCCGATCGGCTACTCGCTGGCGCACGGACGCTGGGCCCTGGTGGCTGGATCCGCCAACGAGCACGGCGACCTGGACGTCGCGTTCGACGACGCCAACCGCGAGGGCACCAACGGCACGGCCGCCGCGCTGTACGGTCTGGGCCTCGGGAGCGGCGGTCGTCTGACGGCGTCCGTGATGCTGCTGAGCAGCCTGGGCGACAACGTCTACAACCTGCAGTGGCAGCCGCCGGGGCAGGATTCCTCGCCGGTCGTCGCTTCGGTGGGGGTTCAGGACGCCGAGGGGACGGGCGGCACGGCGGGTGACGGCCTGCCGACCGACGGCCGCAACTCGGCCTCCGGCTTCGTGGCGGCCACGTGGGAGGTCCGGCCCGGCCTGCACGCCACGCTCGGGGCGGGAACGGCCCGGTTCCGCCAAGGCTTCGGGTCGGTGTCGTGGAGCGCCGCCCGCGGACTCAAGCTGATGGCCGAGCACGACGGCTACGGCTGGAACCTCAGCGGGGCGGTGAACCTGCTCGGCTTGGGTCGCCGGCCGAGCGATCCGTACGCGACCGAGCCGCAGGCCCAGCTGCAGGTCGGCTGGGTCAACGAGCGGGCGTTCTACGTGGGGCTGGGCCTCGCCCTGTAACTCGGCCTGGGGCCGAACCCCGTAACGAAGCGGACCCCTCCCGAAGGAGGGGTCCAGGTGGTTCGTCTGCCTTTCGCGAGGGATCGATCAGCGGCGAGCGCGCCGGCGCAGGGCGGCGGCCAACCCGACCGCGGCCAGGCCCAGCGTGGCGGGCTCGGGCACGGGGACGCCGGCGGGCTGGAACGTGCGCTCCACGCCCGCGTTGTCGAACGCGAAGTACATCCCATCGCCGTAGGGCGAGATGCGCGTGCCGCCCGAGGAGGTGAACCGCACCCAGTTCAGGTTCGACCAATTGAAGTCGAACTTCTGCGGGCCGGAGGTGTTCAGCACGACGGTGGTGGAGTTCACCACGGAGCCGTTCCGCACGCCCTCGACCAGCACGTTCAGGCCGTTGCGCCAGATCGAGGTCATGTACAGGCTGCCGAGGTCGAACTGGTCGTTGTCGCTGCCGAAGCGGCCGAACGAACCGCCGATCATCGCGGCGCCCGTCGGCGAGACGGCGGCCTTGCCGTATCCGGTCGAGGTGCTGAACGCGGCCGTGTTCAGCGAGAACACGCCCTGCCAGTCCAGACCCTGGTAGCCGTTGACGATGCCCTTGATCGCGGGGCCGGAGCCGATCAGGTCGTCGAATTGCAGGGGTGCGGCGTGGGCTGCGGCCCCGGCAGCCGCCGCGAGTGCGATGATGGCGATGCGCTTCATGTTCGTGTTCCTCTCCGGGTTTCTTTCAGCTCAGACTGGACTCTTCCAACGAGCCGCGCCGAGGAATCTCTTCCCCGGCACGCTTTCATCGTACGACAAGGGTCGCGCCAGCCGACCCCGCAAGAATACCGGTTTTGGCCCAAGCCGGTAGAAACGCGTGGCTTTCGAGCTTGCGGCTGTTCCGATCCGCGCAACGCCGGGACCCACCAGGCGCCCGCCGGGTCCCATTTCCGTCCTCGCTCGGATCGACCCGGGAAGCCGCCCCGCCTCCGGCCCCGCCACCCCGGTCCGCCCCCGCGGCCGGATCACCTCGGCCGCAGACAGTCCCGGAAGGCCTGCATCGCCACATACCCCAGTGTCGGCTTGGCGAGAATCGGAGTCGTGGTGTACGATCAATCGGTGGACGCCGCAGGAGAGAAGAAGGTCCGAGAGGCCGGCCGAGTGTACGACGCATCCTTCGAAGTGTCCAGCTGGCTGGTCATCACCTTTCGTGCCCGCGGTGGCACGCGCGGCAGTGGACAAGAGCGCAACACGGAGTACAAGCCTGGTCTGCTTGCCTTGTTGCGTAAGCTGGCCATGAAAGGCGCCGTGGTGAGGGAGGTCCGGTTGGCTTCTCAGCGGGCGCTCGGCAGGCCTCCAGAGGAGCGCATCCTTCGGCTGGAAGGCTTCGACTACCCCGTCGAACTTCACCCAGAGCTGGATTTCGAAGCTTTGGTCGCCAAGATCGCCAAAGCCTCGAAGGACCTCTTCCGCAAACCGCATTCCAAGCCGACGGGCGGGAACCCAACCCGCACGATCGAGATCGTGCTGGACTCCGGTCCCTGGGCCACGGCGGAGGATCTGGGGCGGTACCTGTCCGAGCCTTAGAAGCTACACCGTCTCGTCCAGAGGCAGTTGGAGGGCTTCGTAGTGGGCGCGGCGGGCTTTGCGGTCGCGCTCGTTCTCCTCCCGGGCCAGGCGCGCGGCGTCCTCCGCGGCCTCGCGGGGCACCACCAGCACGCCGTCGCCGTCCGCCACCACCACGTCGCCCGGAACCACGGTCACCCCGCCAACGCACACCGGCGAGCCCATCGACTCGAACTGCAGCCGTCCCTGCACCATGCTCTTGCTCACCAGCGCCGACCAGAACGGCACCCGCTGGCGGATCACCTCGTCCGTGTCGCGCACGCCGCCGCTGGTCACGAAGCCGCGGGCCCCTCGGCGCACGCACGCCAGCGTGTTCTCCGAGCCCATCAGTCCGGCGTCCACCCCGCTGGCGTCGATCACCACGAAGTCGCCCGGCCGCAGCTCCTCCACCCAGGGGTAGGGGCAGACCGTGCCGTAGTACCACCCGGACCACCGCGCGTACTCCTCGGGCGACATCGCCGGCACCGTCCCGCGGTAGGGCAGGTAGCGGCACGTCCGGGCGATGCCGACGGCCCGGGTGCGCCACAGCGGGCGGATGGAGGGGTCCATCGAGCAGCGGTAGTGGTAGCCCAGCGCGTCCAGCCCGTCGCGGACGTCCGCCAGGCGCAGCCCCTCGTAGAGTTCCAGCAGAGCGCCGTCGTCCATGCGGCGCTTATACCCCCTCGGGGTTGTCGCGCATGCCCAGCTCGCGCAGGCCGGGCACGTCCAGGGCCTTCTGCGCGCCGTACTGGCCCAGCTTCTCGCGGGTATCCAGGATGTCCAGGTTCCGCATCGCGAGCTGTCCGATGCGGTCGAGCGGGGTGAACTCGCCCTGGCCGCTCTCCATGCTCAGCCGCTCGGGGTGGTAGGTGAGGTTCGGCCCTCGGGTGTCCAGGATCGTGTAGTCGTCTCCCCGGCGCAGCTCCAGCGTGACCTCGCCGGTCACGGTGGAGGCCACCCAGCGCTGCAGCGAGTCGCGCAGCATCAGCGACTGCGGGTCGAACCAGCGGCCCTCGTACAGCAGCCGGCCGAGCCGGCGGCCCATCGTGCGGTAGTTGTCGATCGTGCTCTCGTTGTGGATGGCGTTGACCAGCCGCTCGTAGACGATGTGCAGCAGCGCCATGCCGGGCGCCTCGTAGATTCCGCGGCTCTTGGCCTCGATGATGCGGTTCTCGATCTGGTCGGACATCCCCAGCCCGTGTCTCCCGCCGATCGCGTTGGCCTCCAGCACCAGCTCCAGCGGCTCCATCTGCCGCCCGTCGATCTCCACGGGCCACCCCTCCCGGAACGCGACCGTGACGGTCTCCGGCCGGATCTCCACCGCCGGGTCCCAGAACCGCACGCCCATGATCGGCTCGACGATCGTCATGCCCTTGTCCAGGAACTCCAGGTCCTTGGCCTCGTGGGTGGCGCCCCACAGGTTGGCGTCGGTGCTGTAGGCCTTCTCCTTCTTGTCGCGGTAGGGCAGGCCGCGCGCCTCCAGCCACTCGGACATCTCCTTCCGGCCGCCGAGCTCGCGCACGAACCGCTCGTCCAGCCACGGCTTGTAGATGCGCAGGTCGGGGTTGGCCAGCAGGCCGTAGCGGTAGAACCGCTCGATGTCGTTGCCCTTGTAGGTGCTGCCGTCGCCCCAGATGTTCACGCCGTCCTCGGCCATCGCCCGCACCAGCAGGGTGCCGGTCACGGCGCGTCCGATCGGCGTGGTGTTGAAGTAGGTCTTGCCGGCGGACGAGATATGGAACGCGCCGCACTGCAGGGCCACCAGGCCCTCGGTGACCAGCTCCTTGCGGCAGTCGACCAGCCTCGCCTTCTCGGCGCCGTACAGCAGGGCCCGCTCGGGCACGCCCTCCACGTCCGGCTCGTCGTACTGCCCCAGGTGGGCGGTGTAGCAGTAGGGGATGGCGCCCCGCTCGCGCATCCAGTTCACGGCCACGGAGGTGTCGAGGCCGCCGGAGAAGGCCAGGCCGACCTTCTCGCCGACCGGGAGGGAGGTGAGGATCCGTTCGGACATCGGTGGGGCAGTCTACCTTCGGGGGCCGATCGGGTTCCGAACAGCCGAAAGGGGCCGGTCGGTGCGACCGGCCCCCGGTGAAGGAGAACCAATGGAACGATCCGCCTCAGACGGCCTGGTACGGATACACGCTCACGCGCCGGCGCTTGTCCGGCCCCTCGAACTTCACCTGGCCGTCGATCAGGGCGAACAGCGTGTGGTCGTTGCCGATGCCGACGTTCTGGCCGGGGTGGAACTTCGTTCCGCGCTGGCGCACGAGGATGCTGCCGGCCTTCACCACCTCGCCGCCGAACTTCTTGACGCCCAGCCGCTTGCTCTGGCTGTCGCGTCCGTTCCGAGTCGAACCTTGTCCCTTCTTGTGTGCCATGGCGAAACCTCGCTACTTGCCGGGGATGACCTCGAGCACGCGCAGGTGCGTCTGCAGCTGGCGATGGCCCCAGCGCTTGCGCTCGTTCTTCTTCGGCTTGTAGTTGAAGGCGTGGATCTTGGGCCCCTTGGCCTGGCGCACGATCTCGGCCTTCACGGACGCGCCCTTCACGTACGGGGAGCCGACCTTCACCCTGCCCTCCTCGCACACCAGCACGACCTCCTTCAGGTCGACCTTGGTGCCGGGCTCGCCGTCCAGCTTCTCGACGATCAGGACGTCGTTCTTGGCGGCCTTGAACTGCTTGCCTCCGGTCTTGACGATCGCGTACATGGTGAAAGGCTCCTTGGCGCGGGGCGCGAAGAGCAAGGATGGCACATTCCGGCGCCCGGAGTCAAGCCCCGCCCGGCCCGGGGGAGTCTCCGGCGTCGTGCAGGGCGGACCAGAGCGGCGCGTAGGGTCGGCCCATGTTGTCCGTGCGGCTCTTCGGCCTGCCCCGCACGAACTCGGCCAAGGCCTCCAGCATCGGCATCCTCAGCCCGGCTTCCCTCGCCGCGTTCAGGAAGTAGGCCCACTCGGCCGCCTTTAGGTCGAACGCGTCCGGGTCGCCCTCGGCTACGGCCCGCGCGGTCTCCGCGAGCGTCGCGCGCCACCCGTCGGGGCCTCCCACCGCCTCGGCCACCACACCGGCGGACAGGCCTTGGCGTGTGGCGAAGCTCACCGTCTCCAGCCAAGCCGCCTGCACCAGACCCATCGCGAGCTGGTTGACGCCCTTCAGGATCTGACCGCAACCGCAAGGGCCGGCGTGCACGCACGGCTTGGCGCCCGCCAGCGCCCGCAGGATGGGCATCGCCCGCTCCACCGCCGCATCGGGGCCGCCGACGAACCCGTGCACGTCGCCGCGCGGGTCTCCGCTCACCGGCGCATCCACCAGCGCGGCGCCCCGCTCCTCCAACGCTCGGGAGACCCGCCGCGTGGCCGCCACCTCCGTGGTCCCCAGGTCCACGAAGACCTTCCCGGGCCGCGCGCTCGAAGGCGGCGCTGCTGGGCAGGCTCGTCAGCACCAGCTCGCCGCGCTCGGCGGCCTCCCGAGCCGAGGCGCACGGGAGTACCCCCCGGGAGGCGGCCGCCTCGAGCCGCTCGGACACCGGGTCGTAGCCCGCGACCTCCCAACCGGCCTCCGCCGAGCCTGCCGGCGAAGTTCGAGCCCGCCCGGCCCAGCATGAGGAACCCGACGGTTATCTTCCGTTCTTCTGGATCTCCCCCAGGGCCACCAGCAGCTCGCGCCTGGCCTCGCGGAACGCCTTCACGTCGGTCGTCACCCTGTCCATGCCGGCCACGATCCGCTCGGCCACGGCCCGGGCCAGCTCCGGCCGCTTCTCCGCCACCAGGCTGAGCAGCTCGTGGTCGGCGATCCCGTCGCGCAACGCCTCGTGTCGGATCGAGTCCAAGAGGCCGCCCTTCACCGGATACACGATGTGCGTGTCGCCGGCGGGCAGGAACAGGCCGCTCTCCTCGATCCTCCCGATCGGCTGGAACGGGTCGGACTGCCAGTGGTTCCAGCCCCAGTGCAGGTAGCCGGTGACGCCGTAGCGGAAGTTGATCCAGTGCAGCAGCCGGGTCTTGATCAGCGGCTGCTCGATGAACCGGTTGGGGAAATCGCCCTGCGGGAACACGCAGGTGTAGAACCACACCTCCTCGCCGGCCGCCTGCCGCGCCTGATAGTGCGGCCACTGGTCCCTCAGAAAGTTCAGCTGGGGAACCCACAGGTCCACGGCACCGACCAGCTCGTGGTCGTGGCAGGCCTCCATCACCTTCAGCTCGGGCAGGATGGACTTGACCAGCCTGGCCATGGCCACGTAGCTGGCCCGGTTCGTGGCGATCGGCTCGTCCGCCAGGTGCTGCCGGTACCGCTCCCAATAGCCCTTTTCCTTCAGGAACGACGCCAGCGCGGGGAGGTACGCGCGGTAGAACGCCTGGAGGTCGGGATCCTCGGGAGGCGACGACTTCCACGAAACGTTGCCGCCCGCGTCGAACACGGCGTGGCGGAACGCGAACGGCGACTCCCACGTGGAGACGCGGCCGCCGAGGTGCCCGCCCTCGATTCTTCCCAGAACGCCCTCCTCGTCGAACCACCGCAGGTAGTCCGCCAGGCGGCCGAAATCGAAGCGGAGCGAGCCGTCCTCGGCCTTGGAGACGTTCGTGAGCTCGAGCACCGGTGTGAGCACGACGTTCTGCCGGTGGGCCTTCATGGAGCGCGCGTAGGTCCGCATGCGGCGCTCGAAGCGCTCGCCCTCGGGCCAGGCGGGATCGTCGTAGGTCCCGTTGCCGGTCTGGAACCAGTTCGTCACCCACAGCCTCGACGCTCCCACCGTCGCCTCGAAGACCTTCACCGAGATCGCCACCCGGGCGCTCACCATGCGCCCGTCGATGGTGCCGACCACCTTGGCGAAACCCTCGTACAGGCCGGGCTTGGCGTCGGTCGGAACGTCCACGTCCACCCACACGGGCTGGCTCTGACCTGCGGGCAAGTCGATCTTGGGGTCCGCCAGCAGCGGGTCGGGCAGGTCGCAGGGCGGCTTGGCCACCGCCTCGGAGTCCGGCGAGTCCGCGAACCTCGGCACCGGCACATAGCCGACGAACCGAGCCCTCGCCTCGGGAAGGCGCTCCTTGCCGCCGCGGAGGACCAGCGGCTCCACGAACGCCTTCAGGCCGGTCAGGGGCTTCGCGCAGCGGACCACCAGCTGCCAGGCGGCGTTCTCTCCTCGGGCGGCCTCGGCGCGCTCGCCCTCGTCCGGGGCGGGCTCGGCGGTGCGGAGCACCTTGCGCAGCGGATCCGCGAGCCACACCTGCAGAGAGTCGGCCTGCGGCTGTCCCGCCAGAACGGCGAAGCTGAAGCAGATCGGTCCGAACATCGTTGTCCCTCGGTGCGGCAGTCTACCAGCGGGGTCCGGCGATCGCCGCCTCGGCGGGCCATAATCGGGGTGCGCCCATGTTCCGCCGAACCGACGACCTGCGTATCAAGACCGTCCGGCCGCTCATCCCCCCGGCGATCCTGATCGAGGAGACGCCGATCACGGAGCGCGCCTCGCAGGTCGTCGCGGACGCCAGAGGCGCGATCGCCGACGCCCTCTACGGGCGCGACCCTCGGCTGGTGGTGGTCGTCGGGCCCTGCTCGGTGCACGACGTCGGCGCGGCGATGGAGTTCGCCGAGCGGCTGAAGGAGCAGGCCGACCGCCACGGGGACGCGCTGTTGCTGGTGATGCGCGCCTACTTCGAGAAGCCCCGCACGGTGGTCGGCTGGAAGGGCCTGATCAACGATCCCGACCTCGACGGCAGCTACCACATCAACAAGGGCCTGCGCCTGGCCCGCCGCCTGCTGCTGGACCTGGCCGAGCTCGGAATGCCCGCCGGCTGCGAGTTCCTCGACACGCAGGTGCCGCAGCACATCGCCGACCTGGTGTCGTGGGTGGCGATCGGCGCGCGGACGGCCGAGAGCCAGGTGCACCGCGAGCTGGCGTCCGGCCTCTCGATGCCGGTCGGCTTCAAGAACGGAACCGACGGTGGGGTGCAGTGCGCGATCGACGCCGTGCTCACCGCCCGGGCCCAGCACTGGTTTCCGTCGGTCACCAAGCAGGGCGTTTCGGCGATCTTCGAGACCACGGGCAACGACACCTGCCACGTGATCCTGCGGGGCGGCTCGAAGACCGGCCCGAACTACCACCGCGAGGATGTGGCCAAGGTCGCCGCCAAGCTCGCCGACCGGGGTCTCCCGCCTCGCCTGATGGTCGACTGCAGCCACGGGAACAGCCGCAAGGACCACCGCCAGCAGCCCGTCGTGGCCGCCGACGTGTGCGCCCAGATCGCGGACGGCGAGCCGCACATCTTCGGCGTGATGCTCGAGAGCTTCCTGGTGGAGGGGCGTCAGGAGTACATGCCCGGCCGCGAGGCGGTGTACGGCCAGAGCATCACCGACGCCTGCCTCGGTTGGGAGCAGACGGTGGAGGTTCTGGAGTCGCTCGCGCAGGCCCAGAGGCGGCGTCTTCGGCTGGCGGCCGGGACGCCATGATCGCCTGCTACGGCAAGAACCCGAGGGGAGCGCCGCTGTTCCGGGCGCTGCGCGATCTGGACGACCGCTTCGTGGACCTTGGCGTGGCCGACGGCTCGCGCGCGGGCCTGGTACTGGGCGGGATGCTGTCCCTGGGTGCCTCCCTCCGGCGCACCAAGCTGGACGCCCGCTTCTCGCCTCCGTTCCTGCTCAGCGCGGCGGCGCGCGGACGCCGCCTGATCGCCGGTCTGCCGCGACCGCCCTCGGCGATCCTCCACTGGGGAGCGACGACGGTGCCCGGCGGAGCCCCTTACGCCGTGGTCACCGACGGCCCCTACGACCCGGACGACCCAGGCTATCCGGAGGAGTGGCGGCCGGGGCGGTGGGCCGGCTTCTACCTGGGCCTGCAGCGACGCTGCTTCCGGGGAGCCGCGCGGGTGTTCACGCTCAGCGAGTGGGCCAGGCGCAAGGTCATCGCCGTGCACGGACTGCCTCCCGACCGGGTGGTGCGGATCGGCTGGGGTCCGCTGGGCGAACCGGCCCCTCCCTCCGACGCTCCCCGCAGGCCGCTGTTCGCCGCGGTCGGGAGCGACTGGCGCCGGAAGGGCATGGACCGCGTGGCCGGGGCCGCGCGGGTCTTGGCGGAGCGCCTGCCGGGCGCCGAGACCGTCGGGGTCGGCGTGCCGGGGGACCTCGACGTCCCCGACGGGCCGGGGTTCCGGGGGGTGCGATCCGGGCTTCCTGCTAGCGAGGTCCAGGCGCTGATCCGCGACGCGGCCGCCCTTCTGCTGCCCGCGCGCTTCGACGCATCCCCGCACGTGGTCTACGAGGCCCTGAGGGTCGGCACTCCCGTGGTGGCCACCGCCGTCTGCGGAGTGCCGGAGGCCGTGTGCGCCCCGGAGGGTGGCCGGATCGTGCCCCCCGATCCCGAGGCGATCGCCGAGGCCTGCCTCGAGCTGTGGCGCGAGGGGGAGCAGGCCAGGCTCCGGGCGCGGGCGGTGTACGAGCGCAGCGGTGGTTGGCGGCGCTGCGCCGAGATCGTCCGGGACAGCCTGGAAGCCGCCCTCAAGGCTCCATCCGGCGTCTGATGTCCGGCACTGGGCCGACCGTCGTGCCGTTTCCGAACATCGTGACCGTCACCCAGGGGAACTCCGGCAGACCCGTCGCGACCCGGATCGGCTGTTGCCAGCCCGACGCCGACCGCTGGCACGACGAGACCTCGCAGCCCGTCGCGAAGCCGAAGCTCGCCAGCGACGTGTTGCGGGAGACCAGGTTGGCCAGCGCGGGGTACCGCAGGGACCAGGGCGCCAGCGTCACTTGGAACGCCGCCAGCTTGTCGTACCACGGGACGCCCGGTCCCCACGTCGTCAGCCTCGACCCGCCGTAGAACCGCACCGCGAGGTCCGTGCCGACGAACTGGCACCTGCGGATGATCGTCCCCCAACCGCCGACCACGTGGACCCCGGTCTGGCAGTCGACGAAGTGGCACGACTCGACCCGCCACCCGGCCATCCGGTCGTCCAGCATGATGCCCGACACCGGCGGCGCCAGCGGAGAGGACCAGCCGGGACGGATGCCGCGGAACACGCAGCCCACGACCGAGTTGCCTTGCGACGACCAATCCCGACTCGCCACGATCGCGCCACCGTCCACCGCCTCAAGGGACACCCGCTCGAAAAGGCACTCGCGGATGGTCGTGTCGTTGAGGCCGGACTGCTGGGGCAGGGATGCCGAGCCGCTGTTGTAGGCGCGGATCGCCGCGGCCGGCAGGTCGAGGAACAGGCAGCGCTCGACCGTGTGCCCCACGCCCGACAGGCGCAGACCGCTGGAGATGCCCTCGATGCGCCCGCAGCGCAGGAACAGGCAGTCGCGCACCGCGCTCCCCGACGCGACCAAGCCGAACCGATCGCCCCCGCGCAGCACCAGGCCGTCCCGGCCAAGGTCCACGAAGTCGCAACCCTCCACGGTCAGCTCGCGCACCTGGTCGTCCGTGCAGACCAGCCCCCGCCCTTCCGCGCCGACGAACTGGCAGCGCCGGAACGTCACCCCGGTCGAGGAGGCGACCACCGCGGCGTCGCCCAGGCAGGGCCCGAAGCCGATGCGCTCGAACCGGAACCCGTTCGCTCCGCTCAGGCGCACCAAGCCCTCCACCGTCGTCAGGAGCGTCTCCTCGGTGTCCCAGAGGTCCGTGGGCCACCAGTAGACCCACCCTGCGCCGGGCTCCACCACGGCCTCTCCCGGCTCGTCGAGGAACTCCAGCGCGTTGCGGAAGCGGAACCGGTGTCCCGCCAGCAGCGGGTACCAGGGCGTCTGGGCCAGCGCCACGAGGCCCGGGCGCAGGTCCGAGACCCGGGACCGGAACGAGGCATAGCCGGGGCTCCAGCCTTCCGCGATCAGCGCGTTCCCGCCTTGCCAGGCGGCCGGCGACCAGGTTCCGGGAACGGGATCGGAGAAGGAGATGGTCCCGGCTTGGGGCGATCCCCCGATGGCGAGGTAGCCGCGCTGGGGATAGGCCGGAGCGGGCTGCGTCTGGAGCCCGACGACCAGCTCCGAACGGCTCGCGCCGAGGGGGATCGGCGCCCGCCACACCCGGCCCCGGGCCTCCGCCGGCAGGCGAGCGTCCTCGGCCGGCTCCCAACCCTCCACCAGCGACGCGCCGACGAGCCAGGTGCCCTCCGGCGCCGCCTGCAGAGCCATGCCGCTGAACTCGGGCCCGAGCACGATCGGCTGGTCGAGCAGCAGCCTTCCGGGCGGCAGCGTCGCGACGCTCTGGCCGCTCCGCTTGGCGGCACGGAGCAGCTCCAAGACTTGGGAGGCGCGGAACGGCCGCAGGTCTCCCGAACCCCGGGCAACCGCCGCGAACAGGCCGAGCAACGCGAAACAGACTGTGAACCTCAGGCGCGACAAAGCCCTCTCCTCCTTCCGAAACCATGCCGACAGGCGACGCTTCCATGGTACGACGGCTCGGCGCCGCGGGCCAACCGCAATCGGCACAGGCCTGACCAAATCGGCCCCGCAGTCCCATAATGGAGGCGCGATGGCCAACGACCTCTGGTGGAATCTGCGTCGCAACGGCGAGGGCACGGCCCTGCTGATCGTGGCGATGGCCGGGGGCTTCCTGGCGTCTTTCCTCGGGCTCGGCATCACCGGCCTCCTCGTCTTCTCCAATGCGGCGGGCATCGAGAGGCCGTGGACGTTCGTGACGTACCCGTTCGCCTTCGGGCGGGGCGATCTGATCGGGGTGCTGTTCGCCTGCCTGTGGCTGTACGGCATCGGCGGGCAGCTGGAGCGGGCCTGGGGCCGCACCCGGTTCCTGGGCTTCTTCTTCGCGATGGCCGCTTTGGGGGCGCTGGCTCTCCTGATCGGCGGGTTCCTGACGGGCATCGGCGCCACGCTGGCCGGGGCGTTCATGCCGCTGGCCGCGCTCACCGTCGCCTGGGGCACGCTCTATCCGAACCAGCCGGTCACCTTCCTGTTCGTTCTGCCGATGACGGGCAAGTGGCTCGCGTGGCTCAGCGCCATCCTGGTGTTCTTCGGCTCGTCGGATCCGGCGATGGCGCTCTTCGCCTGCACGCCGCTGATCCTCGCGTGGGCCTACGCCGGCGGACGGCTGGGGTCTCTGGGCGCCTCGCGGCCCGTGGAGAGGACGTGGCGCGGCTTCCGCGACGACCCGCGCTTCCGCGAGGAGGTCGAGCGCAGGGAGAGGGAACGGAGGGAGCGCGAGCGCCTGCGCCGGCTCTTCGAGAACAGCCTGGGCGACGACCAGGACCGGCGGTGAGCCTCCCGGTTCGGGTATCCTAGCGAACCGCGATCTCGTGGGAGGCCCCCTTGGGGCCGCCTGCACCACAGGAGACAAGCCTTGAGGAAGCAAACCAAGAAGTTCCGGCACTCGCCGCGCTACCAGGCGCTGGCCAAGACCGTCGAGGATCGTCTGTACGAGCCGGAGGAGGCGATCCGTATCGTCAAGAACACCGCCAACGCGAAGTTCGTGGAGAGCGTGGACCTCGCCGTCCGCCTCGGCATCGACCCGCGCAAGAGCGACCAGAACGTGCGCGGCATCACCAACCTCCCGCACGGGACCGGCAAGACCAAGAAGGTCGCCGTGCTGGCCAAGGGCGAGCTGGCCGCCGAGGCCGAGGCCGCCGGAGCCGACGTGGTGGGCGCCGAGGACCTGATCGCCCAGATCCAGGGCGGCTGGCGCGACTTCGACGTGATCCTCGCCACGGAGGAGATGGCCCCGCAGATCGGCAAGATCGGCCGCATGCTCGGCCCGCGCACGCCGAACAAGCGCAACGGCACCGTCACGAACAACATCGGGCAGGCCGTGCGCGAGATCAAGGGCGCGACCCGCGTCGAGTACCGCGCCGAGAAGGGGGGCATCGTGCACCTCGGCATCGGCAAGGTGAACTTCACCGAGGAGCAGCTGCGGGAGAACTTCCTGGCCGCTCTGTCGGCGTTGCTGAAGGCCAAGCCGGCCACCGCCAAGGGCAAGTACCTGGTGTCGATCGCGCTGAGCAGCACGATGGGCCCCAGCGTGAGGGTGGACACCAGCGCCGCCCAGAAGGCTGCCTCGGCCGTCAAGTAGGCCCGGTTTCCGTTGGCTCGGGACCCGCGGGGGTATCGTCTCTCCGCGGGTCCTCTCGTTGGTGGCCCGCGAGGCGGGGCGATGAGAAGGGCTTTCACGCTGATCGAGCTGCTGGTGGTGATCGCGATCGTGGCGATCCTGGCCGCGATCCTGTTCCCGGTGTTCTCGCAGGCCAAGGCCGCCGCGAAGTCCGCCCAGTGCCTCTCGCAGCTCCGGCAGGCCGGCACCTCGCTCCAGCTGTACGTCGCCGACCACGACGACACGTATCCGGTCGCGTTCTTCTGGTCGGAGAGCGCGGGCCAGCCCTGCATCCAGACCTCCTTCCAGTCCATGCAGCCCTACCAGAGGAGCGCGCTGATCCTGGTCTGTCCGACCGACCGCAGCGTGCTGGACTACGTGGCCGGCACCCAGGCCATGCGCTTTCCCCCGCCCTGCCCGTCGTCGCCGGACGTGCGGCGCATGAGCTATCAGCCGAACCTCAGGCTGGTCGACGTGGGCGACCCGAACTTCCTAGTCAACCCGTACACCGGCCAGACCGGAAGGCCGGTCCGGCGGGGCTCCGAGGTGGAGTTCCCGGCGGACACAGCGGCCTTCTCCGACTCCACGATCGCCATGCAGGGCGGAACGGCCGGATACACCACCTACGACCTGCCGGTCCAGCCCCGGCACGGCGAGCAGGCGCACGTCGTGTGGGCCGACGGCCACGCCAAGCCGGTGCGGACGCGCCCCGAGCTCGACGCCGACGGCAGCCAGCTTGGGGGTCTGCAGCTGGACCTCCAACCGATCGCGAGCTGGCTGATCGAGGGGGACGGCCCCTACGCGAACCAGCGACAGCTCGTGGGCATCCCGTATCGGGCTCCGGACGGGTCTTGGGCCCTGCGCTGAGGCGCAACGGCATGCGGTCCGTTCGATGCGGTGGCCCCGCGCCGCATGGCCTCCACCCCTGACCGCCGCTCGAAGGCCGATTTTCTCGCACTCTGCCGTTTCTCTTGGCAAATGCATACAGGATGTTGTATGCTGATAGCGAAACATGGCGAGGAGAACGCTGAAGACGCTGTCGCTCGCGTCGGCGGACGCCTTGGAGACGTTCAAGGCGCTGGCCTCCGACGTGCGCATCCAGATCCTGCGCGAGCTCGCGGAGACGGACCTGAACATCGCCGAGCTGGGAGGCCGGCTCGGGATGTCGCAGCCGACGGTGACCCGCCACGTCCAGGCCCTGGAAGCCGCCGGTCTCGTGGCCAGCGAGTACCTGCCGGGCCAGCAGGGCCTCCAGAAGCGCTGCCGCCTGGCCGTGTCGCACCTCCACCTGATGCTGGAGGACGACGAGCAGACGGCCCGGCCCGTCGAGACGGTGTCGATGCCGATCGGCCTTTACACGCTCGCCGTGCCGGGCGGCACCTGCGGGCTGGCCAGCCGGAGCAAGTTCATCGGCTTCCTGGACAAGCCGCTGTCGTTCTTCGACCCCGAGCGGGCCTCGGCGCAGATCCTGTGGATGGGCAGCGGCTTCGTGGAGTACACCTTCCCGAACGACCTGCCGACCGGCTGCACCGTCGAGCGGCTCGAGCTCCAGATGGAGGTCTGCAGCGAGGCGCCGGACTACAACCTGGACTGGCCGTCGGACATCACCGTCTGGATCAACGGCGTGGAGGTCGCGACGTGGACCTGTCCGTCGGACTTCGGCGGCGTGCGGGGCCTGCTGAACCCGGACTGGTGGCCCGAGCACATGACCCAGCACGGCGCCCTCAAGGTGTTCTCGACCGACGCCGGCGGCTCCGCCGTGGACGGCAGCCCGGCCTCGCCCGTCACCATCGACCAGCTGATGGTCGCGCCCCAGCAGCCGATCGTCGTGCGCATCGGCGTGAAGCCCGACGCGGCCCACCAAGGGGGCTTCAACCTGTTCGGCAGCGGATTCGGCAACTATCCGCAGGACCTCGTGTTGCGCCTGCACTTCCGCAAGCTGGACGGCGCCCGGCGCCAGGCCGCCTTGGAGAGCAGGGCGGACACCGCCGACTGAACCGGATTCCCCGATCGAAGACAGATCCCATCCAACGGAGGAAATCATGAGCAAGCAACGAGCCTTCACCCTCATCGAGCTTCTGGTCGTGATCGCGATCATCGCGATCCTGGCCGCGATCCTGTTCCCGGTCTTCGCCCAGGCCAAGAAGGCCGCCAAGAAGACCTCGTGCCTGTCGAACGTCAAGCAGCACGCTCTGGCGATCCTGATGTACTCGGCCGACTCCGACGACACCCTGCCGGCCAACGGCGAGGGTATGGCCGTCTACCCGGCGCCGGACGGCTG
Source organism: uncultured Fimbriimonadaceae bacterium (assembly GCA_937961665.1). Taxonomy (GTDB): domain Bacteria; phylum Armatimonadota; class Fimbriimonadia; order Fimbriimonadales; family Fimbriimonadaceae; genus UBA8783. The sequence continues at coordinate 18,409 of CALGMO010000088.1, forward strand.
GTGCCCGCTCCAGCCCTGGACGGGCCTGAACGGCAGCTTCTGCGGGACGGACTGGGGCTACGGCTACGGCGCCAACGCGCCGCTCGGGTTCATGGATCCCGGCGCCATCCAGAACTGGGCCCGCTCCACGCACCCGTACATCAAGAACCTCCAGATGTACCTCTGCCCGTCCGCGCTGACGCCCTCCGCGGGCAACATCGCCCCCAGCGCGCTCGCCGGCGCCGGCAACACCAGCTACACCTTCAACGGCTGCGCGAGCAACAAGCCGACCACCGCGCCGACCAGCCCCGCCCAGCTGATCCTGCTCAGCGAGCGCGTGAACAAGGCGCGCGAGGCCATCGTGAACCCGCGCATGAGCCACTTCCCGGACAACACCACCAAGGCCAACGACATCGACACCTCGTGGATCGGCTTCACGCACGACATGGGAGCCAACTACGCCTGGGCCGACGGCCACGCGAGCTTCCGCAAGCGCAACACCGTGAAGTTCAAGGAGTACGGCTACTGGGAGTGGGTGTTCGCTTGGAACCCGGCCGAGGGATGGGGCTGGAAGAGCCCGCAGAGCGAGCCCACGATGCAGTCGGATCCGACGCAGAACCGCGACCTGTGGGGCGCGTGGGGCAACTGCGACCCGGCCCAGGTGCAGTGGTGATCCGAGCCTGAACTTCGTCGCGGGCCGTGGCGGGCGCCGCGGCCCGCAGCACCGAACGAACGAGGAGAAACGATGAACCGACCCCTCCTTCTCGCCGCCGCCCTCGCTCTGGCCGGCTGCGGCGCGATGAACGACAACCCCGTCAGCCAGCAGAAGTTCGACGAGATGTACGAGAAGCGCCAGCAGGAGATGCGGAGCTTCGACCCGTCCAAGCAGGTCGCTCCGGGCATCGACCAGCAGGCCGCACCGGCGGACAAGAGTCCGAGCGGGAACTGAGCCTCAGGGGCTCTCGGCGCCCGGCCGGGAGCCCTCTCCGCGCCCCGCCACCGCCAGCCCGCACACGATGAGCGCGAACGGCCCGATCATGTACCCGTCGAGCGTGTTGCCGGTGTAGCTCTGGAGCGCGATGAACGAGGCCGTCGCCAGACCGATCAGTCCAACCGCGCGCCGGGTGGCGGGCAGCCGCCGGTTCAGCAGCATCGCCCCGGCCACGCCGATCGAGCCCGCGTAGGCGCCGATGAGCATCAGCAGCCCCGGCAGGCCGTACATCGCCAAGAACGCCAGATAGGCGCTCTCCATCACGTTGCCGAGCGGGACGAACTTGTCCTCGGGGCCGGTGCCCAGCCACAGCCCGGCGCTCGGGCCGATCCCGGTCAGCGCGTGCTCCGGATAGATCGGGTCCAGCTGCGCCCAGATGACGTCGCGCCGATAGGTGAAGCTGGGGTCCTCCTCCAGCGACGAGCTCTGCAGCGCGTAGCCCAGCCGCTTCTGGGCGAACAGGCCGGCCGCCACCAGGAACACCGCGCCGAAGGCGATCAGCCGGCCCGCCAGCCTGCGGTCCGAGCGGAGCAGGAACCACAGGAACACGGGCCAGACGATCGCCAAGACGAGGTACGCCGCGCGAGCCTGCGAGAACACGAGCCCGCCCGAGAAGAAGAACATCGCCGCGACGTGCCAAGCGTGGATCCTCTCGACGAACACGCGCGACGGGACGATCGCCAGGCCGAACCCGCACTGCGCGGCCAGGATGCCGGGGTGCCAAGCCAGCCCGCAGGCCCGCAGACCCGCCGTCGCGTCCCAGAAGTCGATGTCCTTGAAGGTGTAGTACTTGGCCAAGGCCATCGCCGGAGGGACCTTGAAGAACTGCAGCCAGCCCACCAGGCACGAGAGCCCGAACGCCGCGGCGAAAAGGGTCAGAATCCGGTCGCGCAGCTTGGGCCGATCCATCACCAGCGCCGCGGTCACGAAGAACGGAACGGCGTGCTCGACCAGGAAGAAGTCCGCCCGGCCCAGGCCGATCCACCTCCCCAGCGCATAGGTCGCGTGGATGGCCGTCACGATGCTCCACGCCTGCAGGACGAGGAGCGCCACGAGGGGGAAGGCGAAGGGAACCCGGCCGACCCTCGGGTACGCGAGGACGCACCACAGGGCGGAGGCCAACAGGTAGGCGGGCCGCAGGTAGCCGGCGTACAGCGAGGGCAGGATGAACGTGACGGCGTACAGCGCCAGGATGCCCAGCCCCCACTGAACCTGAACGTCGGACAGAGCGAACGGGCCGGCCTGCTCGGTCGGCTTGCTCGGAACCCGGGCGGCGGGCCAGCGGCGGGCGGGGTTGCGAACCATGCTTTGCCAGGCCGCCCCTCAGAGCACGGGCGGGCTGAGCCTCCTTTTGGCGGGCAGAACGCCCAACAGGTCCAAGTCGGCCTTCCGGGACAGCCAGGCTCGCGCCAGGAACACCGGGTTGCCGATCACATAGCGACGGAACATGCGCCTCGGCTCGACGGCGAGCCGGAACGCCCACTCCAGGCCGTGACGGCGGATCGGCCGCGGAGCCCGGGGCTTGGTGCCGCTCAAGAAGTCGAACAGCCCGCCGCAGCCGATCTGAACCTTCACGTTCAGCCGATCCCGGTACCGCGCCATGAAGCGCTCCTGCTTGGGATTGCCCAGGGCGACCAGCAGGACGTCCGCGCCCGAGGAGGCGATCTGGGCCGCGGCCTCCTCCGGGTCCACGTAGCCGTTGCACCGCCCCACGACCTCGACGGCCGGGAAACGCTCGGCGACGCGGAGGGCCGCCAGGGCGTTCACGTTCTCTTTGGCGCCGTACAGAAACACCCGCGCGGGCCTGTCCAGCCGCTGGAACAGCAGCGGAACCAGGTCGGTGCCGTTGAAGTTGTGCCGGACGTCCACGCTCCGCATCCCGCTGGCGAGGCGGAACCCGATGCCGTCGTTGAGCCGCACGTCCGCGGATCGAAGCACGTCGGCGTACTCGGGGTCCTCGTAGGCGAGGTTGAGGGTGTGGGCGTTGGCCAGCACGACGCACCGGCCGGTTCTGGCGTCGCTCGTCAGGGCCGCGCGCCACCAATCCAGGAACTGCGCCAGCGTCGGGTTCCAGAAGGGAATCCCGAACACGTAGACGTCGTTCCGGGGGCCGGCGATCGGCTCCGACAGGACGGGTTCCAAGGTGGCCGAGCCACCCCTCGGCGGACCGAACAGGCCCGCGACTTTCCATGCTCCTTTCCTATGCATCAAAGGCTCCTTGCGAGACGCGCAAGATCCAAAGAACCGTCGATGCTCCGCCAGAGCCCGATGGCGGCCTCGGGGGCCGTCTCCGAGCCGCCGGAAGCCGACGGCAGACAAACCAGACGGACGGCGATCCCGTTCGTGGGCTGGCCGCGCAGGGCGCGACGGATGCCTTCCCACTTCAGGCCCGCGGACATGTCCGCGACCGTGTCGGTCGCCGTCTGCATCCAAGAAACCAGGGTGATGCGGTTCTGGCCGTTCGAGAACTCGGCCACGTTGACCGCGGAGGGCCTGCCCGTGCGGTTCGCCCAGTCGACGCGCTCGTCGCGGCTCCGCACCAGCCGGTAGCCGGACCCCCTCATGCAGATCTTGGGGTCGTGGGCGTTCTGGGTGTTCCGCACCTGGAGCAGCAGAACCTGCACGCGCGCGCCGGACCTCGGGTCGGTGTACACGCGCTGGCAGGCGGCCGGCGATTGGAGCATCGACAGCTCCTCCTCCGTGAGCGGCGCCGGCTCGCTGCTCCAGGCTCCGACCGCCTCGGGGAGCGAGGTCGGGCCGACCACCGTGCGGTCGGATCCGCGCGAGCGGCCGGCCTGCATCGCCACCGCGGGCAGCAGGAGCGCCGCCACTAAGAGGGCCCGCATGGCCACGGGGTTCATCGCGCGCCCTCCTCGGCGGCCGGCTGCTCTCCGCCCGGCAGGTATTCCGGCAGGTACTGGAGCATCCCCATCCTGCCCTGGATCAGCGTCAGCAGCAGGATCGCCACGATCACCCCCACCAGGCCGCTGCTGTCGTGCAGGCGGTTGGCGAGGTCCGCGCCCCCGTGCTCGCCGATCCATCCGATCAGCGCGATGCGGAAGCTGTTCGCGAGAACGCTGAGCGGCAGGGCCAGGGCCACCAGGGCGGCCTTCTTCCAAGCCGGCGCCTGCACCATCATCGCGTTCAGGATCGCGATCGCGACGACGGGGAACAGGATCGTGAGGCCGCTGCAAGCCCGGGCTACCTCGAACTGGTAGTTCGGGGTGTAGACGCTCGTGGACTGCACGTAGCTCTGGATGCCCGCGAAGTCGAGCATCCTCACCGCCAGCGCCGTGCTGGCCTCCTGCGAGGGGAGCAGAAGGCGGGACGTGATCTGGTCGGGCCAGGGCACCATCGTGGCGGTGTAGGCCAGCGGCGCCCACAGGTGTCGGAAGACGCGGCCGCCCCAGATCGCCCATGGGATCAGCAGCACGAGGGCGACGAAGGCCGCGCTCTGCAGAGCTGTCACGGCGCTGAGCACGCCCACCGCGTGCAGGACTACAGCCCCGGCGATTCCAGCCCACACGGGCCACCGGCCGGCCTCGACGGGCTCGCGCCGAGCCACGAGCCAGCGGCGCCAGACGAGGAACGCCACCGTCGGGGGCACGAGGTACCCGTAGCCGAACGGCGAGTGCTCCATCGTCCAGCGGGCCCAGAACTCGGCGAGGAGCCCCCAGAACGCGAACAGAAAGAGGATCGCCGCCAGCGCGACGGAGAGCGGACCCGCAACGGGCCTGGAGGCACGGTATCGCGCTACGACAGTCTCTCCTTCCATCCAACGATCCTCACGCCGAGAACCGGCCGGATCAGAAGCCCCAGAGGGGCAACCAACACAGTCATGATGCACCATTCCCCGAGACGCGGCCCCGGAGAAACGGCGGGGTGGGCCTTCCGGCCCAGACGGGGCCCGCGGGGCCCTCAGCGGTCGGTGCGGTACCGCTCGATCAGCTCGATCGCCCTCTCCCGGTCATCCCAGCCCAGAACCTCGACGAACTTGTCCTCCAGCTGCTTGTAGACCTCGAAGAAGTGCACGATCTCCTTGCGGGTGTGATCGTTGAGCTGCGCCATGCTGCGCCGGTAGCCGAAGCGGGGGTCCTTGACCGCGACGGCCAGGATCTTCTCGTCCGGGCCCTTCTCGTCGCGCATGTTCAGCACGCCCACCGGGGTCGCCTCCACCACGACGCCGGGATAGGTGGGGTGCGAGATCATCACTAGGATGTCGATCGGGTCTCCGTCCAGATACTGCGTCTGGGGCACGAAGCCGTAGTCGAACGGATAGAAGAGGGGCGAGTACAGCACGCGATCCAGGCGCATCACGCCCGACTCCATGTCCAGCTCGTACTTGTTGGAGCTGCCGCGGGGAATCTCGATCACCGCGTTGACGAACTCCGGCGCCTTCGGACCGATCTTGACGTTCAGGAGACCCATGGTGCACAACCGCGCCGGCTCGGACGGCGCCGTGACCCGCGGATTCTAGCCGAGGACGCGCCCGGGGCGCCGGGTCCGCCTGGGACGGCTCGTTGAGGCTCAACCGCCAGAAGACGTATGATGGGACGATGGCAACGAGGGAGTTCGATTTCCTGGTGCTCGGCTCCGGCTTGGCGGGGCTCTCGTTCGCCCTGGAGGCCGCCAAGAGCGGCACGGTGGGCGTCCTGACCAAGGCTCAGGCCGAGGAGTCCAACACGGGCTACGCGCAGGGCGGCATCGCGGCGGCGGTCGGCGAGGCCGACTCTTGGGAGCTCCACGAGCGCGACACGCTGATCGCCGGCGCGGGCCTGAACGACGTGGACGCGGTCCGCTTCCTGGTCCGCCAAGCCCCCGAGGCGATCGAGTGGCTGCGCGGCCTCGGCGCGAGGTTCGACGTGCGGCCCGAGGACAACACGCTGGCGCTGGGCCGCGAGGGGGGCCACAGCCGCAGCCGCATCGTGCACCACGCGGACAACACCGGCTGGGAGATCGAGCGGGCCGTCGTCGAGGCCGTTCGCAAGACGCCGAACATCACCGTCTACGAGCACACGTTCGTGACCGAGCTCCTGATGGCGGACGGCCGCTGCGTGGGCGCCGCGGGCATGGTCGAAGGGGTCGGCCTTCGGACGTTCCTCGGCCGCCGCGCGGTGATGCTCGCCACCGGCGGGTGCGGCAAGATCTACTCGCACACCACCAACCCTCGGGTCGCCACGGGAGACGGCTACGCGCTGGCCAAGCGGATCGGCGCCCAGCTCCGCAACATGGAGTTCATGCAGTTCCACCCGACCACGCTGTACCACCCGCAGATGCGCAGCTTCCTGATCAGCGAGGCCGTGCGGGGCGCGGGCGCGACCCTTCGGAACCACCACGGCCGCAGGTTCATGTACGACTACGACGAGCGGCTCGAGCTCGCGCCCCGCGACGTCGTGGCCCGTGCGATCGACTCCGAGATGAAGCGCCTGCAGACGTGGTGCGTGTACCTGGACACCACCCACCTGAAGAAGGAGCTGCTGGAAGAGCGCTTCCCGATGATCTACAACTCGCTCAAGAAGGTTGACCTGGAGATCCACAAGGACTGGATTCCCGTGGTGCCGGCCCAGCACTACTCCTGCGGGGGTGTCGTCACCGACCTGAGGGCGCGCACCACCGTGCCGGGGCTGTACGCCGCGGGCGAGGTCGCCTGCACCGGCGTGCACGGCGGAAACCGCCTTGCGAGCAACAGCCTGCTGGAGGCCCTGGTGTTCGGGCGCGCCGGAGCCGCCGCCGCCGCGGAGGAGGAGCCGTACAAGGGTCCCGCCCCCGACCCTGCCCCGGTGCGGTGCGTGCCCGAGGCGCAGGCGGTTCGCATCCGGCACGGGGTCCAGAGGACCATGACCGACCACGTGGGCATCGTGCGGACCAACGCGGGCCTGGCGCAGGCTCTGGGGCGCCTGGAGGAGCTGCGGGCGGACTACGAGCGCCAGCCGGCCGCGGAGTTCTCCGTGTACGCGGCCGAGACGCCGAACATCCTGGAGACCGCGCTCGAGGTGGTCCGGGCGGCGATCGCCCGCAAGGAGAACGTCGGGCTGCACTACAACAAGGACCTCCTCAGCGACGACTCACGCTGAACGCGGGCGGCGCGGTCGCCGACGGAAGTGGCCGCGCGTAGTCCGGCAGCTTCAGGCGAACCGTGCAGAGGCCCGCGTCGTTCGGCGTGTGGCGCAGAACGAGGAACCCGAGCGCCGGCTCGGCCCGGAAAGCCGCGAGGTTCGCCAGGGCGCGGGCCTCGATGGGCGTGGACGCGGCCAGCACCAGCGTTCCGGGGCGGGCGTCCGTCGCCATCCAGCTGAGGCGGTACGTGCCCTCCGGCTCCGATTCCAGCCACACGCGCTGGGCGCCGTACACGCGGATCGGGCTCTGGAGGTACTCGACGTACCTCCCCTCCGGCGTGATAGCGGGGGCCGACGGGTCGAACAACACCCTGCGCAGCCCTTCCAGCGGCTCGTCGAGGGGCGTGGGCGGGGTGCCGGGGTTCCTGCGGCGCAGCCACACCTGCAGACCCCTCTCGGCCGCGAGGCCGGTCTCGAACAGAGCCCCTTCCAGGCGCCGCTCCGGCTCTGGGCAGAGCGCGCCGGCCACGGCCGCGAGCGCCCCCACGCGCCGAGCGAGGGCCGGCGGCACTCCCCAGAACCGCCACGTGGCCGCATCGCGCCGCCACGAGAGCGAGGTCAGCAGTGAGTTTCCGCCGCTCGAGGCCTGCTGGTTGCCGAACAGGGCCTGCATCAGCAGCGCGTGCGCCGCGGCGAGCTCGGCCTGCGATCCGTCGGCCCGGAAAGGCATCGGCGCCTTGGTGTGCGGCTCCGGCTCGAACGCCGCCTCCGACAGGAACGCGGCGAGCGCCTCCTGGCCGCCCGCTTGGGCGGCCGTGTCGCTCCAGGAGGAGAAGAGGGCCAGCGCCAGCTCGACCACCGACGGGGCGTCGATGGCCGAAACGGTGGCGGGCGGATCCCAAGACGGCCTGCCGATCGCCAGCGCGCGGCCCGCGGGGATGCGGCGGCAGGGGAAGCGCAGCGACAGCTCGGTGCCGTTCAGAACGTGCACCGGACCCTCGTCGTTCAGCGCAGGACGGCGCGCCAGCTCTCCCGTCAGCTTGGGGCCGTAGCCGCCGAGGGGCCCCAACACGGCCGCGGGCGGCACCACCGCGCCCGGCCGGTCGAACCGATAGCGCACCTCGACGGCCGTCGGGCTGTCGATCACCTCGCTGGACACGAGGCTGGGGGCCGGCTCCCTCCACGCCTCGGCCCAGGGCCGGATCTGCGCGACGAGCTCGCCCAGCGCTCGGGCCGAGTTCGCGGCGTGCGGCACGACTCCCAAGGGGGCCACCACGCGCACCCACCCTTGGTAGGCCCCGTCCGAGCGCAGGATCCAGTCCCCGGAGCGGCCCTCGAGCACCAGCCCGGCCTCGCCCCCTTGGAAGGCGAACACCAGCGGCGGCTGGGCGTCGCGGAACGAGAGCGCGCACCACCCAGCCTTGGGGGTCGGCACGCCCGGGCCGACGCTCCCCTCGGACCAAGTGAGGTACGGCGGCGAGATCGAGGAGAAACGCAGCCGGATGCCCGCCCGGAAATAGAGCTCCAACCCTTCCGCCCACAGGTTGGCCCGGGCCTTCGCGGGAGCCCCGGAGGCGCCGGTCAGGGTCACCGTCTGCCCCCATTCGGTGGTCTGCTGGGCCACCCAGATCAGAGAGCGGTGCTCGAAGCGCAAGCGATCGGCGGCGGGATGGGTGGAGCCGAACCCCTCGGCGTCCAGCGACAGTCCGGGAACCACCAAGCGCGATGCGTAGCCGAACCGTCCGAACGGTTCGGCCCTCGCAGAAGCCGCGGCGAACAGCAGCGCGCTAATCGAAAGCGGCGCCCAGAACCTGAATGCCGAACCGTTTCGTAGAGCCGGAGTAGACCAAGCCAAAGTCGCGCAGGCCCAGCCGATAGCTGAGCACCAGATTGAAATCGGAGTACGACGCGCCGAGATAGCTGTCTTGGGTGTAGTAGCTGGACAGCCTCCACAGCGGGCTGAAGCGGAACGAGGCGTCCACCAGGTAGCTCGTCCGCTCGATGTCCAGGCTCCTCGCCAGGTAGCCGCTGAAGCGGAGCCGGCCGGCCAGATAGGAGCCCTGCGCGGCCAGGCGGTGCTTGCCCAGCACGCGGCTGCTGAACGGGTCGTCGTTGAAGTTGTAGGTGACCAGCAGCGAGGCGGACGATCCCAGCTGGCGCGTGAGCGCGGCCGTCGCCTCCATGCCCAGCGGATCGCCGTTGCGGCGGCCCGAAACCGCGGACACGGCCATGCCCATTGCCAGCGTGGACTGCGAGTCGATCCTCTGAGGGCTGGCCTGCAGCCGGGCCCTCACGCCCGCGCTGGACTGGCTGTACGAACCGGACGGGGTCAGCGCCTCGGACTCGGTGGCAGTCAGCCCAAGGTACAGCTTGACGGGGAGGCCCTTCAGGGCGATCGGGTCGCGCTCGGCCGTGAAGCTCACGAACCGGTTGGTGTACGACGTCCCGCGAACCGCGGTGGTGGCGTTCGCCGAGAGGCCCGCCTGGAAGCCGCGGAACTGCCGGGAGAGGCTCAGGCTGCCGAACAGGGACCGACCCTCGGTGAAGTCGGCGTTCAGATACAGCTGGGTCAGGTCGTCGGGCCTGTAGTTCTGGCGCAGCTGCAGCGAGTAGTCGTCGCGCCCGATGCCGGAGTAGGTGAATCCGCCCTCCATGCGGTCGCCGCTGGACCAGTTCAGCTCGTAGTCCAGGAACATCCCGCTGTTCGCGTGGAAGCCCCTGCCGTACGTCTCGCCCGAGCGGAACCGGAGGAGGCTCGACGATCCCGGCTTGAGCGACAGGAAGTAGGGGTAGTTGATCGCGACCTGGTTGTTGTTGATGCTGAAGAAGTCCTCCGT
>CALGMO010000089.1 GCA_937961665.1 uncultured Fimbriimonadaceae bacterium
CTGGGCTACGCCGTAGGCCGCGACGGCTGGAACATGCGCCCCGCGGCCATGGCCGCCGTGTACGACGACCGTGCGGGCGTCTACGCCTCCCGGATCGTGCCCACCGAGGATCCGCCGACCGTTTGGCGCGAGCCGGAGACCGGAGCCATCCTCCCGAGGCCGTCCGGCCTGTCCGCCACGCTCTTCAGCGATCCGGCCCAGGCGTCCCGCTGGGTGGCCCTGAACCAGCTCCAGACGCCGTCGGGGCTGCTCGAGGAGACGGTGCACCCGCCGGGCGGCGCGCGGATGATGTACGCCAAGCTGCCGAGCGACGGCTCCCCTCCGGGCTCGCTCACCCCGCCGGCCTGGCTGTCGGGATTCCTGCCGAGCGGGTTCGTCTGGGCCGCGCAGACCGTCCAGCCGCTCGCGGCGGACGAGTCGTTCGCCCTGCTGGTCCAGCCGTACGGGGTCGCGGCGGACCGCCCGGAGTGGCTCGCGGCCGTGGCGTTCGGAGGCAGGCACGTCCTGGCGTTCGCATCGAACGGGCAGGGCCGCTACTACGGCTACGCCGAGGGCTCCCTCCGGCCGCTGACGGACGTCGCCTACGGCGCCGGCATGGACCTCGCCCAGCCGTTCCTCGCCGCGGTCGTCCCGTTCGGTCCGAGGTATCTGGCGGTCGCCGCGAGCGGCCAGACCCCGCCCGCCAAGGACACCGGCCTGCGCGAGCGGGCGTCGGGCGGCGCCCTGATCGACCTCTTCGAGCTGGGCGTGCCCATCGACGAGATCGCCGGCGCGATGGTGAAGATCCCGGCCGCGCCGGTGCTGGTCGCGATCCCGGCCGCGGCCTGCGGGTTCGGCATCCACCGGTGCAGGTTCGCCGAGACGCAGCTCGCGTTCGCGCCGGAGCAGCTCGACGGCCCGCGCTCCGTCGTCTCGGGGGAAACCCCGGGGCCACGAGTTGAAACTCACCGTGCTCGATGAGGCAGTCGTCGTCGTCGTCGATGTAGGTCTCGGGGGAAACCCCGGGGCCACGAGTCGAGACCGCCACCGAGACGCGACGGCGATCGCCGGGCGTTCCCTCCGGGGGGAGCCCCCGAGGCGGCGTGCACCAGCCCCCGTCCGGGGCCCGAGAGGGCCCCGGCGGGGGCCGCCAGCTCAGAAGGAGGCCCCGAGGCTCCGGCGGAACCCTCCGCCCATCGCGAGGGCCCCTCGAGCCCCTCCCCAGAGCCGCCCCTCCGGCTGCGCGGGCCGACGGCCTCGCGCCGGAACCCGGCGGACCTCGCCCGCCCTGGCCGAACCCTCCGGCCTCAAGCTCCAACGGCCCAAGGGTCCCACGGGCCGCTCCGGGCCGGCAGAATCCGCGACCTCCCGGAGAAGGATGGAAGCATGAAGGAGCTGCTCACGCTGCCGGTGCTGCTGGGGTTCCTCCTCGGCTACATGGCGTTCCGCTGGTTCTGCAGCCTCGTCGAAGACTTCCAGGAGCTCTAAGAATGGGAAAGGTCATTCTCGCGGCGATCTCGGTGTTCCTGATCCTGTTCGCCCTCACGTTCATCAAGGGAACCTGGGACGAACTGAGGCGCTGACGCGCGACGACGGGCGGGGCTCCCCGCCCCGCCCGTCCCGCGAGCGCCCGCAGGGGCGCGTCAGCCTTCCCCGGGCTCCGGCTCAGGGGGCGGGTGCGACCGCCGGCGCCGCTCCACCGCCTCCCGCAGCAGGTACTCGATCTCCCCGTTCACGCTCCGCAGGTCCTGGGCGGCCAGGCGCTGGATCTCCTCGTACAGCGCCGGACTGAGCCGGAGCAGCAGCGCCTTGCGTTCCGCCATCGCCTCGCCCTCAGTGGTACAGCGTGCCGGCGTTCACCACCGGCTGGGCCGACTGCTCGCCGCACAGCACCACCATCAGGTTGGTCACCATCGCGGCGCGCCGCTCGTCGTCCAGCTGAACCTTGCCGTGCTCCTCCAGCCGGTCCAGCGCCATCTCCACCATGCCCACGGCGCCGTCCACGATCTTCTGGCGGGCGGCGACCACCGCGGCCGCCTGCTGCCGGCGCAGCATCGCCCCGGCGATCTCCGGCGCGTAGGCCAAGTGCGACAGCCGGGCCTCGATCACCTGCACCCCGGCCAGCTGCAGCCGCTCCTGGAGCTCCTTCTGGAGATGGGTGGAGACCTCGTCGGTGTTGCGGCGCAGCGACACCTCGTGCTCGTCGCCGTCGTAGGGGAACGACGACGCCAGGTGCCGCACGGCCGTCTCGCTCTGCAGCGCCACGTACGACTCGTAATCGTCGACCTGGAACGAAGCCGCGTAGGTGTCGGTCACCCGCCACACCACGATCGCCGCGATCTCCACCGGGTTGCCGGCGCTGTCGTTCACCTTCAGCTTCTCGCCGTTCAGGCTGCGCGCCCTCAGCGAAACCTTGCGCTTGGTGTAGAACGGGTTGGCCCAGTGGAACCCGCTCTCCTTGACCGTGCCCACGTAGCTGCCGAAGAGGAGCAGCACCTGGCTGCCGTTCGGCTCCACGATGAAGAACCCGGCCGAGGCGAGCGAGGCCAGCAGGCCCTCGATGATGATCGCCCAAACGTACGGCGTCGGGTTGGCCTTCGCCTCCGGCTGGGTGACCAGATAGATGGTGTAGGCCAGGGCGCCCCACAGCAGGAGCGTGACGACCAGCATCAGCCAGCCGTTCACGACCTTGATCGTCTTCTCGTTGCTCATCGGTCTCTCCTCCTTCCGATAGCTTCATGATATCACAGATCTATCATCGCGTCAAGGGCCCGCAGGCGCGGGGCGCGACGGGCGAAGGCCCCGGCTTCCGCAGGCTCGGATTCCCGGCGCCATCCTCGGAGGCGCCCCGTGGGACCGGGCGGGGACGCCGGCCCGTTCCCATCCTGCCCTATGGGCCGCGGGCGAGCGATCGCCGCGCGGCCAGCCGGGACGCCGTCCAGCCCCGGCGGACGGCCCGCCGGCGCCACGCGGCCCCGGGTCCCGGCGGCGTCCCCGAACCTCGGCCCTCGGTCGGAACCGGGAGCCCGGGGCGTGCCCCAGGCTTCCGGCCCCGCGCGGCCCCTGCGGCCTGAGCCGCACAGCCCGCTCTCCCGGAGGACGGCCCGGCAGGCGGCTCGCCGGATCGCTCCCGGGCGAGGGGGCGCGCCGCCGGTGGCCTCCACCCAAAGAGAAGGGGGCCGGGCGCCCCGCGCCCGGCCCCCCGCGGCGCTCCCGACCGCAGGTCAGGCGTCGGCGGTCTCCTCCTCAGCCGGAGCCTCCCGCACCTCCGGGCCGACGGCCGGGTCGTAGACCTCCACCTCGATGAAGGCGTCCACGTCGTGGTGCAGGTCCAGGTGCACCCGGTGCACGCCCAGCCGCTTGATCGGCTCGATCATCGCCACCCGCTTCCGCTCGATCTCCACGTTCAGCTGGGACTTGATCGCGTCCGCGACGTCCTGGGCGGTCACCGCCCCGAACAGCTTCGTCTGCTCCTTGGCCACCTTGCCGGGGATCGTCACGCGCGCTCCGTCCACCTTGGCCTTCACGGCCTCGGCCGACGCGCGGGTCTCCTCCAGCTTGTGCGCCATGCGCGCGCGCCGGCGCTCCAGAGCCTTGAGCTGCTCCGGGGTGGCCAGCGTCGCGTACCCGCGCGGGAAAAGGAAGTTCCGGGCGTAGCCGTCGGCCACGTTGACGACCTGGCCCTCTTTGCCGAGCTTCGGCACCGTCTGGTTCAAAATCACCTTCATCGCGACAAAACCTCACCTTCGGATGCCGATGCCGACCATCGGCACGTTTCCGTCGAACGCCCTGTTCACGCCGAGCCAACCCACCCAGTCGCCGCCCAGATCGAATCGGGCGCGGAAGTCGACGCGCGGGTCGTTCAGCCCAAAGAGGTCCGTGCGGATCCCCAGCCTGGGCGCGAGGGCGTAGTCTACCCCAAACCCCGGCTTGCCAGCGTAGACCCCGTAGCGGTACTCCCCCGCTCGGCCCAGCGGCCGCCCGATCTGCGCGCTGAGCTTGTTCGTCTCGAACGCGTCGAACAGGCCCGCGTGCAGCGTGAAGTCCCGCACCGGAAGAGAGGCCTCGAAGTCCGTGCGCCATCGCCCGGGGTCCAGCTCGGCGACCACGTCCATCCTGGTCCGCAGGTTCCTCAGCGAACCACCCGAGGGGACCTTCTCGAAGAACCCCTGCAGCTTGGTGAGCACGCCCTTGGCCTCGTCGGCCAGCTCGATCGCCTTGTCGGCCAGAACCACCGCCTTCTCGCTGACGGCCACTCCGTTCTCCGTGATCTTCTCCGTGTTGGCGGCGATGCGCGTGCCGGACTCGGTCATCGTCTGGAGGTTCGCCGCCGCCCCGGCCATCGGCTCCCGGAGCCGAGGGTCGTTCACCAGCTGGTTCAGGCTGTCCACGAGGCTCTCGGCCTTCTGCCCGGTGCTGGCCAGCGAGGCCAGGATCGCCTCGGCCTGCGAGCGGTAGGCGGGGTCGGCCAGCAGGTCGGTGGCCATGCGGATCCCCTTCCGTACGTCCGCGATGGCCTGCGCCGCGTCCTTGAGCGCCCGAGCCACGGTGGCCCGGTTGTCGCTCACGACCGCCGCCACGCCGGCCGCCACCGAGCCGAACTTCTCCACGGTGCGGTTGCTGGTGTCCAGCAGCTCCTGGAACTGCGCCAGCAGGCGCTGGTCGCTGAGCAGGCCGCGGGCGGCGCGCAGCGTGGCGTTCAGCTCCCGCATCGTCTCGGCGCCGTCCGGCAGGAGGGCCTGCAGCGGCGACACCACCCGGCCGGAGAGGACCTCGCCGGGACTCGCGAACTCCGCCGCGCGCTCGGGCGGCACGACCATCACGGGGTTGTCGCCGAAGCCCAGCAGAGACTGCGGGAGTTCCACCCGCGAGCCCTTGGGGATCCTCACGGCCTCGTCGACCTCCAGGGTTAGGCGGGCCCGGCGCGGGCCGACCAGCTCGATCCGGGCGACCTTCCCCACCCTCACGCCGGCCATCAGAACGCGCGCGCCCTCGTTCAGCCCGGCGGCGTCGTCCAGCTCCGCGTAGTAGCGCGCGGTTTTCGGCGCGAACACCGTCCGCCCCAAGACCGCGAACGCCGCCACCAGCAGCACGCCGAACAGAACCACCAAAAGGCCCACCTTCGTCGCGTTCTGCATGCGGGCATTTTAGCAACAACAGGGACCGACAGCCCATGCCCCGGCCGGATGCCCCCGGAAGGGGAGAAGGTATCCTTGGAACGGACGCGGGCCCCCTTGCGGAACCTGACGGACCGGGCCGGACTCGCCGATCTGAAGAGTGGAGGAGGAGCGCCCGGAGCCGACGGAGACGCCGGGCCGCCGCAACCGTAGAACCGGTTGGTGGCGCCGCTTGTCTATGTAGTTAGAGAGCGGACCGCAGTCCAGGTGTCCAGCATGTGGCAACGATTCACAGAGAGAGCCAGAAAAGTCGTCTTCTACGCTCAGGAGGAGGCCCAGAGGTTCGGTGAGGGGTACGTCAGCACCGAGCACCTTCTGCTCGGCCTCGTCCGCGAGCAGGACAGCGTGGCGGCGAGGGTGCTGGACAAGCTGGGGGTGAGCCTCAGCCGCATCAAGGCCGAGATCGAGAAGCAGCTCCCTCGCGGCGACGTCCGCAACAACCAGGAGATGTCGCTCACGCCCAGGGCCAAGCGGGTCATCGACCTTGCCTACGACGAGGCCCGCAACCTCAACAACAACTACATCGGCACGGAGCACCTGCTGCTCGGGCTCATCCGAGAGGGCGACGGCCTCGCCGGCCGCGTGCTGAACAAGCTCGGGGTGGACCTGGAGCGCGCCCGGCGCGAGGTGATGAACCTCCAGGACGGCGACTCCGGCTCCGCGCGGCCCGGCTCCTCCCAACGGGGGTCTTCCTCGTCCCGAGAGGCCGCGGCCTCCCGCACCCAGACCCTCGACGAGTTCGGGCGCGACCTCACCCAGCTGGCGCGCATGGGCAAGCTGGACCCGGTGGTCGGCCGACAGAACGAGATCGAGCGCGTCATGCAGATCCTCTGCCGGCGCACCAAGAACAACCCGTGCCTGATCGGGGAGCCCGGAGTCGGCAAGACCGCCATCGTCGAGGGTCTCGCCCTGCGCATCGTCAGCGGCGACATCCCGGAGCTTCTGCGCGACAAGCGCATCGTGGCTCTCGACCTGGCCGCGCTCGTGGCCGGCACCAAGTACCGCGGCGAGTTCGAGGAGCGCATGAAGAAGGTGATGGAGGAGGTCCGCAAGGCCGACGGCCAGGTGATCCTCTTCATCGACGAGCTCCACACGCTCGTGGGCGCGGGCGCCGCCGAGGGAGCCATCGACGCCAGCAACATCATGAAGCCGGCGCTGGCCCGCGGGGAGCTCCAGTGCATCGGGGCCACCACGCAGGACGAGTACCGCAAGTACATCGAGCGCGACGCGGCCTTGGAGCGCCGCTTCCAGTCCGTCAAGGTCCGCGAGCCGCTGGAGGAGGAGGCGATCGACATCCTTAAGGGCCTCCGGGAGCGGTACGAGGCGCACCACAACGTGGAGATCACCGACGAGGCCATCGCGGCCGCCGTCCAGCTGTCGCAGCGCTACATCTCCGACCGCACGCTGCCGGACAAGGCGATCGACCTGATCGACGAGGCCGCCTCGCGGGTGCGCCTGGGACAGAGCCTGCCCCCGCTGGACGTCCGCCAGGACCGCGTGCGGCTGGGCAAGCTGATCGCCGAGATCGAGCACCTGGAGAAGCACAGCCCCGACTCGGCCCGGCTGGAGGAGATGCGCCGAGAAAAGGACGAGCTCGAGTCCAGCATCCAGGAGCGCGAGGAGGCCTGGCAGGCGCAGGAGAAGCCCGAGGCCGTGGTCGGCGAGCAGGAGATCGCGCAGATCGTCCAGAGCTGGACCGGCATCCCGGTCACCAAGCTCGTCGAGGCCGAGTCCCAGCGACTGCTGCGCATGGAGCAGGACCTGCACCGGCGCATCATCGGCCAGCACGACGCGGTCAGCGCCGTGGCCCGAGCCATCCGCAGGGCCCGCAGCGGCCTGAAGGACCCGAAGCGGCCCATGGGCAGCTTCATCTTCCTCGGTCCGACCGGCGTCGGCAAGACCGAGCTCGCCAAAGCGCTCGCGGAGTACCTGTACGACAAGGAGTCGAACATGGTGCGGATCGACATGTCCGAGTACATGGAGCGGTTCGCCGTGAGCAGGCTGGTCGGCGCGCCTCCCGGCTACGTGGGCTACGAGGAGGGCGGCCAGCTCACCGAGCAGGTGCGCCGCAACCCGTACTGCGTGGTTCTGCTCGACGAGATCGAGAAGGCCCACCCGGAGGTGTTCAACATCCTCCTGCAGGTCATGGAGGACGGTCAGCTCACCGACTCCCAAGGGCGCACGGTGGACTTCCGCAACACGATCCTCATCATGACGTCCAACGTCGGCGTCCGCCCGATCGAGGTGGAGAAGGGCCTCGGCTTCCGGCAGGCCAAGACCGACACCGACGACCCCAAGGTCTACGAGGCCATGAAGAACCGCATGCTCGAGGAGATGCGCAAGCTCTTCCGGCCGGAGTTCCTGAACCGCGTGGACGAGGTGATCGTGTTCCACCACCTCAAGAGGGACGAGATCCTGCAGATCGCCGACCTGTACCTGAAGCGCGTGAACGAGCAGGCGAAGAACCTGAACATCACCATCGAGCTGAGCGAGGCCGTCAAGGACAAGCTCGTCTCCGAGGGCTACGACCCGAACCTCGGCGCCAGGCCGCTGCGGCGCGCCGTCCAGCGGTTCATCGAGGATCCGCTCAGCGAGGAGTTCCTGCTCGGAACCTTCCAGCCGGGCGACCACATCGTCGCCGAGCTCGACGAGGCCGGCACCGTGGTGTTCCGCAAGAAGACGCCCGAGGAGCAGCAGCCCAAGGAGCTCGTGACCAACTGAGCGTCGGTCGCCCTGCACCTCGTTGCCAAGCGGGGTGCAGGGCCCGTCGCAACCGAGGACGCCCCATGGCTGAATCCGACGAGGTTTTCGGCGATCTCCGATCTCTCCTGCAGTCCGTGTCCGAGGGCCTCGTCGTTCGACGGGACGACCCCGAGGAGTACAGCCTGGACACGAGGCACCTCCTCCCCAGCGGAAACCCGCTCTTCTTCGCGGCCGTGCAGAGACGCAAGTCGGGGGTGAGCCTGCATCTGATGCCCCTCTACCTCGAGCCGTCTCTGCTGGACGGGATTCCCGAGTGCCTCAGGCGGCGGGTCTCGGGCAAGTCGTGCCTCCGCTTCCGCAGCCTGGACGAGCCCACTCGGCAAGGCATCCGGGAGCTGGTCGGCTCCGGCCTCGAACTCTACCGCTCCAAGGGCTACGTCTGAAGGTCCTGCGACGGGGGAACCGTCCAGGGCGGGCTGTCGCACTGTGAGACGCAACCGGTCTCTCGGGCCGGGAACAGGCCCCGGCAAAGCAACCCTCGGGGCTCGCGACGCGGGTCTGTCCAGGTATCCACCCGGCCGGCCAGCTTGGTCGCCCGGCGTGGCCTGCGCTGGCCCCGAACGGCACCCGCTGCGGCTAGCGCCGAGGCAATCCCTGCCAGGTCGCGATCGGCACGTACCCGACCTCCAGACCCTTGGGAGGACGGACGATCTGCGCCGGGTCCAGCCGAGCGAGCGTCACGAAGGCCGGAGGAATCAGGTACTCCCGCCCGATGCCCCAAGCCCGATGGATCTTCTCGGCTCTGGCCTGCATCCGCTCCCGATCCCGCTCGGAGAGGCCGGACGCCACGAGCGCGGGCTGGTCCGCGAACCGGTACCAGCAGTACTCGACCACGCTGCCGTCGCCCAGACGGATCCGGAACGGCCCCGCGACAGGCCCAGGCTTCTTCCACGGGCTGCCCTTGGCATCCGGAGTCGTGTAAGGCTCCTGCGGAGGCTCCTCGGGACGGCCGAAGCGCACCTCCCGCAGACCCGTCTCCGCGGGAACCTCCTCCTCCCCGACGGGAACCCACCGCTCCCCGCCTTGCTCGGTCCGCTCCAGTCGGTAGTACTGGGGCAGCGTGACCAGCTCCCCCTGTCTGGTTCTGGTTCGGGCCACGTGCGGCCCGCGCCAACGGTAGCCGTAGGTTTCCGGGTCGAGCCTCAGCGGCTCTGCGAACGAATCCCAGTGCAGCGGCGCCTTGCGTTCCTCGCTCCCGGCCTGCCTCCACCGGATCTCCCACGTGGCGTACCCGCCCTGCTGGATCTGCCGGACGAACGCCCCGCGAGGGTCCACCCTGCCGGAGGCAGCGGGGCCGCCCCGGAACCACGCCTCCACGCTCTTCCGGAGCGCATCCTCCCGGTACACGGTGTCCCGATGCAGCAGCACCGTGTCGCCGCCGCGGTTCAGAGGAAAGCGGACCGGGGCCAGCTTGGCGAACAGCGCACCCTTGGAGTCCGGCGAGACCTTGCACGGCACGTACTGCGTCTCCATCTGCACCGCCCGGTTCGGGTCGGACGGCCGACTGTCCAGCATCCTCCCGGCCATGCGGGCGTCGGAGGCCGCGCTTTCCGACCAGAAGCCGGGCAGGAAGAAGGCCACCGGGCCCTTGAAGTTCGCCGTGTTCAGGAACAGGGTCCAGCAGTTGGCGCCGGTGGGCACGCCTTTGGGTCCGCGGGGCTGCGGGTCGGCCAGGGGAAGGTTCAGGTAGCCGTAGCCGAACAGCTGGCCGCACGCCCCTTGGGCGACGTTCAGGCCGTCGATCGGGAAGACCAGGCGGTTGCTCAGCTGGGCCACGCCGTACAGCCCTCTGGGGTCGTCCCAAGTTCCCCACCCGTGGGCCGGACCGTTCGCCACGGTCGAGAAGTTCAAGCCGACGCCGCCCATGATGAACTTCGGCGTCTCGGTGGGGAACCTCGTGTCCCGCCACCACCCGAGGCCGCCCTCGATGTCCGAATAGGCGTCCTTCAGCGGCTCTCCCAGCGGTTGGGCGAACATCCACGTGCCGGGCAACCCCGTCTGGAACTCGTGCCCCGGGTACCGCTCGAGCAACGGCCAAGCCGGCACATAGAGCGAGAAGCCGTCCCCGTAGGCCCGGTCCACCCCGCCGGCCACCGGCAGGATCAGGTACCCCGCCGCGTAGTCGGAGCCCGCCAGCCCCGAGCAGCACGCCGCCAAACCGGAGAGAGAAGCCACCAACGCCAACATCCTGCCACCCCGAGCGAGAGACGCCGCCCCGTCCTAGGCGGAGGGCGCCGGTCGGCCCGCCGCCCAGCCTGCCGCCAGCACGCCCGCCCCGGCGACCGCCGCCGACACGGTACCAACCGAACCCGAGAGCATTCGACAAGGCACGGGCATGTCGGCGAGTTTATCCCGATCGCCGGCCAAAGAGGAACGCATCCGGCCGGCCCGTCGCGGGTGAACGGATGAACCTCGGGGCGGTCTATAATGGCGCCAGCCACAGGAGGAGGTTTTCGAGCCATGCAACTCCGCTCTCGCACGCTGCGTGCCGCCGCCACCGGGGCCGTGTGCGCGATCGCCGCGCTCGGCGCGGCCCAAGGGTCCGACTGGTTCCCGTTCGTGGCGCCTTGGGATCGCGCGCCCAAGGGCGCCTTTGACGTCTCGTTCCTCAACACGAAGCCTGCCGGAGCCAACGGCAGGATCGTGTCGCGGAACGGCCACCTGTACGAGAGCCGCACCGGCCGCCGCGTCCGGTTTTTCGGCACCAACCTGGGCGCCTCCGCGGCCTTCCCCTCGAAGGCCGACGCCGACAAGATCGCCGCGCGGCTCGCGGGCCTCGGCATCAACGTGGTGCGCTTCCACCACCTCAACAACGGATGGGACCTGAACGGCGGGACCATCTGGAAGCCCGGACGCACGTTCCTCGAGATCGACCCCGTTCAGCTGGACAAGTTCGACTACTTCGTGGCCGCGCTCAAGAAGAGGGGCATCTACAGCAACATCAACCTGCAGACGGCGCGCGAGTACCTGCCCGAGATGGGCTTCCCGCCCTCGGTGCGCCAGCTCAAGAACTTCGCCAAGAAGGTCGACAAGTTCGACGAGAGGATGATCCGGCTCCAGCAGCAGTACGCCCGCGACCTGATCGGCCGGCGCAACCCCTACACGGGCCTGCGCTACGCGGACGACCCTGCGATCCTCGTGGTGGAGATCAACAACGAGAACTCGCTGGTCGGCTGGCCCGGAGAGTCTCCCGGGGCCGGCTTGGACGGTCTGCCCGAGCCGTTCCGCGGCAACCTCGTGAAGCTCTGGAACGACTGGCTCCGGCGCAAGTACGGGTCGGACGCCGCCCTGCGCAAGGCCTGGCCGAGCACCGAGCGCATCGTCGGACCCAGCCTGACGACCCGCCGCACCGCGTGGACCCACGAGAACCAGTCGAACGGCGACGTGACCTTCGAGACCTACACCCCCGAGTCCGGTGCGGGATCCATGGGCATCCGGGCGACGGTCCGATCCAATCCCGGCCCGAACTGGCACGTCCAGATGCACCTCGGCGGGCTCGACCTGAAGAACGGCCAGTCCTACGTGGTCGAGTTCCGCGCCCGCTCCGACCGCCCGATGACGTTCGGCGTGGACGCCCGCCTCAACAAGCCCGACTGGCGGTTCCTCGGGCTCGGCGGCTCCGTCAGCACCGGGCCGGAGTGGAAGACCTACAGCCTCACCTTCCGCTGCCAAAACTCGGAGCCGAACAGCGCCCGCATCAGCTGGGTGCTCGGCGACGTGCGCGGAACCCTCTGGGTCGAGAACGTCCGCGTCCTGCCCGGCACGCGGACCGTCGGCGTGCCCGCCGGACAGCGGCTGGGGACCATCGGCCTCCCAGCCCCCGACCTCTCGCCCAAGTTCCGGGACTACACCGCCTTTCTGGCCGAGACGGAGCGCGCCTACAGCGAGCGGATGCGCCGCTTCCTGCGGGAGCAGCTCGGGTTCCGCAACACGATCCTCTTGGACACCCAGATCGCCTGGGGCGGCCTGACCGCCCCCTACCGAGAACGCTCGATGGAGCTGACGGACGCTCACGAGTACTGGAACCACCCGACGTTCCTCGGCTCGGACTGGGACCCCAAGAACTACCGGGTGGATCGTCGCGCTCTGGTGAACGAGATGGGACGGTCGAACGGCACCCTGGGCTCGCTGGCCCGCACGCGCCTCGCCGGCAAGCCGTTCAGCGTCAGCGAGTACAACCACCCGGCTCCGAGCGACTTCCAGGTGGAGATGATGCCGCTCTACGCCGCCTGGGGCGCGCGGCAGGACTGGGACATCCTGTACACCTTCGCCTGGGACGCCACGGGCACGGGGCGCCGCAACGACCTGTACGACGGATACTTCGACATGGCCCGCAACCCGGCCAAGTGGGCGTTCTTCCCCATCTCCGCCGTGCTGTTCCGCCAGGGCCTGCTGGAGCCGGCCGCCAAGGTCCGATCGATCCGCCTTCCGCAGGTGCCTTGGAGCCGCAGCCTCCACTGGTGGGACGAGTGGGCGCGCCAGGCTCCGGACGCCGACAGCCTGAACGCCAGACTGTACGTGGAGTGGGCCGGCTCCAAGGCCCCCGCCCCGAAGTCCAAGGACGCCAACCCGATCGCCGTGAGGCGGACGTCCAAGGGCAACGTGGTGGCGGTGGGCTCGGACAAGGCGTGCGCGCTGGCCGGCTTCGTCGGTGGAACCACCCAGCAGGCCGGCCCGGTCTGGGCGGCGTTCGGCGACTTCGGCTATCGCGGCGAGGGGTTCGGCGCCCTGATGGCCGCCAGCATGGACGGCAAGCCGATCCGCACCTCCCGCAGGGTGGCGATTGCCGTCGCGGCCAGAGTCGAGAACCGGAACATGGGCTGGAACGAGCAGCGGAACTCGGTGAGCGACCAGTGGGGCGAGCCGCCCACGGTCGCCGAGCCTGTGCCGGCCAAGCTCAGCCTGCCCGCCGACGGGCCCCGGCGGGTCTTCGCGCTCGGTCCGGACGGCTCGCGGCGCTCCGAGGTTCCCTCCGAATTCGCCGGCGGCCGGGTTCGCTTCGAGATCGGGCCGAGGACTCGGAGCCTCTGGTACGAGATCGTCCCGCGCTGAGCGGAACGCAGGAAGAGAGGGCGCGGCCCCTTGCGGGGCCGCGCCAACTGGCATCGCCCTCAGCCGGAGTCAGAAGCGACACGAGTGCTCGGACGCGCCGGAGGGCCCGCGCCACGGGCGAACCCTCTCGCGGATCTCCGACCATGCGCGCAGCACCGCGAGGCCGTCCGCCATGCTGTTCCGGAAGCGCCGGAGGTCCGGGGTGCCCAGGTAGGTTCTGTCCACGGGCCCGCCGACGAAAACGTCGCCCAGCGGCGTCAACACCACCTGGGTCCAAACGGCAATGACACGGTCCTCATCTTCAAGGAAGTCCCCGGGCATGTGAAGGTAAGCGTGGAGGTGGAAACCCAGTTCTCCGGCCATGGAGTCGTTGAAAGTCACGCCGGCCCGCAGGACCTCCCCGTCGGCGGAGACCGCCTCCAGAACGCCGTCCGCCGGATGCCATGCTCCGCCCGGCGCGCGAGTGGGGAGCGTTCCGTCCGGGTTCGCCTCGCCCGACATCCCGAGGCCGCGCAGCGCCTCGACGCAACCTCTACCCGACAAGGAGTAGGTGTCGCAGTGGTACGGATGGAGCAGGCGGTGGAGGAAGTCGTAGGCGTTCTGCGACGCGAATGCGCTTTCGGACATGGACTCCTTCTCGCGGACGGGACTCTGCCGGCCCTCCAAGAAGCTTCCTCTCACCAACCGGCCCAATCTCGCCGCAGCACCAACACGCGCTTCGCGAAAAGGGAAGAGGAGGTGGTGGAGATGATGAGATTCGAACTCACGACCTCTGCAGTGCGATTGCAGCGCTCTCCCAGCTGAGCTACATCCCCACTCGGCGCGGACCCCATGGAGTCCGGTCTTCCATCATACCCCGAACGCCCGCGGGGCAGGCAAGGTTCCCGCCCGCATTCGCCCGGCGGCGACCTACACGCGCCCCGACTTCCGCAGGTTCGCCCAGGCGTCCTTCAGCGTGACGGTGCGGTTGAACACCGGCAACCCGGGTGTCGAGTCCCGGTCCGCGCAGAAGTAGCCCACCCGCTCGAACTGGAACCGGTCCCCCGGGCTGGCCTCGGCCACCGAGGGCTCCGCGAAGCCCCGCACCGCCCGAAGCGAGTTCGGGTTGAGGTTGTCCAGCCAGCTGCCGCCCTCGGGGACGTCGTCGGGATCGGGCGTGCGGAACAGGTGGTCGTACAGCCGGGCCTCGATCGGAACGGCGTGCTCGGCGGAAACCCAGTGCAGCGTCGCCTTCACCTTGCGGCCGTCGGGCGCGTCGCCCCCCTTGGTTGCGGGGTCGTAGGTGCACAGCAGTTCCACCACGTTGCCGTCGGCGTCTTTCACCACCTCCTCGCACCGGATGAAGTAGGCGTAGCGGAGGCGAACCTCCCGTCCCGGCGCCAGGCGGTAGAACTTGGGCGGCGGCTCCTCCAGGAAGTCCTCCCGCTCCAGATAGAGCGTCCGGCCGAACGGCACCTCGCGCACTCCCGCCGACGGGTCCTCGGGGTTGTTCACGGCCTGCACCGTCTCCGTCCTCCCCTCGGGGTAGTTCACCAAGGTGACCTTGATCGGGTCCAGCACGGCCATCCTGCGGGGCGCGCGCCGGTTCAGGTCCTCGCGGATGCAGTCCTCCAGCTGGTGGAACTCCACGACGCTGTCGGTCTTGCTCACCCCGATCCGCCGGCAGAACTCCTTGATCGCCTCGGGGGTGTAGCCCCGGCGCCGGAGGCCGGCCAGCGTGGGCAGGCGAGGGTCGTCGTAGCCGGACACGTGGCCTCCGTTCACCAGCTCGATGAACCGCCGCTTGCTCATCACGGTGTAGGTCATGTTCAGGCGGGCGAACTCGATCTGCCGCGGGTGGTAGATGCCCAGCTGGTCCAGGAACCAGTCGTACAGCGGCCGGTGGATCTCGTACTCCAGCGAGCAGAGCGAGTGCGTGATCCCCTCGATGGAGTCCTCGAGGCCGTGCGCCCAGTCGTACATCGGGTAGATGCACCACTTGTTCCCCTGGCGGTGGTGCGGCTTGTGGATGATCCG
>CALGMO010000090.1 GCA_937961665.1 uncultured Fimbriimonadaceae bacterium
CCTGCTCGTAAGGACCAGGTGACCGATGAAGAGGACGTACCAGCCCAACAACCGGCACAAGAAGAAGACCCACGGCTTCCGCGTCCGCATGCGAACGACGGACGGTCAGAACGTGATCAAGCGGCGGAGGCTCAAGGGCCGGCACCGCATCACCCACTGATGGCCCGACTGGCGGGTCCCGGCAAGGCGCGCTTCGAGCAGCTGTTCCGCGAGGGCCTCGGCGAGGCCGCCGGAGGCCTGAGGGTTCGTTGCCTGCCCGGACGAGGGCTCGTGGGCCTCGCGGTCTCCCGCTCTCTGGGATCGCAGCCCCGTCGCAACCGGGCCCGGCGCCGGCTCCGCGAGGCTCTCCGGCTGAGCGGCGCCCTGCGCCCCGACGCCGACTACGTGTTCGTGATCGGCGAGGGCTTCGCCTCCCTGCCGTTCGACGAGCTCCGACGCACGGCCGAGGAGCTCCTGCGACGCCTGAACGCCCGATGCGCCGACTCGCCGTCCTCCTGATCGAGCTGTACCAACGATGCTCCCGACGCTTCCCGCCCGTGTGCCGCTTCACCCCGACCTGCTCCGAATACACCCGGCAGGCGATCCTGAAGCACGGCGTTCTGAAGGGCGCATGGCTGGGAATGCGGCGCATCCTCCGTTGCCATCCCCTGAACCCGGGCGGGCACGACCCGGTGCCGTGAGGCGGAGAGCGACCCACCCGCTATGAGCCAACAACGACCGCAGAGCAACTTCTTCCAGACCCTGCTGATGGTCACGGTGATCTTCCTCGCCGTGCAGATGTTCCTGGGGTCCGGCAACCGCGCGCCCGACACCAGCACCCTGGCCGAGACCATCGTCAAGATGCGCGAGCTCAACGCCCAGGTGAGGGACGACTCGATCTCCCGCCTGAAGCCGATCGCGCTGGGCAAGCTCTCCGACGCCGAGAAGAAGAAGGAGGTCTCGCCGGAGGAGGCCGACCGCATCCGCGTCGAGATCCAGGTGCTCGTGTCCGACACCCTGCTCAAGGCCGGCACGCGGCTCAGGGACTTCAACAAGCTGACGGTCGCCTACAACGATCTCTCCGCGCTCGAGGCGCAGTACAAGGACAAGCCGGTGTGGCGCGAGAGGTTCCGGGTCGGGCCGGACAAGGACTTCCCGCGCACCGAGACCTCGGCGGAGGAGCTGAAGGCTCTCACGGGCCAGAAGCTCCGCGAGCTGGGGATGTCCACCCCCGTGTGGGGCTTCTTCCCGGGATTCCAGATGGTGGACTTCCTGGTGCGGATCACCGGCGCGGTGCCGTCGTTCAGCTACGCGTTCGCCGGCCTGCTGCTGGCCATCTTCGTGCGGGCGCTGGTCTGGCCGCTGGCGCAGAAGCAGCTGATGTTCGGGCGGCAGATGGCCCAGCTGCAGCCTCTCGCGGCCGAGCTGCGCGAGAAGTACACCGGGCAGGAGCTGCAGCAGAAGACGATGGAGCTCTATCGGGAGTACGGCATCAACCCGATGGCCGGCTGCTTCCCGGCGCTCATCCAGATGCCGCTGTTCCTTCTCATCTACACCTCGATGCTGCACTACCGCTTCGAGTTCGAGAAGGGCACCTTCCTGTGGATCGGCTCGTCGCTCTCGGAGAAGTACCCCTGGTTCTTCGCGATGAACCTGGGGCACAAGGACTACCTGCTGATCATCCTGTACGGCATCTCGATGGTCGTCACGACGCTGCTGACCCCCGTGAGCGACCCGAACAACGCCCGCCAGCAGAGGCTCATGGGCATCTCGATCGCGGTCCTGTTCGCGATCATGATGTTCTTCTGGCCCGTGCCCTCCGCGTTCGTGCTGTACTGGATCTTCACCAACATCCTGGCGACGATCCAGAGCCTGCGGGCCTATCGGCTGCCCGTGCCGCCGCTGGTGAAGGTGAACGCGCCGGGCGGCGGCGTGTTCCCCGTGGACCCCAAGACCGTGGGCGGGGTGCGGACCGGCGCGCCTAAGGTGCACAAGAAGAAGAGCCGCTGACGATTTCGAGGAACAACCATGCAATCGATCGAGATCACCGACAAGTCCGTCCAAGACGCCGCGCAGGCCGCGGCCGCCCGGCTGGGAGTGCCCGTCGAGTCGCTGAAGATCACGGTTCTGGAGGAGCAGAAGGGCCTTTTCGGGCGCACGCAGGTGCGCATCCTGGCCGAAGTCGTCGCCGAGGAGCCGCCGGCCGCGGAGCCGGCCGAGGAGAGCCCCGCGCCCCAGCCGGCGACCGACGAGCCGACCACGCCAGCGGGCGCGGAGGCCCAGGAGCAGGCCGCGGAGCCGGACGGCGAGGAGCCCTCGGCAGAGGCCGCGGAGGCCGAGGCCGACGAGCAGCCCGCCGAGCCGGAGATCGTCGCGACCGAAGCCGACGGCGAGGCCTTCGCCGGGGTGTTGCGCGAGCTTCTGGCTGCAGGGGGCTTCCGCGCCACCGTCAGGGTCCGCTCCCTCAGCGGCAAGTATGTGAACCTCGAGATCGAGGGGCCGGACACCAACCACCTGATCGGCAAGCACGGCGAGGTGCTGAACAACCTGCAGTACCTGCTCAACACGATCTGCAGCCGCAAGTTCCAGACGGGCGTGCGCGCCACGCTCGACGCGAACAACTACCGGCAGAGGCGCGAGGCCGCTCTTCGGCAGCTGGCGGTGCGCCTGGCCCAGGAGGTCCGCAGCCGCGGCCAGGAGGCCGTGCTCGAGGCTCTTCCGGCGTTCGAGCGGCGCGTCGTGCACAAGGCGCTGGAGCACGAGCCCGGCGTGACCACCTACAGCGAGGGCGAGGAGCCCGACCGCCGCGTGGTCATCGCGCCCGCCGACTGAAGCGCCTTCCCGAAGCCTTCGGCCGGTGGGCTTGCATCGGCCGAAGGATCGGGTATCCTATTCTTCCGGCTGGGGAGTTGCCCGAGCGGTCAATGGGAACGGACTGTAAATCCGTCGGCGGACGCCTACGAAGGTTCGAATCCTTCACTCCCCACCAGCCCCTTTTCCCCCTCTGTCTCGGCAGGTCGCTGAGGCGCGGCTGGCGTCCCTTCTCGGAGGCCGTCTGCCGGTGCCAGCGCTTGTACT
Source organism: uncultured Fimbriimonadaceae bacterium (assembly GCA_937961665.1). Lineage (GTDB taxonomy): Bacteria > Armatimonadota > Fimbriimonadia > Fimbriimonadales > Fimbriimonadaceae > UBA8783. The sequence goes on from CALGMO010000090.1 coordinate 3,058, forward strand.
CGTCCCACAGCGCCTCCAGACTCTTGCCGGTGGCGCGGACCCAGAAGTCGGGGGAGTAGCGCCCTCGGCGCGCGGCCTCGTTCAGCTTGGTGATCAGCCGCCGGTCGTAGGACCGCTCCATGAAGATCAGGAACGCTCCGGCGGACCAGTACCCGTCGGTGTAGGGGCTCCTCTCGGGGTCGTGCAGCGCGGAGTCCTTCTGAGGCTCGAACTTGGCGTAGCGGATGCCGTCGGCGATGCCCTCGGTGATCCACCCGGGCACGGGCCGGCGGTAGGACTGCACCACGTGAACCAGCTCGTGGATGACCATGCCCCAGTCGTCGGGGTGGTCGCGGATCCAGGCCTCGGAGATGTGGATGACGTCGCCGGCGGTTCCGGCCACGCCGTCCATCGGCTCGAACCGCAGCGTCACCTTGGCCGGGGGAGTCCAGCCCGGCTGCTTCAGCATCTCAGCGAGCTTCGGATACCACTCCTCCGCCAGGGCCTTGGCCTTCTCGGCCCACACCGCGGAGGACGGCGACGCGCTCACGTCGACCTCGACGACGACCTTCGGAGCGAGCAGGATCGCCGCTCCCGCGAGAAGGCTCCAACCAACCATCTCCGGCATCCTACCGCGCAGGAGGCTCTCCAAGTAGACTGGTGGAGATGCTCTCCGCCCTTCTCGCCGCTGTGCTCGTGGGTCAGGACGCCGACGTGCTGGAGCTGTACCGGGGCGCGCCGCTTCCCGCCCGGCCCACGCCCCAAGCGAGGTACTGGGACGTCGCCGACGCCACGCTCGATTCCCGGATGCCCGAATCGAACTTCGGCGGCATGGCCGTGCTGAGCGGCGGCCCCGGCCGGGCCATCCTCATCCGGTTCGGAGACCTGGCCCGCGCGATCGGCCCCGGAAAGAGGGTCGTGGACGCCAGGCTGCGGCTGACCGTGTTCGACGGCAAGACGGCCCCCCCGCGCTCGGTCTCCACGGTGCTCGCGCCCTGGGGCGAGGGTCCGGCGAGGACGATCGAGACCCCCGAGCCGGCGATCGGCAAGGAGGCGCCGGCCCCGCGCTGGTCGGCCACCTGGCGGTTCCGCAGGGCGGGCGAGCAGCCGATCCTCTGGCGAGGGGCGGGAGCCTCCGGCTCGGGCGACTCCAAACCGCTGGAAGGCTGGAAGGCCGAGGCCGGCGAGCGCGAGCTCGTGATCTCCGGCTTGGCGGCCGAGGTCCAGCGCCAGTACAAGCGCTGGTACGACAACCACGGCCTGCTGCTCGTGTTCGACGAGCCGGTGGCGTTCGCCAGCTCCGAGGCGCCGCGCGGCCGGCCGACGCTCGAGCTGCGGCTGGAGGACGAACCGCCCAAGGGAGGCCCCGACCTCAGCGTGACCTACATCGAGCGGGTCCCCGAGTACGAGCGCTACGACAACCGGAACGCCTACACCTACAAGGAGCAGAACGGGCACACGGCCGGGATCATGGACAAGCCGGGCTCGGCGGACTCGAAGAAGTGGCCGGCGGACGGCGAGGCCGTCACGTACATCGCGCACGTCAAGAACGTGGGGGACGCGCCCGCGCAGGGCTTCTTCTTCCGGTGGATCGTGCGGGAGGTGTCCGGCGCATCCAGCCAGGCTTCGGTCACCCTGCTGCCCGGCCAGGAGGCGACGTTCAAGCTCGAGAAGCCGTTCAAGAACGTGCACAGCGACCACCGCGTGCAGCCGCTCGCATTCCGCATCGAGCCGACCGGGCCGGACGCCAACCCCTCCAACGATTGCGTGGAGATCCAGGAGAACGCGCTGGCGATCGGCATCTGGGTGGAGGAGGCGTTCTACGAGAAGTTCGCACAGGAGCCGAACCTGGCGGGCAGCCGCGCCTTCGAGGACTGGATCCAGGAGCAGTTCCGGCTGTGGAACGGCACGTTCTTCCCCTACAGCCGTTTCTCGTTCGCCCCGGACGGCATCTTGGAGCGCACGAGGGTCGCGCGGATCACGATCGTGCCGAACGGCACCCTCAAGGGCGGGGCCCACCTGCCGAACGACGCGCCGACCCTGATCTACGACGGCGAGTGGGGCTTCGAGGGCTCCATGGCCGCCGACGGCTACATCGCCTCGGTGCGCAGGCAGGCGGACCTCGCCCTGCTGCACGAGCTGAGCCACCAGATCGGCCTGATCGACCTCTACACCATGAACGTCGACCCCAGCCGACCCGACGGCACGGGCGGCAAGGTCCGGCTCAAGGCCGACGGGGCCACGCCGACGCGCGGCGCCTACGACCGCTTCCCGGGCCTCATGGGCGGAGGCGACACGCGCAACGAGGCGATGGTGCCCAAGGCGTACCCGTTGCCCTACGAGCCGTGGCCGGACGCCTTCCTCGACGCCACCAACCTGGAGCACACCGACCTGTACGCCGCCACCGACGCGTTCGCGCTGAACAGCCTCCTGGGCTACCGGCGCGGGTTCTACGGCGAGTTCGTCTACGCCCTGCCGAACGTGATCGTCGTGAGGGCGGTGGACCTCGCCGGCCAGCCGATCCGCAACGCCGAGCTGGAGTTCTTCCAGATGGCGCAGGGCGTGATCCCCGACGCTCCCCCCGTGTTCAAGGTGCTGACCGACGCGAACGGAACCGCGCGCCTTCCCGCCCGCGACACGCTGGAGCCGGCGCCGTTCACCACCAAGACCGGCTTCACACTGAGGCCGAACCCGTTCGGGAGGATCGACGTCGTGGGTTCGAACGGCGTGTTCCTCGTCCGAGCCCGCGCCAACGGGGTCGCGGAGTGGGCGTTCCTCAAGCTCTGGCAGCTGGTCGACGCCTATGCCCGGGGCCAGCGGGCTGCCCAGATCCGCGAGCTGCGGTTCAACCTTCCGGCGATGCCGCTGGACGAGGGCGCCAACCTGGCGAGGGAGCGGTTCGTGATGGACTCCGCCTCCACCCAGCCCGCCGACCTGGCGAAGCTGGTGGACGGGGACCGCAGGAGCACCGTGCCCCTGCCCGGCAAGGCGGGCGCCTGGATCGAGATCGATCTGGGGCGCGACCGCCCGCTCGGCGACGTGCGGCTCTGGTCCGACAGCGCGGACTTCTGGCGCCGCTTCGACATCCTGGTCTACTCCACCGGCCAGACGATCGCCGACGCCCGGCCCTTCGCCCGCGAGGGGGATTGGCGCTGGACCTGCGTGAACCGGAAGGACTCCGAGCCGGACGACCCACGGTGGTTCAAGGTGTGCTACCGCGGCGCGCCCGTGAGGGCCCGCTTCGTCCGGCTCGTCTGCCGAGAGGACACCGGGTTCGCCAGGCTCGCGGAGATCGAGGTTGTTCCGGTCCGCCCGACCGAGGGCCCGTAGGGGAGGCGGGGTGATGCCTGCAGGGTGCGTCGTTCTTCTCAGCGGCGGACTGGATTCGGCGACCACCGCCGCGGTCGCCAAGCGCGACGGCTTCCGCTTGCACGCCCTCACGGTGGTCTACGGCCAGAGGCACGCCGTCGAGGTGCGCGCCGCCGAGCGCGTGGCGGCCTCGCTGGGAGTGGCCGAGCACCGGGTGATCCATCTGGACCTCTCCGCGTTCGGAGGCTCGGCGCTGACCGACGCGATCGAGGTGCCCAAGGACCGCGACGAGGAGGCCATGGCGGCCGAGATTCCCGTCACCTACGTGCCGGCGCGCAACACGGTGTTCCTGTCGCTCGCGCTGGCCTACGCGGAGGCACGGGGCCTGAGGGACATCTTCATCGGGGCCAACGCCGTGGACTATTCGGGCTACCCGGATTGCCGGCCCGAGTTCATCGCCCAGTTCGAGCGTCTCGCCAACGTGGCCACCAAGGCCGGCGTGGAGGGGGAGCGGTTCCGCATCCATGCGCCGCTGATCCACCTACCCAAGACGGAGATCGTCCGGCTCGGCCTCTCGCTCGGCGTGGACTACGGCCTCACGCACTCCTGCTACGACCCGGACGCCGAGGGTCGGCCCTGCCGGCGGTGCGACTCCTGCCGGATCCGGATCGCCGCCTTCCGAGAGCTCGGCATGGAGGATCCCGCGCTCGCCGATGGCTAGGCTGCGGATCGCCGAGGTGTTCGAGAGCATCCAGGGAGAGGGGATCTGGGCCGGAGTCCCCTCGGTGTTCGTCCGGGTGTCCGGATGCAACCTGCGCTGCGCCTGGTGCGACACGCCGTACGCGAGCTGGGAGCCCGAGGGGCCCGTGCTGGAGGTCCACGAGGTGTTGCGGCGGGTGCTGGGCTCCCCTCTGCGGCACGTGGTGGTCACCGGCGGGGAGCCGATGTTGTTTCCGGGCGTGGCCGATTTGTGCCGCGCGCTGAGGGCCGATGGACGGATCGTGACGATCGAGACGGCGGGCACGGTGTGGCTCGACGCGGAGTGCGACCTGATGTCGGTCAGCCCGAAGCTGTCGAACAGCACGCCGGACGGCCGCTGGGCGGCGATCCACGAGGCGCGCCGAACGAACCTGCCCGTGCTGCGGCGGCTCGAGCGCGAGCGGCACTGCCAGTGGAAGTTCGTGCTCGCTCCGCCCTTCGAGCGGGATTTGGAGGAGATCGAGGCGCTGGTAGCGGACGTCGGCGTGCGCGACCCCGCGCGGATCGTCCTGATGCCCGAGGGCACCGATTCCGAGACGCTCCGAGCCCGGGCGCGTTCCCTCGCGCCGGCTTGCATGGCCCGAGGCTGGCGGCTCGGCCCGCGTCTGCACATCGATCTTTACGGCAACGAGAAGGGCACCTAGCCATGGGGTAAACCGGGCGCCATGGCTTGGTTCGCCCCCGCTCTGGCTCTGCTGCTCGCGCCTGTCGCTCCGCCGCCTCCGGAGCGGCCGACTCTGGAGCGGGAGGCGGCGGCGCCGTTCAACTGGTATCTGGTGCCCAGCGACGTGGTGGGGTTCAAGGATAGCCCCGAGGGCTTCCAGCTCACGTACGATTGCTCGTGGAACAACGGCTTCTCGGAGTTCTGCGTGCTGGTCGGGCCGCGGCGCCGTCAGGCGGCCCAGCGCGTGAGGGAGCTGGCCGAGGACCTGCCGGAGATCCGGTGGACGACCGACGAGGGGGGTGTGCGCTACCGGTTCCGCACGTTCGGGATGGCGAACGGTCTGGACCCCCGCCGCCTGCTGTCGGCGATCGTGCGGGTGGAGGCCTCCAACGTCTCGCGGGAGCCGCGCGCCGCGGCCATCCAGGGTCTGCTGCGGCCGGTCCAGGGTCCGGGCAGGGCGGACCTGCCTTGCGCGCCGTGGTACCGCCGGAAGTTCGCCGACCTCGAGCGCGTGCCGTTCCGAGAGGACGGTCCGGCGCCGTCGGGCCACCTCCTCCTCGCCGTGCGGAACCCCGGGGGCGACTGGGTGGAGGTGGAGGAGGGCGAGCCGCCAGCCTGGAGCGGGGTGCTGCAGCCCGGGGCCTCCGTCGCCGTCGAGTTCAAGGTTCCGTACGTCCCTCTGGCCAGGAGTCGGACTCAGGAGGTGGAGTCGTTCCGCAACCTGGCGTACGGCCCTGCGCGGGAGCAGGCGGCCCAAGTTTGGCGATCGGTCTTCGATCGCGCCATGGAGCTGCGGGTGCCCGAACCGAAGGTGGTGCGCACCTACCGCGCCAGCCTCGCCTACCTGCTGATCGCCAGAGACGCCCAGGAGCAGCCGGGCCGCTACGTGCAGAAGGTCAACGAGTTCCAGTACGACGACTTCTACGCCCGCGACACGGCGTTCATGGCCCGAGCGTACGAGATGGTCGGGCTGTCCGACGTCGCGCGCGAGGTGCTGGAGAGCTACCTGGTGCGCGACGGTCGGGGGGCCGTGCGTGCCCTGGCCCGGACCGCTCCCGACGACTGGGGCCAGTCGGTGTGGGCTCTGGCGAGCTGGGTCCGCGCCACGGGCGACCGCAGCCTGGCCCGCGAGGTCTATCCCGCCCTGGAGCCGCACCTGAGGCACCTGCGGGAGGAGACCGCCAAGGATCCGCTCGGCCTGTGGCCCGTCGCCGGGCCCTACGACAACGAGGTCATCCACGGCCACTACACCGCGCACAGCTTCTGGGTGCTGCTGGGCCTGCGGGAGTGCGCCTATCTGGCGCGCATGGCCGGCCATCCGGAGGCCGCACCGACGTTCCTGAGGGAGCACGACGCCTATCGGGAGCGGTTCCTGCGCCGCCTGCGCTGGATCGTGTCCCAGACGGGCGGCTACATCCCTCCGGGGGTCGACAAGCCGTTGGACGGGCACGATTGGGAGAACGCAAGCGGCGGCGTGTACCCGTTCGGCGTGTTCCCACCGGACCACCCCCTCGTGCGGGCGACCGTCGACCTGGTCCGTGAGACCAAGTACCGCGAGGGCATCATGACCTGGGGCCCGAACGCCTTCAACCTGAAGACGCAGATTCTGGCGGGGGTCGAGGACCCTGACCCGCTGTATCTGCACCACTACGAGACGTACCACGTGATGCAGACCCAGCTGGCGCGGGGCGAGCAGCGCGACGTCATCGAGGACCTCTACTCCGTTCTCGCGCACACCTCCGCGACGCACGCGGGGTTCGAGACGACGATCCGGCCCTGGGGCGACCGCGACCCCGGCGGCAACCGCCCGCCGCACGGGTGGTTCGCGGGCCGAACCATCGAGCTGCTGCGCAACCTGTTCGTGCGGGAGGAGGGCGATCGCCTGCACCTGCTCTCCGCGCTCTCGCCGGCGTGGGTGAAACCCGGCGAGACGATCGGCGTGCGGCGGTGCGCCACCGACTTCGGCGGCCTGGACCTCTGGCTGCGCTGCCGGGCCGACGGCGCGACCCTGACGCTCAGCCCCTCTTGGCGGCGCAAGCCGGAGCGGCTGATCCTCCACTGGCCTTGGTTCGTCCGACCGATCGCCGCCTTGGCCGACGGTCGCCCCGTGCCCATCCGGGCGGGCCTCACGGAGCTGCCGCCCGGCGTCTCCACCGTGCGACTGCAGTGGCGCCTCCTGCCGACCGGTTCCCTAACCTACGACGCGGCGGTGCGCATTTGGCTGCACAAGAACTACAGGCCTCAGCCGGGCGAGGACCGGATGTTCCTGTTCGCGCGGCCGGTCGCGCCTCGGTTGCTGGGCGCCGGCAGGATCTTCGTCGGCACGGCGAGCGTGCGCTGGGTGAGCCCGTCCGGCAAGGGCGAGGTGCGCTTCACGAGGGACGGTTCGGAGCCGACGGTCCGCTCTCCGAGGGCGGAGGGCCCGATCCGGCTCGATCGGACGACGACGCTGAAGGCCGCGGTCTTCTGGCCGGACGGCCGACGGAGTCCCGTGTCGTCGGTGCGCCTGGAGCGGGTCGTTCCGAGGGCGCCCGACTTCGAACGGGTGGCCGGCCGCGGCCTCCGGGCGGGCCTGTACGTCGGATCGTTCGAGCGGTTGCCGGACTTCGCCAGCCTGCAGCCGGTTTCCACCGCGACGGTCGCAGCACCGACCCTCGACCTGCAAGGCCGCCCGCAGGACGGCTTCGCCGTCCGCTTCGAGGGCGCCTTCTGGGCGGACCGCGACGGGGTGTACTCGTTCGCGCTGGGTTCGGACGACGGCAGCCGGCTGGAGATCGGAGGCCGGGCGGTGATCGACAACGACGGCCTGCACGCCTATCGCGAGCTGCGCGGCGAGATCGCGCTGGCCCGGGGCTGGCACCGGTTCGCGGTTTCCGTGTTCGACGCGGGGTCGGTGGAGCACCTCAGGCTGTTCCTGCTCGGGCCGGACGGGTCGAAGAAGCCGGTTCCGCCGGAGCGTTTCGGCCTTCCGCCCGAGGGCTAGGGGGCGGCAAGGATACAATCTGCCCCATGATCCTGGTGATCGACAACTACGACAGCTTCACCTACAACCTGGTGCAATACCTGGGGGTGGTGGGGGCCGAGGTGTCGGTTCACCGGAACGACGCCATCGGGCTGGAGGAGGCCCTCGCCCTGAAGCCGGACGGCATCCTGCTGAGCCCCGGCCCTTGCACGCCGGACCGGTCCGGGGTGTGCCTGGACATCCTGCGGGAGGCGATGGCGCCCGGCTCCGGCTGGCGGATCCCGATCCTCGGCGTGTGTCTCGGCCACCAGGCGATCGGACTGGTCGCGGGGGCCACGGTGGACCGCGCCCGGCGCATCCGGCACGGCAAGGCCAGCCCGATCCGGCACCTCGGCGTCGGCGTGTTCGAGGGCCTTCCGAACCCGTTCCAGGCGATCCGGTACCACTCGCTGGCGATCCTGCGCGACACGCTGCCCGAGACGCTGGAGGTCACCGCGGAGTCCGAGGACGACGGAGAGATCATGGGCGTGCGCCACACGTCGTTGCCGATCGAGGGCGTGCAGTTCCACCCGGAGTCGGTTCTCACGGAGTCCGGGCTGGAGATCGTGCGCAACTTCGTCCGCCGCGCCGCCCGGACCCCGGTCTAGCCCGCCACCGGCTTGGACAGCTTTTCGTCGCGGTAGATCGCGGCCAGCGACTCCCCCTTGCGGAACGGGGCGTGGAACAGCAGGCTCTGGTACGGCTTGTGGCGGCCGCTCCGGATCCGGTCCAGCAGAAGCTCGGCGGCCCGCTCCCCGATGCCGATCCAGTCCTGCACGCACCCCGCCAGCTCCTTGCTGCCCGTGATCTGGCGCTGCACGCCGTCGAAGCCCGCGACGGTGCACTGCTGCGGGACCCTCACCCCGAGGCGCCGCATGGCTGCGATCAGGCTGAACGCGACATCGTCGTTCAGGGCCAGGATCGCCGTGGGCCGGTTCGGAAGGGTCAGCAGCCTCCGGACCATCCGCTCGTACGCCTGCTCGTTGGTCTCGCCCGGCTGGGCGTCCGAGACCACCAGGAACTCCTCGCGGAACGGGATGGACGCCATCTCCAGCGCCCGGCGGTAGCCGTGGATGCGTTCGCGGATCGAGGACACGCGCTCGTTGCTGGCGACGCACGCGATCCGGCGGTGGCCCAGATCGATCAGCGCCGTGGTGGCCCTCCGCGCGGCGCCGTAGTGGTCGGTGCACACGATGTCCGCCTCGAAGCCGCACGGCGGCATGCGGTCGACGAACACCATCGGCAGGCCCCGGTGGCGGACGGCCTCGAGGTACGGCCGGTTGACCTCTCCGCCGAGGTACCAGATCAGAACCCCGCGGCAGTTCGGGTCGTCGGCGACCTGCTGCAGGAACCGCGACTCCATCAGGACCAGCTCCGCCGGGCTCGGGTCGGAGATTCGCCGGGAGACCATCACCAGCCGGTGGTGGGTGGCGCTGAGGATGTGGCGCACGCCCTCGGCGACGAGCGTCACGGGGCAGTGTCCCTCGGTGGGCCACAGGCAGGCGGCGACGTAGTCGGTCTGGCGCATCTCGCCCGCGTGGGGCGACACGCCGGCCGTGATGGCCACTCTGGGGCGGCACCGGGGCTCGCGCTCCAGCAGGCAGTCGGCCTCCATCCGGCGCAGGGCGTTTTGGACGACGGTCCTGCTGACCCCGAGCTCGGCGGCCAGGTCGCGCTCGGGCGGGAGGTACGAGCCGGCGGGATAGGTGCCGTCCTCGATCCGTTGGCTCAGGATCCGGACGACCTCGTTCGCATCCATGCCGCCATTTTGGTTCGTGGTCGCCTGCTGCCGCTGACCCGCGGAATTGCGGGTTCCGTGGGGTGGGGGGCCGTTCGGCACGGCTCGCGCAGGAGGTTCCCGGAGGTTCCGTCCGCGCCGGAAGGCCCATCGTCCGAAGGTTCTGGATCGCCGGGCGCGTTTCGAGCGTTGAAAACTGCGATAATCCGCACAAGTCTGCAATGACGTTGTTCCGCCGGCATCCCGTAGGGTTCCGAACTGCCTGTCGATCTGGAAAGGAGCGTTCCGTGCATCCCGTCCCCGCTCGGGGGTGGGAGGACGATCCGCGCCTCCGGGTCCACGGAACGGAAGTGGAATCCGCGCCAACCCTCTTCTCCAGGCCACCATGTTCGCGACCCACCTGAAACGAGTCCTCTTCTTCGGCTTCCTCGGCGCCCTCGTGGGCGGCGCGATCTTCGCGCTCAGCCCCCGCGTGTACGAGGCAAACGTGCCGCTGCTGATCGCGGTGGACGCCGGGGGAGTGCGCACCGGCACCAGCGACGACGTGTCCGCCATCCTGTCCACCGGCTTGAGCCAGAACGTCGCGACCGAGGCGGCCATCCTGCGGGGCAAGCCGCTGTTCGCGGAGGCGCTGAGCAAGTACGCGGAGAAGACCGGAGACCGCACGCTGCTCGTGCCGGACAAGATCGACGCGCTGTACCGGATGTACGAGGTCGTCGCCGGCCGCGACAGCCGGGTCGTGAACATCGTCGTCAAGGCCTTCGACCCCAAGCTGGCGGCCGACCTGGCGAACACGATCGTCGAAACCTACAACCAGCTCCGCCAGACCAGCGCCGAGACGTCGATCTCCCAGGCCCAGCTGTACCTGCAGTCGCAGCTGGACCAGGCCCGGGTGGACCTGCGCATGGCCGAGGCCGCTCTGAGGAACTTCA
>CALGMO010000091.1 GCA_937961665.1 uncultured Fimbriimonadaceae bacterium
CCCGTTCTGCACGACGAAGCCGAGCACGCCGGGGCCGGAGTACACCCCGTTGCCTTCGCCGTCGAGCGTCACGTAGGCGCGCTTCCAGGGCCCCGAGAGGCGCATCGCGCCGTAGTAGGCGGCCTCGTCGTGCGCGTGGCGGTAAGTCCAGCGGATGCCGCCCCGGTCCATCTCGCCGGCGGGTGGAACGGCCCGCCACTCGGCGTCGTCTCCGTCGACCGAGGCTCGCATCGGCCATACGAAGTTGGGCCAGGGCTCCAAGGGCGCCGGGTCCACCGCGTCCTCCAGCCCGTCGCCGTCGGAATCCCGCGCGAGCGGCTTGGGCAGGCGGTACTGCGTGCCCTCCTTGACCCAGGTGGACTGCAGGGGGTTGGGGATCCAGTGGCTCAGCATCGCCTTCTCGAGGTCGGTGAGCGCGCCGTCCGAGCGCTTGCGGTCCGCGCGCGAGCCGAAACGCCTCTCGTCCAAGGGCAGCCGGGGGTCGTTGTCGGGGAACCCGTCCTCGTCGCGGTCGGCCACGACGGCCGTCTCGCCGAAGTAGGTGCGCAGCCATTGGGCGTCGGTGAGGGTGCGATCCCAAAAGGCCATGCCGTCCCAGTGCTCCCCGTGGCGCCCGGAGGTGCTCCAGACGTTCTCCTGCACCTTCCCGTCGGGCGTGGTGGTCCGCTGGCGCGGGGCGTAGTGGTTGAAGACGATGCGGTCGTCCTCGCGGAAGGCCAGGCTGAAGGCGCTGGAGGCCTCGAGCTGGTGGTGGAACTCGTGGCAGGTGAGCCACGCGATGTCGCCGCCGCCGAAGTACTGCGATCTCCCTGGCACTCCACGCGGCCAGTCGTCCGGCCCATAGGTGCCCCCGCCGCTGTTCAGAAACTCCCATCGGCCGGCGTTCGGGTTCCAGCGGCGGGGCCACGCCATCTCGATCTGTCCGGCGTAGGGCGCGTCCTCCTCGACGGGCTCGAGGCAGACCCTCTCGACGTTCTTCGTGTCCACGAACGTGAACGTGCCACCCCCGGGCGGGGCGTAGTCCACTCCGGCCCAGCTGCGGCAGATCGGCCATCCGCGGTAGAAGGCCCCGGCGCCTTCCGGCACGGGACCCCAGCTCTGCCAGCGGCGGTCGACGAAGAACTGGAAGTCGATCCAGAGGCGCATGCCGCTGTTCACCCAGTAGAACAGCGCGGCCTGGCGAACCTCCTCCTTGGCCCGCTCGAGCTGCTCGTCGGTGACCGGGTCGGGGTTCGGAGCGCCCGCCTTGGCTCCTGAGGCCACGTCGATCACGTTGGGCATCAGCAGCACCTTGATGGGGATGCGGATCACCGTCTTGCGGCCCTTGGGTGCCAGGGTGGAGACGGCGTGCTCGCGCCGCCAAGGGGGAGCCGCTCCCCAGAGCTTCTCCTGCGCCGTGGGCTCGGCGGCCGGGTCGAAGATCCGGTAGTAGTAGCGCGTGCCGGGCTTCAGGCCGCGGACGTCGAGCGTGTGGAAGCGCCTCGGCGCGCCCGGGGCTTCGATGGTGCGGACACCGGGACCGTTCCACGGGTCGGGACGGGGGGTCTTGGACCAGAGCACGGCCTGCGGGCCGCCCTCGCGCAGCTGGATCCGGGTCCGGCAGGCCGACGCGGTGAACCACTGCAGCCGGAAGCCGTCGCGTCGCACCTCGGCCACTGGCCTCATCGGATCCCGGGCGGCCAACGAGTCCGGCTGGTGCAGCGCCGGCGCTCCCGACAGCAGCAGGGAGGCGAGAACCATGCCGCCAGTTTAGCGGTAGGGGCCCGCCGGCGCAACGGTTCGGCCGGGAGGCAGATTGCACACTTCGGTTCGCGCAGAATGGTCGAAAGAGAGAACAGAAAGTGTCTCTTGTGTTTGGCATTGGCGGGCATCTTGTGCTACGATGGGATGCAGAATGGCCCGCCGTCCGAGACGCACGAAGGATCTGAAGGGAGCGCCGCTGATTGCGCTGACGCTGCGCGATCGAATCCGCCGCGGGGAGGTGCCCATCGGCGCGATCCTGCCCACCGAGCGGGAGCTCCAGGCGGAGTTCGGTGTCAGCCGGAGCACCGTGCGGAGGGCTCTGGCGTTGCTCGTCGGCAGCGGATGGGCCGAGGCCAGCCCCAACCGCGGTGTGATCGCCCAGCACGGTCCGATCGAGGCGCGCACCAGGAACGTGGCGTTCATCGACCACGGCGACGGGATGCAGCGCGACCTGTTCTTCGCCGTCGGCCGCCGGCTGCAGCTTCAGGGGTACCACTTGGTTCACGTGGACTCGCGGATCCATGGCGTGGAGGGCGGCATGGAGTACGCGGCCGAGCACGGCTTCGCCGGGGCGCTCGTCTGGTCGAAGGTTGGGTACCCGGACGCGGCCCGCATCCAGCGGCTGACGGCCGACATGCCGGTGGTCGCGCTGGACCACAGCCTGCAGACCGTCGCGACGGACCTGGTCACCGTGGACAACTTCGGTGGCGCGCGCGAGGCGGTGCTGCACTTGGCGCGCCTCGGACGGAGGAGGATCGCCGTAACCGGCATGATGGACATGCTGGAAGTGAACCACCAGCGCTTCTCCGGCTGGCTGATCGGTCAGTTCGACGCCGGGCTGCGGCCCGAGCCGCGCGACATCTGCTTCTGCCTGACCAGCGGACTGCCGCTCAGGCCCGACACCCTGGCGCTGGAGCGCAGGCTCGCCGATCCCGATCGGCCGGACGCTCTGTTCCTGATGAACGACTTCCTCTTGCCCAACGTGCTCGCGGCCGTCGAGCGCTGCGGCCTGAGGGTGCCCGAGGACTTGGCGCTGGTGGCGTTCGGCAGAACGTGGCCCCCGGTGCGGGCCAAGGACGTCGGCATCACGATGGTGGACATCGACTGGGAGGAGATGGCCGAGGCGGTGGTCGAGAGGCTGCTCCTTAGGATCTCCCGTCCGCTTCTGCCGCCGGAAACGATCCGGTTGCCCGTCCGCCTCACCGTGCGCGGCTCGTGCGGCGCGCCGCGCTCGGAGTGGACCGAGGAGGAGCCGGAGCAGGCGATCCCGCTGCCCGCGTGCGGCCTGCCCTCCGAGGCCATCGCCCGGATGGACCGAACGTCATAACGCTTTTCCCAAGACCGCGGCGTTCCGAAGCGCCCCACGACCGTTCCAATGGAGGAATCATGAAGCAACGAGCGTTCACACTGATCGAGCTCTTGGTCGTGATCGCGATCATCGCGATCCTGGCCGCGATCCTGTTCCCGGTCTTCGCTCAGGCGAAGGCCGCCGCCAAGAAGGCCTCCAGCCTCTCCAACGTGAAGCAGCTTGCGCTGGCGCACCTCATGTACGCCGGCGACTACGACGACACGTTCGTGGCCAACGGAGAGCCCAGGCCCGACAACGGCTGGGGCTGGCAGATGACGTGGATGTTCCACATCCAGCCCTACATGAAGAACTACCAGATCCTCCGCGACCCGTCGGACAGCCACGCCGCGAGTCCTGGTCGGGGCCGATGTACAGCTTCTGGGCGAACGGCGTGTACATGGGCCAGTGCACCCCCAGCTGGGGCGGCTGGAACATGCGCGGCATCGTGCAGACGAACCGGAGCTGGGTGAACAACTACAACGCCCCGCGCGGCGCGACGGAGGTGACCTACCCGGCCGAGACCATCCTTCTGTGCACGCGCATGAAGCCCGCGCCGGGATCCTGGATGCAGACGCTGCACGGCGCGTTCAGCCCGTGGGGCGGCGTCATGACTCAGTCGGACGGCGTCGACATGGGCGTCGCTCTGCCGGGACAGAAGAACGGGCCGTGGTCCGCTCCGGTGCCGGGCTACAACGGCACGATCGCGGACATCTACGCCGGGAAGTCCAACTTCGCGTTCGCGGACGGTCACGCCGCGACGCTCGATCCCGGGAAGACCGTCGACTGGACGGCCACCCAGGCGGGAGGCTGCCAGGAGTCGGGCTTCTTGAAGATGTGGGACGCGATTCGCAACTGAGGGTGAACGCGCGGCCGATGGGGCGGGGCGACTCCCGCCCCGGCCGCAGAGCGGCAAACAGCACGGAGGAACGATGAGGAGACTGTTGGCAGCGACGCTCGCTCTTGGGGCGGCCTTGGCCGTCGCGGGTTGTTCGGGCGAGAAGGAGCAGTACGGCGACAAGCCGGAGGACTGGCAGAAGACGGCCCCGCCGCCCGAGTACCGCGGACCGGGCCAGCCCGGAGGGCCGCCCGCCGGAGCGGCCACCCAGCCCGGGGTGCAGCCGCCCGCGAACCCCGCGGAGAACCTGAACCCTTCCGGGAACTAGCGTTCGGCAGGGATGGATTCGCGCGGGCCGGCGCACTGGGTGCGCCGGCCCGAGCGGCCATGGTGGGCGATGAGGGACTCGAACCCCCGACATCCTCGGTGTAAGCGAGGCGCTCTACCGGCTGAGCTAATCGCCCCCGAGAGGCGATTGTAGCCGATCGGGCGCTCAGAGGCCGAGCGCGGCGAGCCGCCGGGCGTACTCCAAGTCCAGATCGGTGACGCCTCCGACGGAGTGCGTGAAGAGGGACACCGTCACCTGGCGGTAGCCGATGGCCAGATCGGGGTGGTGGTCCATGGTCTCCGCCAGGGCGGCGGCGACGTTCGCGAACAGCACCCCCGCGGCGTAGGTCTCGAACTCGCGGGTCAGCGCGATCCGGCCGTCCTGACAGGTCCATCCGGAGAGAGGGCGAAGGGCCTCGGCGATCTCCTGCTCGTTCAGCGCGCGCGGCATGGCGTGTTCTACGGAGCGGTCCGTTGCCCGGTTCGCGGGCCCCAAGCCATAATGCTTCCCATGCCCTCCGACATCAAGCGCATCGTCGCCACGGACTGCGGCTCCACCACCACCAAGGCGATCCTCATCGAGCAGAACGAGAAGGGCGAGTACCGCCTCGTGGCCCGCGGCGAGGCTCCGACCACCGTCGAGAAGCCGTTCGAGGACGTGACCATCGGCGTGCTGAACTCGATCACGGAGCTGGAGGAGCTGACGGAGACGACGGTGCCGGACGGCTTCCCGCTTGGCCGCCGGCGGCTGATCAAGGACGGCAAGGTGTGGCGCCTGCGCAAGAACGGGCAGGTGGTGGACCAGCGCCAGGATCCGCTCGAGGCCTCGGACCTGTACGTCTCCACCAGCTCGGCGGGAGGCGGTCTGCAGATGATGGTGGCCGGCGTGGTGAAGGCGATGTCCGCCGAGTCGGCCGAGCGGGCGGCGCTGGGCGCCGGGGCGATCCTGATGGACACCCTCGCGGTGGACGACGGCCGCAAGGACTACCAGAAGGTCGAGCGGCTGCGCCAGCTGAGGCCCGACATCATCCTGATGTCCGGAGGCACCGACGGCGGCACCAAGAGCCACCTGATCGACATGGCCGAGATCGTGCACCGCGCCGACCCCAAGCCCCGCTTCGGCGACATGAAGCTGCCCGTCATCTACGCCGGCAACAAGGACGCCCGCGAGGAGGTCAAGCAGGTGCTCGGCGACTCGATCGCGGTGAAGATCGTGGACAACCTCCGCCCCTCGCTCGACCGCGAGAACCTGGACCCCGCCCGCGACGAGATCCACGAGATGTTCCTGGAGCACGTGATGCAGCAGGCGCCGGGATACAGCAAGCTGCTGGAGTGGACCAGCGAGGAGGTCATGGCCACGCCGAACGCCGTCGGCAAGCTGATGAAGGCCTACGCCGACCAGGAGGGGATCAACATCCTGGGCGTGGACATCGGCGGCGCCACGACCGACGTGTTCTCCGTGTTCGGGGGAGTGTACAACCGCACCGTCTCGGCCAACCTGGGCATGAGCTACTCGATCTGCAACGTGCTCAAGGAGACGGGCATCGAGAACATCGCCCGGTGGGTGCCGTTCACGATCGACCCGGCCGAGGTGCGGAACCGCCTCCGGAACAAGATGATCCGGCCGACCACCATCCCGCAGACCTACGAGGACCTGCTGATCGAGCACGCCGTGGCCCGCGAGGCGCTCCGGCTGGCCTTCGAGCACCACAAGACGCTCGCGCGCGGCCTGACCGGCATGCAGCAGCAGCGCGACGTCGGCCAGATCTTCGACCAGAAGGCCTCCGGCGAGACGCTCGTCAAGATGATGGAGCTGAACATGATCATCGGCTCGGGCGGCGTGCTGAGCCACGCCCCACGCCGGGCCCAGTCCGCGCTGATGATGATGGACGCCTATCAGCCGGAGGGCATCACGATGCTCACGGTGGACTCGATCTTCATGATGCCGCACCTGGGCGTGCTGAGCGAGCACTTCTACGAGGCCGCCAAGCAGGTGTTCGAGTACGACTGCATCGTGAAGTGCGGGCACTGCATCGCGCCGGTCGGCACGGGCAAGGAGGGCGACCCCTGCGTCACGGTGAAGGGCGACGGCGTGAACCTCAGCGTGCGGTTCGGCCAGATCGCCGTGATCCCGTGCGGCAGGGGCGAGTTCAAGGAGTTGACCATCGAGCCAGCGCGCGGCTTCAACGTGGGCGCCGGAAAGGGCAAGCCGGTGACCGCCAAGCTGGAGGGCGGCACGGTCGGGATCATCGTGGACGCCCGCGGCCGCCCGTTCCACGTGGACCTGAACACGCCCAACCGGATCCAGAAGCTGCGCTCCTGGCTGGAGGCGTTCGGGCTGCCGATGCCCTCCTAGCCGGGACGGCGGTGCGGAGCGCGGAGCGGCCAGCCGGCTCCGGCAGCAGGGCGCGTCGCGGGGCGAGGAGGCATCCTCCGAAGCGATCATCCGCCCGGCGGAGCCCTGATGCGGCGAGTCCCATCCGGGTGGGCTGGCAGAGGCCGCCGCTCAGCGGTTCAGCAGCCAGATCGTCGCGTTGAGGACCGTGGCGAACAGCACCCACGCCAGGTAAGGGGCCATCATCCAACCAGCCAGCTTGCTGGCCGAGGCGAAACTCAGGGCGCACCAGCCGATCGCGAGCGCCAGGAGCACGATCTCCACCAGAGCGAGGTCGGGCCGCTTCAGGCCGAAGAACAGAACCGACCAGAGCGCGTTGAGGAGCAGCTGGAGCCCGAAGGCCCACCACGCCGAGGCCGGCGCGCCGGAGCGCCAAGCGACCCAGGCGGCCGTGCCCATCAGCAGGTAGAGGGCGGTCCAGACGGGGCCGAACACCCATCCGGGCGGGTTCCAAGAGGGCTTGGCGAGGCCGGCGTACCAGCCCGAGATCGCCGGCCCCGTGGCCCAGCCCCCGATCGCCCCGGCCGAGAACGACGCCACGACGAAGCCCAGCCAGACGAGCAACGATCCCACGACCGTTCCTACGACTTCAGCGTACGATCGGCTCCGTGGGCTGCACGCGCGGCGGGCCCGACCACAGCACGGCGGCCGCCACCGCCACCCGCCGGTCGTTGGGCAGGGTCAGCGTCCTGGCTCCCGGCGGCACGGGCAGGTCGATGCGGTGCAGGTAGGCGAACCGGTACGGCTCGAACGAGCCGTCGGGCCGATCCAGGTGCGTCGCGTACCAAGCGACCGGGGCCGACGGGACGAACGCGGGGCTCAGCTCGCCCCGGTCGCCGGGTTTCGGCCTCCACCATTGCCCGACCCAGCCCGATCCCGCTGGCACCAGCCGCGGAACCGTCCGCCCACCGACGCGGAACTCCGCGCGAACATCGGGGCCGAGGCTCAGAGCGAGCAAGCTGAGCCTCCCGCCCGAGCCGCGCGGCAGGGGGACCGTCTGGCCGTGGCACACGGCGACCTTGCCGGAGGACAGGTCGAACGTTGCTCCGCCGGACTCGACGCCCGAGGGCCACAGGCTTCTGGGAATCGTCCGTCCCTGGGCGTCGACCCGCAGGGCCGCGGCCTCGGTGTCGGACGGCAACGGCACGGCCCGAACCGCCACCGCGGGGCCGCGCGGGGCCGCGGCGACCGTCAGGGCCAGCGTCTGCGGCCGGAACGAGCTGAGTGAAAGGACGGCCGAGCCGTTTCGCACCGGCGCCGGGGAGCCGGGCATCGGCTGCTCGTCGCCGAACAGAAGTCGCGCCTGGCGCACCGGGAGGGCCAGACGCAGCTCGCCTCGGCCCGGTTGCCCGGTGCGCTGGAAGAGCCTGGCCACGACGCGGTCGCCCGAATCGGCCAGCTTCAGCGCGGAGAGCGTCGTCCCTTCGGGAACCGAACGGACGAGGCCGAAGGAGCGCCCGAGGTCGCCGGGGTGCGGCTCCGTCTCGAACGCCATCAGGGGGCGGTTGAACTCGTGCGCCTCCCTCCAGACATCGCCGCGCCAGTCGCCGGCGTGCGGCAGAAGCGCGAAGCGGATCGTGTGCCGCCCGAAGTCGTTGGTCTCTTGGAACGTCCAGTTGCCTCGGCCGTCCGCCGTATGGAGCAGCGTCAGGCGCAGCGTGCCCTCCTCCGGGCGATCCCAGCCGTACTTCGCGTGCGAAAGGACCGCCGCGCCGAACGCGCCGTCGCCGGCGGTCAGGTCCGCCCACTCCTGCGCGGGCACTTCGTAGAGGCGCTGGGTGTTCACGCCCCGCTCGATCGCCCCCACGCCGAGGTCGTAGGTGGCCCGAGCCGACGGGACCGCCAGCGGGAAGGCGGCCTTCAGCAGCGTGCGTCGCGACCGCCAGTCCACGTCCACCTCGAAGTCCAGCCTCGCGCTGTCGCCCGCCTCCAGGCTCACGCGGCGCACGAACGAGGATCCGGCCCTGCGGTCCCTGCTCTCGATGGTGGCCCGCAGGGGGCCGGTCTCCACCAGCCTCGGTCCGCTCTCGGCGCCGACGTGCTCGCGCGGGGGCCGGGACACGGCGTCGTGGAGGATCTCCCACGCGGCCCAGTGCGGCGAGACGTTGTCCAGCATCTGCAGACGGATCGGGGCGCGCAGCATCTCGCGTCGAAGCTTCTTGTCGTAGACGCTTGCGACGTCGCCGCTGGAATCCAGGCGCACGCGGAGCCGGTCGTTCTCCAGCGTGCGGTCGTCGGCCTTCAGCCGCTGGTCGAGCCGCAGCTGGTAGCCGGACCGCAACCGGTACACCGCGAGACCGACCGCCGGAGCCTCCGCCCGGAACGACGCCAGCACCCGGCCGCCGCTCTTCGAGAGGACCTGAACCGGATGCAGGCCTCCGTCCGGGCCGACCGCGACCCAGCCACCCTTGTCGGGCAGCGACACCCTCACCAAGCCCGACCGCGGCCGGTCGGAGGCGTTGAACACCACCAGCGGCAGGCCCGGCCCCGAGGTGTCGAGGCGCGCCGACCACGCGGCGAGCGACGAGACCAGCACGTCGGCGAAGCGGTTCATCGCCAGCAGCTCGTCGTTCCAGGAGAACTCGTAGGCCCGGGGGATGCTCGTGCCGGTGAGGTCGTCGTGGAACTGGTGCCAGAGGAAGCGCACCCAGGCGTCCTCGAGCGCGGCCCTGGGATACGGCTTGCCGGTCAGAAGCCAGGCTCCCAACGCCGCGCGCTCCGCGGCGTCCCCCAGCAGCTCGTTGCGCTTGTTCCACTCCTTCATGGCGGCTTGGGAGGTGTAGCAGCCGGTGCCGTGCGCGGTCATCAGAAGCTCGCCCTTGTACACGGGGAGCTTGGCGGCCTGGGTGGCGGTCAGGTCGCGGAACAGCTGGTCGGACGCCGCGCTGAGCACGCGGATCGGGCCACCCCCGCGCATCGAGGCCTCCAGATTCGCCAAGGACTTGGCCGAAGGGCCACCCCCGGTGTCGCCCGCCCCGTGGTATCGGTAGGCCACCTGGGGTCCGCCCTGAGCCGAGGCCTTGCGGATCGCGTCGAGCAGCCAGTTCGCCCGATCCCAGTCCGGGCCGGCGTCCCCCACGTAGGATCCGGCGTCGAGCGCCGCCACGATGCGGGAGCCGTCGATGCCCTCCCACTGGCCGACCGGAAACGGGATGCCGACCGCCGAGCCCCAGGTGAGCTTCTGGGTCGAGAACCCCTTGAGCCCGCAGTGGGCGGCCACGGTGGGCAGGGCCGCGCCGAACCCGAAGCAGTCGGGCAGGAACACGTCCAAGCTGGACTTGCCGAACTCTCTGCGGAAGAAGCCGTTGCCATACAGCGCGTGGCGGATCAGAGACTCGGGCGAGGGGACGTTGACGTCCACCGCGTCCACCCAGCTGCCGGCCACGCGCCACCTGCCGTCGGCCACCCGGCGCCTCACCTGCGCGTAGAGGTCCGGGTAGTACTCCTTCATCAGCTGGTAGCGGAACGAGCCCTCGAAGCTGAACACGTACCAAGGGTGCTTTTCGAACGCCTCGAGGTTGTGGCGCATCGTCTTGGGGATGTGCTCGCGGATGGTGTCCTGGATCGTCCAGAGCCACTGGGTGTCGAGGTGGCCGGTGCCCACCACGTAGACGGTCGGGCGGTCGTCGGACCAGGCGCAGGCGGCGAACAGGGTAGCGGCGAGCGTCGCCCAGAGAGTTCGGCGCATGGCGCCGAGTCTACACGCCCGGGGCAATCGAATTCACGTGCCGGAATCCTCGCCCACGGGCTTGGTGGGCAGGTCCACCTCGGTGTCGCGGGCCACCTCGGTCTCGAGCTTGGCGCCCTTCCTCAGCTCCACGTCCTTGCCGGGGATGAACGCTCCGCCGAGGAGTCCCACCGGGCCGAGCAGCACCAGGCCGCCACCGGTGGCGATCGCCGCCTGGTCGGTCCGGCTGCCTTGGAACTCCTTGCCCTTCTGGCGGGGCTGCAGGGGGATGGTCGCCTTGCCGACGGACTGCACGGGAAGCAGCGAGAGCCGGATCATGCCGTTCTTGCCCCATCGTCCCCGCGGGCGCGCTTCGGCCACCACGGCGGCGACCCGCGTGCCCTTCTGGATCACCACATCCTTGCCAACGGTCACATCGTCCGCCACGCGCAGGCGGACGCGGTCTCCGGCCCGCGCCGTCTTGGACGACAGGTCCTGGTCGAGCTCGAGCCGCACGCTCAGTCCGGCGGGGACGAGCACGCTCGCTGCGAGCGTCGCCGCGGCGGCGCCGAACGCCGCCAAGGTGCCGAGAAAGCGCAGAGCAGCCATACCACAGGTAGGGACGTGCGGAGGCGGCCTCCCGCTTCGGCGGATGTCGGCGGGTCCTCTCGCGTAGACTCATGCGTATGGCCCATCGCGACTTCCGAGCGTTCCTGCAGCTGCTGGAATCCAAGGGGGAACTCCGGCGCATCCGCGAGCCGGTCTCGCCGTACCTGGAGATCACCGAGATCGCCGATCGCGTGATGAAGGCCGGCGGTCCGGCGCTGCTGTTCGAGCACGTGGAGGGCCCCCCGCACCGCTACGGCACGCCGGATCCATGCTCGGCCGAGATGGGCCGCCCCTCGATCCACCCGGACGCGGCGCCGCGGGGCAGCGTGCGCTACGCCCACCCGGTGGCGATCAACACGATGGGCTCCCGGCGCAGGATGTCGCTCGCCCTGGGCGTCGAGGACTTCGAGGAGCACGCCCAGCGGATCGACGCCCTGCTGAAGCCGGAGATCCCCAAAGGCCCCGTCGCGGCGCTGCAGAAACTGATCGAGGTCGCCAAGGAGCTGAAGGGCGCGCCGCCCAAGCCGGTGTCGGACGCGCCGTGCCAGGAGGTCGTTCTGCGGGGCGACGAGATCGACCTGGGCCGGTTGCCGGTGCTCACCTGCTGGCCGGAGGACGGAGGACCGTACATCACCCTTCCCATGGTGTTCACCCACGACCCCGAGACCGGCAAGCGCAACGTGGGCATGTACCGGGTGCAGGTCCGCGGTCCCCGGGAGTGCGGCATGCACTGGCAGATGCACAAGACCGGCGCGCGGCATCTGGAGGCCGCCGGCGAGCGCGGAAGGCCGATCGAGGTGTGCGTGGCGCTGGGAGGCGACCCGGCGCTGGCGTTCTCGGCGATCGCGCCGCTTCCTCCCGGCATCGACGAGATGCTGTTCGCGGGCTTCCTGAGGCGGGAGCGGGTGCGGATGGTCCGGGCCAAGACCGTGGACGTCATGGTTCCGGCCGACGCCGAGATCGTGCTGGAGGGCACCGTGGACCCGTTCGAGCGCGCGCTGGAGGGGCCGTTCGGCGACCACACCGGCTACTACTCGCTGGCCGAGGACTTCCCAGTGTTCCGCCTGACCGCCCTGACCATGCGGCGCGAGGCGGTGTATCCGGCGACCATCGTGGGCGTGCCGCCGATGGAGGACGGGTGGATGGGCAAGGCCGTCGAGCGGATCTTCCTTCCGCTGATCCGCCTGAGCGTGCCCGAGATCGTGGACATGAACCTGCCGGTGGAGGCCTGCTTCCACAACATGGCGTTCGTGTCGATCCGCAAGAAGTACCCCGGCCACGCTTACAAGGTGATGAACGCGGTGTGGGGCCTCGGAGGCCTCGCGTTCACGAAGTTCGTGTTCGTGTTCGATGAGGATTGCGACGTGCAGAACCTGGACGAGGTGATCTTCCGGATCGGCGCCAACTGCGACCCCGGAAGGGACGCGCTGTTCAGCCGGGGGCCGGTGGACCAGCTGGACCATGCCGCCATGGCCGAGGGCTTCGGCGGCAAGATCGGGTTCGACTGCACGCACAAGCTGCCCGGCGAGAACGGGTTCTCCCGGCCTTACCCGAAGCTGATCCGGATGGCCGACGACGTCCGCCGTCGGGTGGACGAGCTCTGGCCCCGCCTGGGCCTCTGAACGCCGGCCGGGCCGGCCCGCCAGGCATCGGCGGAGAGCCCGGCCAGGCCGCGCCGGTCGCCTCTCGCCAAGTTCCCGCGAACCTGCGCCGAATCGGCCGGAACCCGGATGCTCGGCAGAAGAAGAACCTGTGGGTGGCGGACAGCCGACCCTCGAGGAGCAAAGACCATGCCGATGGACGACTGGAACCCGGGAGACTTCTACGTGGAGCTGGACTGCGAAGAGAACGGAGACGTGACGGTGCAGGTTGGCTACGAGACCACGAGCGCGAGCTGCTACGACGTCGATCCGGATCACGCGGTGGACCCTGAGACGCTGTTCGACTACCTGATCTACAATCCGCTCCAGGACGCGGAGTCGGAACTGAGGAGGGTCCTGAGTCGGGAGAGCGACGACGAGGGCTACGAAGTGCTGAGCTACTGCGACCTGGTGAAGGACGAGCGGGGCGAGTGGAAGCTGATCCAGACCAGTTGGGACGAGGTCGAGCCCGAGCCCGAGTGGGACGACGAGGAGGACGAGGAGGACGAGGAGGCCGAAGAGGCCCGAGAAAGAGAGCCGGAGGAGCCCAGGGCTCCCGTACGCAAGCCCTGCTACGAGCAGGCGTGGCTGGATGCCCTGGTCGAGGACGCGCTCGCGAGGATCCGCTTCGAGATCGAGGGTGAGGGCGATCTCTACGATCGGCTCCACCGCGAGTACCTCCGCTTCAAAGGACCGGTGGACGTGGGCGGGCAGTACGGAACGGTGATGTTCGACGGGGAGTACTTCAGGGAGGAGACTCTGTGCTTCACCATCCCGAGAGACCGCGTGGTGAGGTACTTTCTGAAGGGCGGCATGGCGGCCGCGCTCTCCAACGCGGGCTACTGCTCGGACGAGCGGGAGTACGCCGACCGGCTGTTCCGCCTGGTGCTGCGGATGGACAACGAGAAACTGCGGGAGTCGATCCGCAAGCAGCTCCGGAAGGTGAACCGCGAGGAGTTCCTCGCGCTGTATCCGGAGTTCGAGCACCTGCTGCCGCAGGCCTGAGGGTTACGGCGTGGCCGGATCGGCGGCGGGGCGCCC
>CALGMO010000092.1 GCA_937961665.1 uncultured Fimbriimonadaceae bacterium
CACCGCGAACCCGCGGCCGTGCTCGCCGGCCCGGGCGGCCTCGATCGCCGCGTTCAGCGCCAGCAGGTTGGTCTGCTCGGCGATCTGCTCGATCGACTGCACGATCGCCCCGATCTGCTGGCTCGCCTCGTCCAGCTCCCGAACCTGCGAGGCCGACGCTCCCACCTGGTCGCGGATGCGACGGTTGGCCGCGGCGATCTCCTCGACCCTGCGCCTGCCCTCGGCCGCGGTGGCGGCCGCGTTCTGCGCCGCGGCGGCCACCTCTCCCACCGCCGTGGCGGCGTCCTGGAGGCTGGCGTCGGCGTCTGCCACGGAATCGGCCTGCCTGCGGCTCTCCTCCAGCACGCGGACCGCCGAGGCCTCCAGGCGCTCGACGATCGCCGCGGCCTCGCCGGCCGAGTTGGCCAGCCGCTCGCTGCCCTGCGCGATCTCGGAGCTCGCCCGACCCGACTGCTCGGTGGCCGAGGCCAGCGCCCCGGAGGTCTCGTTCACCTGGACCGCGGCCGCCCGGATCTGCTCCACCATCGCCGCGAGGTTCCTGCGGGACTCGTTGTACCCCTCGATGCTCCCCACGATCGCCTCGCGCAGCTCGTTGCAGCTTTGCATCATCTGCCCTAGATCATCGCTCGTGCGCACCTCCAGCGGCTTGGAGACGATCGTGCACTCGTGGGTTAGGTCGCCCCGGCCCATGGCCTGCATCGCCAGAGAGAGGTCGTGGACTCCTCCGTGCGCCATCTTGGTCAGCTGCTCGGCGACGGTGCCCAGCGCTCGGCCGATCGTCCGCCCGAGGAAGCCCGCCAGCAGGATGCCTAGCAGGAGCGCCGTGCCGCCCATGCCGAGCATCTGCAGGCTCGCGGCTGTGGAGGCGTCGATGGCTCGATCGGTTCGCGCGGCCGCGTCCTTCACGCTGAACTCCACCAGGTCCTCCAAGGCGGGGTCCATCACCGAGGTGGCCAGAGAGGCCATCTTCGCCGCCTGCTCCGTCCGCTTGTCGATCTGGCCCTTGCGGTGGAAGTCCAGCAGGGCCGGATCCATCGCCTTGTATTTCTCCCAGGCCTCCTTGAACTTCAGGCACCGATCGCGCAACTCCGGCCGCTTGGCCAGGGCGAGGTACTGCTCCACGTCCTCGTCCACCTTCTGGATGAACTCGGCAATCTCGGAGAAGTACTGCTCGCGCTTGGCGGGGTCCGTCGCCAGAAACCCCTGGTAGTGCGGCATCCGCACCCGGTACAGGTGGTACTGAATGTTCTTCGCCTGCAGCGCGCAGGCCATGGATTCGTGCTCCACGGCCTGCACGGTGTTGGAAAGCTGGCGGAGGCGCAGCACGCCGAGGGCGGTGATGGCCGCCAGCAGAGAGAGCACGAAGCCGAACGACAGCGCGAGCTTGCGCGCCGTCGTCAGATTGAGAAACCAGCCCATTCTTCCGATCATCCTCCTGCGGGCGGCTCCTCCTGCGAGCCGCCCAACCCAGCAAGATCCTCGGGATCGGGGTTGTCTCCATTCAGAGTTCCTTCGTCCCCTTTTCGCCTAGGCGAAGGGCCTCATCGAGTCTTGGGAAAAGGAAGGGCAGGGTGCGCGCGCCCCGCCCCGATGCCGGAGGGTGTTTCCAGCCGCCAGGCGCAGGTGTCACGACCCGCCCTCGGCCAGCTGGAAGCGGCTCACGATCTCGTTGAGCCGCTCGGCCATGGCGGCCAGCTCGCCGACCGAAGCCCGCACTCGGCCGCGGCGTCCCAAAGGGGGCTCCCAAGAGCCGACCCAAGGTCTAGGCGCGGCATGGGGAGGAGGATGGAGCCGAAGACGGGATTCGAACCCGTGGCCTGTCGCTTACGAGGCGACTGCTCTACCACTGAGCTACTTCGGCCCGGACGAGCGAAGAGGATACCTCAGAAGTGACGACGATAGACCAGCTTGGGCGGCTGGCCGGTGTCGAAGAACGCCGCCCCCGCGATCTGGGCCATCTTGCGGTTGTGCAGGTGCAGCACCACGGCGCCCTCGATCTGCGGGACGAACTTCGGCTCGTTGGTCAGGGGGTCGATGTCCGTCGCCTCGTACTGCTTGAGCAGCAGGACGTGGTCCAGGCCGTCGTGGTCGTCGATGCCGGCCTGGGCGATCGCGTCGGCCAGCGAGGCCACCCAGTTCGGGTCGAGCCGTTCCTCGGGACCCACCAGGGCGACGAGCCGCCGCAGCTGCGAGAGCGGCACGCCGAGCACCTCGGCCTTGGCGACGTGCTGCCGCTTGAACGGCATCTGCATCCAATCCTCGTCGTTGAGTTTCGCGAGGAGGCTCCGCCGCAGGAGTTCGTAGTTGTAGCGCTCCATGAGTCCCTCGTCGCGAATCATACCTTGCGCCCGTCCGAGGGGCGGAACCGGCGGAGGCGCAGCGAGTTGGACACCACCGACACGGAGCTGAACGCCATCGCGGCGGCTGCGAGCATCGGCGACAGCCTGCCCGCGGCCGCCAACGGGATCATCGCGACGTTGTAGAAGAAGGCCCAGAACAGGTTCTGGCGGATCGTGCGGAAGGTAGCCCGAGAGAGGTCCAGCGCCGCCGCCACGCCGAGGAGGTCGCGGCCCATCAGGATCACGTCGGCGGTCTGGACCGCGACGTCGGTCGCGCTGCGCACGGCGATGCCGAGGTCGGCCTGGGCCAGGGCGGGCGCGTCGTTCACGCCGTCGCCGACCATGGCGACCCGCCGCCCCTCGCGCTGAAGCCGTCCGATGGCTTCGGCCTTCGCGTCGGGCAAGACGCCCGCCAGCACCCGGTCGGGCTCGATGCCCACCTGGGCCGCGATCGCCTGGGCCGTCTTCGGGTTGTCGCCGGTGATCATCCGCACCGCCAGCCCGCGGTCCAGCAGCGCGCGGACCGCCGGCGCCGCGTGCTCGGAGGGCCGGTCGGCCAGCGCGATCACGCCCTCGGCCCGGCCCTCTCGCGAAACCCAGACCACCGTGCGGGCCTCCTGCTCCCACCGTTCCGCCTGGGCGTCCCATGGCGTCGGCTCGGGAACGCTCAGGCACCACTCGCGCCGGCCGATCCGCCAGACCGCGCCACCGATCCGTCCCTCCACCCCGAGGCCGCGCTCGCTGCGGAAGGCCTCGACCTCGTCGCGCTCCGTCGCCAGGGCGGCGATCGCCCGCCCGATCGGGTGCTCGGAGAACGCCTCCACCGACGCGGCCGCCCGCAGCGCATTCTCGTCCAGCGTGCAGCCGGTCACCGAGAGCGCGCCCTCGGTCAGGGTGCCGGTCTTGTCGAACACCACGTCCGTCAGGCGCTGGGCGCGCTCGAACGCCGCGGCGTCGCGGATCAGAAGGCCGAGCTCGGCCCCCCTGCCCGAGCCGACCATGACGGCCGTCGGCGTGGCCAGCCCCAGCGCGCACGGGCAGGCCACCACCAGCACCGCGACCGCCGCCACGGCGGCCTGCTCGAACCCGCGGCCCATGGCGACGTGCGCCGCCAGGGTCCCGAGGGCGATCGCCACCACGATCGGCACGAACACCGAGGCCACGCGGTCGGCCAGCCTCTGGGCGGAAGCCTTGCTGGCCTGGGCCTGCTCGACCAGAGCGACGATCTGACCCAGCAGCGTCTCGGCCCCTGTGCGCCGGACCTCCACGTCCAGCGTTCCGTTCAGGCAGATCGTGCCGGCCGACACGGGGTCGCCCAGCCGCTTGGACACCGGCATCGACTCGCCGGTCAGCGCGGATTCGTCCGCGTGCGCCTCGCCCCGGAGCACCTCTCCGTCGACGGGGATCTTCTCGCCCGGAAGCACGCGAACCACGTCGCCCGGAGAGAGCATCGCGATCGGGAGTTCGCCCGTCTCTCCGTCCACGCCCACGTAGCGCGCCGTCTTGGGTTGCAGGCCGATCAGCGCCCGGATGGCTTGGGACGCGCGGGCCTTGGCCGACGCCTCCAGCCGCTTGCCCAGCAGGATCAGCGTCACGATCACCGCCGCCGACTCGAAGTAGACGTGGTGGCTGACGGCCGCGTCGCCCATCCCCCGATAGGCGACCAACGCGAAGGCGCTTAGAGCCCAGGCCGCCAGCGTCCCCAGCGAGATGAGGGTGTCCATCGTGGCCGAGCCGTGCCGAAGGGCCTTCCAGGCGTTTGCGTGGAACCGTCGCCCCGCGCCGAAGACCACGGGCGTGGTCAGAGCCAGGAGCAGCACGTTCGCCCAGTAGGGCCTAGGGTGCCAGAACATCGAAAGCGCGAACACCGGAACCGTGAGCGCCGCCGCGAACAGCAGATCCGCCAAACCCTCGCGGGTGCGGTCCGCGCCCTCGGGCACGGCGGCGTAGCCGGCCTTCTCGACGGCCAGGGCCAGCTGCTCGGGCGTCGCGCAGGACGGATCGAACACCACCGACGCCTTCTCGGTGGCGAGGTTCACGGCGGCCTCGCGCACGCCCGGAACTTGGCGCAGCGCCTTCTCCACGTGCGCCACGCACGAGGCGCACGTCATGCCGCCGATCCGCAGCTCGGCCTTCTCCGGCATCAGACCTCGACGGTCGCCTCGTAGCCGGCCTGCCGGACCGCCGCGATCATCGCGTCGACCGTCGCCTCCTCCGAGTGGAGGACCGCGGCGCGCTTCTCCGAAAGCGACACCTTGGCGCCCTCAACGCCGGGCAGCGCCTTCAGCGCGTTCTCGACGTGCTTGACGCACATCATGCAGGTCATTCCCTCAACGTGCAGATACGTGGTCTGGGCCATCGATGGTAAGGATGCATGAGCGGCGGCAACGGGTTCGGGCCTTGCCCAGCGGCGCCGGCGGTGCCAAGATGCCGTGGGATGGAGAGGCTTGCGGACGGGGCCGCGCTGGACATGAGCGCGGTGCCTCTGGTGCTGGACGGTCGCGCGGCGGTTCGCGGCCTCGGCGGCCTGTGGATCCTCGCCGACGTGGAGGGAAGGGGCGAACTGAGAGCGGTGCGGGGGGCCGAAGGGCCGCTGTGGGTCAGCGTGGACGACGGCCCTCGGGAGCCGCTCACCCCCGTGGAGGCGGGCCTGGCGGGCGCGGGGCTGGCGTTCCGAGAGAGCCTCACGATCCTCGGCGCGCACGTTCCCGAGGGTTTCGCGGCGCGCGTGGACCTGTGGAGCGACCCCCGGCCTGCGTCCACCGAGGCTTTCGAGGAGCCCTGGACCGGCGCCTGCGAGATCGAGGGCGCGGGCTGGTGGGCCGTGCCGGACCTGCCTTCCGGCTTGGAGCTGTACGCGTGGGACGGCGGTTCGCGCACGCCGCTCCGCGTTCCGTCGGAGCTCTGCCGGGTGCCGATCCCCTTCGTCGGTGGAGTCCGGCTGCTCGGGCCTGCCATTGAAGGAGCGCGCGTGGTGGGTCGGCGCGCGCCCGGTTGGCGCTGGATCGAGACGGACCGGGTCGACCCGTGCGACGACGCTTCTCGCGAGGCGCACGCCTGGATCGGTCAGAACGAGACGGCGATTCTGGCCCTCGAGAGCCGCTTCGGGCAGGAGGGGCCGGTCGAGTGCGGCCGGCATCGTGGCCACCTGAACGGCGCATCGTTCGACCTTGCCATCGATCCCGCGGCGCCAGCCGTGCGGATCCGACGGACGTTCGACCGGTTCCACGGAGTGCAGCGGGCGCGCGTGCTGGTCGACGGCGCGTTCGTGGGCGTCTGGAGGTCGTACACCGAGGATCGGGCCTGCCGCTGGGCCGAGGACGACTTCCCCCTGCCGCCGGCGGCGACGCGGGGCCGAGAGAGGCTGCGGGTCACGATCGACCCGATGCCCGGGACCGCGCTCTGGGACGCGGCCGGATACCGCGCCCTGTGCGCGCGGCCGTGAGGCCCGCTGGGTCCCTTTGCTGGGTTTTGAGCCGAGGCCGCCCGTCGGAACACCGTTCGCGTTACGATGGTATCGGCCGGGCCGGAGTCCGGGACCCGGCCAACCCGGAGAGTCATCATGCGAAAGAGCCTTACCCTGCTGGCCTTGGCGTCTCTCGCCACGGTCGGCTCTGCGATCGACATCTTTCCCAACAACCCCGGCGGCGACCTGTTCACGAACCCCGGCCCGTCCAACGCGAGCCAGGCGGTCGGCGCCACCAACTGGTACTACACCAACGTGCGGAACGGCGGCCAGGTGGGGATCAACGGAACCCTGCCGTACCTCGGTGCTGGATCGGCGTTCCTGGGCACTCCCTCCGGCGCGGCCAAGGCCGACCTCGAGTACTGGGTTCTGAACTCCAGCCTGCAGCCGACGGTCCTCGGCTACCTGAGCAACCTCGAGGAGCTGTCCTACTCGTGGCACCGGCAGTCCGGCTCCACTGTGGCCGACTGGCTGCATCCGGCCCTGAGGCTGTACGTCCGCTGGAACGACGGCATCTCCATCAAGCAGGGCTACCTCGTGTACGAGGAGATCTACAACACCGCCGGCTATGTCGCGCCGACCGACCACTGGGTCGACGTGGACGTCCTCGGCAAGAAGTTCTGGGCGACCGGGTCGCTCCCGGACGCGTTCAGCAACTACGATCGGACCCTGGGCGACTGGAGCTCCCTGATGCCCGACGCGGAGGTTCTGGCCTTCAGCATGGGCGTCGGGTCGGGGTGGAACGGCGTGTTCTCCGGGGCGGTGGACAACGTGCGGTTCTCGTTCGTGGATCAGTCCTCGGGCTCGTTCAACTTCGAGGTCCAGAGCGTTCCCGTTCCCGAGCCGTTCACGATGGCGCTGGGCGCGGCCGGTCTCGCCGCTGCGCTCCGCCGCCGACGGCGGGCCTGAACCCCCGGCCCCCCGCAACGCGGACCCCGGCGCGGGCCGGGGTCCGTCGCACTCATGCCAGCGGGTCGGACATCGGGTAGCTGCCGAGGATCGTGGTCTCCAGCGCGCAG
This sequence comes from uncultured Fimbriimonadaceae bacterium, assembly GCA_937961665.1. GTDB lineage: Bacteria > Armatimonadota > Fimbriimonadia > Fimbriimonadales > Fimbriimonadaceae > UBA8783. The sequence goes on from CALGMO010000092.1 coordinate 6,825, forward strand.
CCCTTCAGCCGCTCGATGGCGCGGCGCAGCGCCTCGTCCGACCGGTGGCCCTCGCAGTCGCAGTAGAAGATGTACTCGAACGTGGCGCGCTGCGCCGGGCGCGACTCGATCATCATCAGGTTCACGCCCTCCTCGTTGAACGCGCCCAGCGCGCGGTACAGCTCGCCGGGCCGGTTGCGCAGGTTGAACATCAGGCTCGTCTTGTCCCGTCCGGTCTTGGCCGGCTCGTTGTAGCCCACGATGAGGAACCGGGTGCGGTTGTGCGGGTTGTCCTCGATGTGCTCCACCAGGATCGGGATCCCCACGGTCTCGGCGCCCAGTCGGTTGGCGATGGCCGCTCCCTTCGGGTCGCCCAGGGCGCGCTCGGCCGCGCGGGCCGTCGGAACGGTCTCGATCACCTCCGCGTTCGGGAGGTTCGCCCGCAGCCACCGGCGGCACTGCCCGGCGGGCTGAGGCCCCGCGTAGACCCGCTCGATGGCCTCCAGCGAGTCGGCGACGCTGACCAGGTGGTGGTGGATCGGCACGTACGTCTCCGCGCAGATCTTCACGTTGGTCTGGGGGAACATGTCGAGCGTCTCGGGCACCACACCGGCCACGGAGTTCTCGACGGGAACCACGCCGTAGTCCGCGTCCGCGTGCTCCACGGCGAGGAACACATCCTGGATGCTGTCCTGCGGCAGGAACGTCGTGCTGGAGCCGAACGTCTGCACGGCCGCGAGGTGCGTGAACGTGCCCGCCGGGCCCCAGAACGCGGCCACCAACGGCTTCTCCAGCGCGCGCGCCGCGCTGATGATCTCGCGGTAGATCGCGACCAGCTGCCGGGTCTGGAGCGGACCGCGGTTCTCGGTGGCCAGCCTCTCGAAGATCTCGCGCTCGCGCTCCGGGGTGAAGAACGGCTTGCCGCCGCGGTTCTTCAGCTGCCCGACCTCCTGGGCCAAGGCGGCCCGGCGGTTCAGCAGCTCGATGAGCCGTTGGTCCACGGCGTCGATGTCCCTGCGGATCTCCTCCAGCGAGCGCTGCGGTTCCATTCCGCTCCCAAGATACCCTTGCGGCGGGAAGCCCGGGGTTGCGGGAACGGGCGGGCTCCTAGCCGGAGGCCGCCGTCTGGGTCGGACCGGGCAGGTCTCCCAGGCTCCAGGCGTCCCGGTCGAGGTCCAGCCGGATGACCGCCGGCCCGACCTCCGGGCGCGCTCCCGACAGGCGCACGCGGATTCCCCGGCCCTCGCTCTCGACCGACGCCGACATCCCCGGCGCGAGCGAACGGCAGGATCGCACCCGCGCAGGCAGCTCGGGGAACGTCAGCTGGTCGGCCTTGCGGTCCAGAACCAGGAGAAACACGGTGCGGCCCTTGCGCGTGGCGCCGCCCCAAGCGCCGTTGCGGAACGGGCCGCCGCGCGTGCCGTAGACCGCCTGCCCATGCTCGCCGAGCCATTCGCCCATGCCCAGCAGGAGCCTCCGCTGCTCCGGCGGTATCCGCCCCTCGGCGTCCGGGCCGACGTTCAGCAGAAGGTTGCCGTCGCCGGTCACCGTCTGGACCAGGATGGTCAGCACCTGATCCAGAGACTTGTAGCGGTCGTTCGGGCGGTACGCCCACTGGTCGCCGAGCGTCATGCACGTCTCCCACGGCCGTTTGGTGTCGTACTCGCCGACGCGCTGCTCCGGGGTCGCGAAGTCCCCGCCGGGGTCGCCGGGTTGCATGCGTCCGCTGGCCTCGATCCGGTCGTTGACCACGAGCCTGGGGAACCGGGCGCGGAGTTCGCGCTGGAAGGCGAGCGAGCGCTCCCGGGTGTAGGGGGCCTCCCATTGGCCGTCGAACCACAGCATCCTCAGGCCGTAGCGCCGGACGAGCTCGGTCGTCTCCGCCAGCACGACCCTCATGTGCCGGTCCATGTTCGAGTTCGGCTTGGCGGTCTTGCCGCCTGGACTCCCGAGGGGGTAGTCGGGGCTCCGCCAGTCGAGGATGGAGTAGTAGCTGCATGGGGCGATCCCTCTCTTGCGGGCCGCCGCGGAGATCTCACCCATGATGTCCCTGCGGAACGGGGTGGCGAGGATGTCGTAGTCCGAGTGCGAGGACGGCCACAGGCAGAAGCCGTCGTGGTGCTTGGCCGTGGGGACCACGTAGCGGAAGCCCGCCCTCTTGGCGAGATCCATCCACTCGTCCGCGTCGAACGCGGTCGGGTTGAAACGCAGGTGCAGCGAGTCGTACTCCCCGACCGGGACCTGGGCTCCTCGCGACCAGCCGATCTCCTCGCCGGTGAGCGCGACCGGCCCCCAGTGGATGAACATGCCGAGCCGGGCGGACTGGAACCAAGCCACGTCCAGCGAGGCTTCGGAAGGCGCCACGAGGAGGGCGGCTGCGAGCGCTGCGACCATGCCGCCGAGGATACACCGCGGCGGCCCGTTGCTTAGGGAGCCTCCGACCGATTCAGCTCCAGGAGCATCCGCCGGATCCTGGCCCGGATGTCGCCCCCCTCGCGCGCGATCCTCCGGGCGGCTTCGGTGCTCAGGTACTCGGGCCGGGGCTTGTTGTGGCGGAAGCGGTCGAAGTCCAACCGGTCCGCGTCCCAGCAGACCCCTATCGTGGGGTCGTCCAGCGGCGCCCCTCGGGTGTGTTCCTCGCAGGCGCGCACCAAGACCGCGACCTGCGCGTCGTTCAGCGGGATCTCGTCCCGGTGCGTCTCCACGAAGCGCGCCGCGCGGGGACCGTGTTCGTCGTCCCATCCGTCGTCGAGCCTCTGCGAGTCGTGGAACAGCGCGAACGCCCGCGCCACCTCGACGTCGGCGCCCGGGGTGAGGCTGGAGAGGACGATCGCGTTGCGCTCGACGCTCCGCCAGTGCTCGGGCCCGTGGCAGGACCAAGAGGGGAGGGCGAACTCCGCCTCGAGCTTCAACCACCAGTCCTTCCAGCGCACGGCGGTATTGTGAGCCATCCTCGGCGGGGCCGCGGACCTTCGCCGAGGAAGGGGGTAAAACGGAGGGCGTCGAGTTCCTCAACCTGCCCCTGATCCCGGTGCCCTTCCGACCCGACGCGCCCGGTCTGTCGATCGTGGACGTGGCGGACATCCTGTTGGTGGCCTACCTGGTCTACCGGCTGCTGGCGATGATCCGCGGAACACGGGCCTGGCGCATCCTCGGCGGGATCGTCGTGTTCATCCTCGCGCTCTACGCCAGCAACGCCCTCCGGTTGAACACGCTGCACTGGGTGCTGGACAAGGCCACGCTGCTCGCCCCGGTGGCTCTGGTCATTCTCCTTCTTCCGGAGCTGCGCCAGGCTTTGGAGACGGTGGGCAAGATCGGCCTGTGGCCCCAGGTGCTGCCCTCCCTGAGCGAGCCTGCCGCCGAGGCGCAGACGGTCGAGGAGATCGTCGCGGCGGTCTCGGAGATGGCCTCGGCCAGGGTCGGGGCGCTGATCGTGCTGGAGCGCACGGCGAGCCTCGACGAGATCATCGCCAACGGCGTGCCGATGGACGCCAGGGTCACCGCCCCCACGCTCGGCGCGATCTTCTACCCGGGCAACCCGCTCCACGACGGAGCGGCCATCATCCGGGGAGACCGGATCGTGGCCGCGGCCTGCCGCCTGCCGCTGAGTGAGTCGGAGCGACTGGACGCCAACGTGCACATGCGGCACCGGGCCGCGGTCGGCGTCACCGAGGCGCTGGACTGCCTGTGCGTGGTGGTCAGCGAGGAGCGCGGAACGATCAGCCTGGCCGCCGACGGCCGGCTGCGGCGCCTCGGGAGCCACTTGGAGCTGCGGGAGATCCTGAACACGCAGTTCCGCGGAGTGTCGTCCGGGCGCAAGACCGAGCGGCGTACGGCCCCGTGGAAGGGGGGGTGGCCCAGGTGAGGAGGCTGATCGCGAACTGGCCGCTCAAGGCGGCGTCGCTGTTCGTGGCGATCCTGCTGTGGTTCCACGTGCAGGACCAGACCACGAGCGTCGAGCGGGAGACCTACAGCGTTCCGCTGTCGGCGGTGAACCTGGGGCCCGACCTGGTGGTGACGGCGATGCCCAAGTCCGTCCGGGTGACGTGCGAGGCCACGCGGCCGGCGCTGGAGTCGATCGACCCCACCCGGCTGATCGCCGAGGTCGACCTGTCGAACGCCCAGCCCGGCCGGAACCAGGTCGTCCCTCAGCTCCGCCAGCCGCTGAACGTTCGCGCGAAGTGGGAGGTGCGCGACCCGGTGGTCACCGTGGAGGTGGAGAGGCTGCAGACGAGCCCCCACCGCGTGGAGATCGACACCTCGGGCAGTCCCCCCGCCGACCTGATCTACCTCAGCGCCACCGTCGATCCGGAGACGGTGGTCGTCTCCGGCCCGGCGAGCAAGGTGCGCGAGGTTCGGCGCGTGCGGGCGGTGCTGAACCTTTCTCGGGTGCGGCCGGCCACCAGCTACCAGCTGAAGGTGGAGGCTCTCGGGCCGGACGGCAGGCCGCTGAGCATGGTCGGCACCGAGCCCTCGGAGGTCTCGGTTCGCCCCGCTCTGGCCCCGGCCCTGGCGCCGAGGATCGTCTCGGTGACGCCGCGCTGGACGGGCACGCCGGCCTTCGGCTATCGGCTGGTCGCCGTCACGGCCGATCCGAGCCAGGTGGCCCTGACCGGCAAGAGCCAGGTCCTCTCGGGCATCGCGTCGGTGGAGACCGATCCGATCGACCTCGACGGCATTTCGGCCAGCCGCACCTACACCGTGCGCCTCCGGGTGCCGGAGGGGGTGACGACGAACAACCCGACGGTGCAGGTGCGCGTCCGGGTCGAGCGCATCCCGGAGGCAGGGGCCGACGACCAAGCGCCATGATCGAGGTTCGCCCGATCCGCCGCGAGGAGGCCGAGGAGTTCCTGCGGCTGCTGTGCGACGTGTTCCAGCTCGACTACCGCCGCGCGGAGCAGGTGTTCTTCACCGAGCCGATGTTCGACCTCTCGCGGAAGTGGGCGCTGTTCGAGGGCCCGCGGATGGTCTCGATTCTCACGACCGTGCCGGTGGAGTTCGGCTGGGGGCGGGGGTTCGGCATCGCCGGGGTCGCCACCCGCCCGGAGCGACGGCGCGAGGGTCTGGCGGCGGTTCTTCTGGAGCGGGTGCTGGCGCGTTCGGCCAAGCAGGGCGAGGCGTTCGCGCTGCTGTTCGCGCAGGATCCCAGGCTGTACCAGCGCCTCGGGTTCGTCGTTCTGGACCGCGTGCTGAGGGCCCGGATCGCCTGGCAGAACGGAAAGCGGATGGGCGAGCCCCTGCCTCTGGAGCGCGTGCAGTCCGTGTACGACGCCTGGGCCGCCGATCATCCGTCGCGGCTGCGCCGAGACGCCCGGCGCTGGTCGTTCTGGAGGTGGAACCTGAGGGTGAGCGTGGAGGTGCCCGGCGGCTACGCCTGCGTGGAGGGCGAGACGCTGCGCGAGGCCGTGGCGGACGCCCCGCTCCGACCGGACGGCCTGGCGCTCGGGAACCGCTGGTACGGGCTCTCGACGATGGCCGAGCGGCTGGGGCTGCCGCTGGCCGATGCCGAGACGGCGATGCTGCTCATGGGCCGCGGGGTGCCGGACGTGCCCCAGATGTTCCTCACCGACCAGTTCTGAAGCCGGCGGCGCCCTCCTTCGCCGAAGGAGGGCGCCGAGGATCGGGCGCGACCCGACCGGCCTAGCTGTTCAGCTCCTTGGCCTTCTCGATGTCCAGCTCGATGGGGAAGCTGAAGGTGAACTTGGAGCCCTGTCCGACTTCAGACCACTCGACCCAGATCTTTCC
>CALGMO010000093.1 GCA_937961665.1 uncultured Fimbriimonadaceae bacterium
TAGAAGCGCTCGATCGCGCGCCTGAGGGCGGTCGGGGGTGCGACGGCCAGCCGCACCGGCTTGCCGATCGCCTGCGCCAGCGCGTCCGTGCCGCCGATGTCGAGCGGGTCCGCCGTCACGCCGAAGAACTCGCTCTCGCTCAGGCTGACGGGGAGGAAGAGGTGACTGAGAGCGAACACGACCGGGACGAGGCGCAGGGCCTCGGAGCTGGGCTGGAGCGACCTGGGGTCCGCGATCGGAAGATCGAACTGCTCGGACAGGCACCGGGCGACGTCCTCCTCGGTCACCCAGCCCTTCGCCACCAGAACGTCGCCGAGCCGCCTGCGCGTGCGTTGGTGAAGCTCGAGCGCCTCCGCCAGCTGCGCGGGGGAGATCAGCCCCTGCGCCAGCATCCAATCGCCGATTCTTCGATAGGTCCCCACGGTGCTCTCCGTCCTTGATATCGGTGCGGGGACCGCGGCTCTGCAGGGTCGTCCCGAGAGACCGAGGGTACCAAGGGAAGTCTCCGGCCTCGGAGCGTTGTCCTTGAAACAACCTACAAGGCACCCCGCCCGGCCGGAGCCGGGCGGGCGCCTCTGGGCGAGGGGCGGAGCGATCAGCGGAACACAGCCGGCAGCTCCACGGTCGTCACGCCGTTGGGGGCGTACCTTGAGAACCGGATCTGCTTCGTTTCACCCCACTTGACGGTCTTCATCGCTTGGGCGAGGTCCTCCGCAGTGCGGATCGGCTTCCCGTCGAACGACTGGATCACCGAGCCAGGCTTGATGCCGATCCGAGCCGCGACGGAGCCGGGCTTCACGTCCGTGACGACGGCTCCGCGGACGTTCTCCGGGATGCCGTAGCGGGCCCGCACGTCCGCGCTCGGGTCCACGAGGGTCACGCCCAGTTCGGCCTGACCGGAGCGCAGCGGCGGAACGTCCGGACCGGGCTCCTGCGTGTTCGGGGCGTCCTCGGCGAAGGGGTTCCCGAAGGGCCTCAGCAGATCCTCCGGGAGCCGGTCGAGAACCCGTGGCAGCCTCGGGGCGGGCCTCCCCGCGTTCGGGGCGAGCGACGCCACCTGCTCCTGCGGAACCGAACCCAGCGTCACGGTCACGGTGAGCGGCTTGTCGCCTCGCAGCACCTCGATCCGCACCTTCGAGCCGGGGCCGTAGCGGAGCATGGCGTTCCGCACGTCCTGCTGGTTGGTGACGGGCTGCGACTCGATGCGCAGAATCACGTCGTCCTTCCGCAGGCCCGCCTTGGCCGCCGGGCCGTCGGGAGGCAGCTCCGCCACCACGGCGCCGCCCTCGATCCCCTTCTCCTTGAGCTGGTACGGCTTGAGGTTCTCGGGGATCAGCCCGAGGTAGCCGCGAACGATCTTGCCCTTCTGGATCAGCGTGTCGGCCACGAGACGAACGATGTTGCTGGGAATGGCGAAGCCCACGCCCGCGTTGGCTCCCGTGCGGCTGTAGATGGCCGAGTTGATGCCGACGACCTCGCCGTTGATGTTGAGCAGAGGTCCGCCGGAGTTGCCTTGGTTCAGCGGTGCGTCGGTCTGGATCAGATCGGAGTACACGCGGTAGTCGCCGAGCCGAGGGTCTCCGACTTGGCTGGTTCGGGCGAGCGCGCTGATGTGCCCGATCGTCACCGAGTTCTCCAGACCGAACGGGGAGCCGATGGCGATGGCGAATTGCCCGGGCCGGACCGAGCGGCTGTCGCCGAAGCGGGCCGCCTTGAGGTCCTTCGCCTCGATCTTGACCAGGGCGATGTCGAGCGTGCGGTCGCCCGTGCGGACGACCTTGCCCGGAAACTCCCGGCCGTCGCTCAGCACGACGGTGACCTTGTCGAAGCCGTTCACGACGTGGTCGTTGGTGACGATCCAGCCGTCCGAGCGGTACACCACGCCCGACCCGACGCCGGACACCCCGCCGAAGTCGAACATCGCCTCCGGCGAGGCTTTGGACTCGGTGCGGATGTGCACCACGCTCGGTTCCAGATGGGTGACGAGGTCGGCGAACGTCTGGTCCAGCTGACGCAGAGCGTCCAGCCCGCGGGCCTCGACCCCGACGATCGGGGTGGCGTAGGCGGGCGCCGGACCGAGCCGAAGAGGGTCGGTCCGGGGCGACCGAGTGATCAGGTAGCTGGCCGCGGCGCCGAGCGCCAGTCCGGAGACCAGCGTGGCGACGGCGGCGTGACCGGAAAGCGATCTCCAAATGCTCATGGCTCTTGGTGGCTCCTCTCTGCACCCTCGGGGGGCGTTGCGCGGAGCGCGCAGTCTCAACCTGTAGAACGTGCGGGATGAGGGAACCGGTTCCGACGGGTGGGCCTCAGCCTCGGACAAAGGCGTCCAGCAGGGCGTCGGAGACGGCCTTGGGCACGTCCCCGACCAGCGAGAGGCGCACTCCATTGGCCTCGCGGAAGAAGGGCATGTCGTACGGCCAACCCCTGCGGCCCGGCGCCGGGCGCCACTGGTACACCGTGACCGTCGTGAGGCCGTCCACCAGCCGCGCGGCTACGAAGCGGCGGTCCTTCGGCCCGACCAGCTGCAGCTCCTTCACGATGAACCCGAACGGCAGGGCTTTGGGGGCGATCGGGGCGAAGCCAAGCTCGTGCTTGGCGTCGGAGGGTCTCGCAAGGCGCTTCGGAGGCTCCATGCGCACCGTTTTGACTTCTTTCGGAAGCTCGCGCAGCGCCTTGGGATCCAGTCTCGGCGAGAAATCCACCTCCAGGGTGTCCAGCGGCGTCTTGCGCAAGCCGTCCGGCTGGGCGACGACCAAACGCAGCAGATAGGCCGTTTCCCTGTCCAAGAAGTGGTCTCGGATCGGCATCTCCCTGGACCTGGGGATCGCCACGACCCGCAGGGTGCGCCGGCCGGCGACCGTCGGACCTGGCCGGAGCCGCATCTCGTAGTTCTGGCAGGCCAAGGCCACCTGGTAGCTCGGGAGATCCTGGTGCCGCCTCGGCGATTCCTGAACGAAGATGCGCCTGGCCATCGGAAGATAGCTCCACCAGGTCTGGCCGTCGTCGACGGTCACCGACCCGGCCGCCGGCGCAGGTTCGAGGACCGTGTGCCGCGTCACGCCCTGCCGCGACTGCTCGATCCGCACCTTGGCCTGGACCTCCATCGGCCCGAAGCGGGTGAGGACCACGGCGGAGACGTCGATCGCCCGCGCCGAGGAGAGGGACCGGAGCAGCCAGTCCCTGGCGTCGGGGCCGTCGGGACCGGGCCGGCCGAACCAAGCCTGGAAGCCGTGGGACAGGGCTGCCAGGCACGCGGCGGCCAGGAGAGCGATGCGCCTAACGGCGACCATAACCCGCCGCCAGAACCACGGGACCCGGGCCGAACGGGTCGGAAGCGGCCACATACGCCTGATCGCGATCCACCTCGAAGCTCGCCGGGACGGGAGGCAGGGGCCTCGAGGCCACGGCCGGCTCGTCCGCACGCAGGTTCAGGAGAACCAAGGTCGCGCAGGCCGCCGCGGCCGCGGCTGCGACCGGAAGCCACAGCCGGATCGGCCGGGTGACCTCCCTCTCCCTGCGCACCGCCGCCAGGAGCCGCTCCTCCAGACCCTCCGGCGGCACCGCGTCCGGTAGCTGGCCCAGGGCGAGCTTCAGGCCTCGGAGGGCTCGCCACTCCTCGCCGCAGCGAGCGCAACGGCCTAGGTGCTCCCGGACCAGCAGCGCCTCGCGGCCCGGGAGTTCTCCGTCCAAGAGGGCGGACAGCTTGGCCTGAGCGTTCCTACAGTTCATCGACCATCCTCGCCACGAAATCGGGAAACTTCTCCAACAAGTATCGGCGCAGCTGCTTGCGGCCGCGATGGATCCGCGAGCGAACCGTGCCGACCGAGGTGCCCATCGTCTGGGCGATCTCCTCGTACTCCATTCCCTCGATGTCCGCCAGGACGACCGCAGTGCGGAACTCCGGACGAACCGCCGCCAGGCCCTCTTGGAGCGGGTCGCTGACCGACTCCTGCACCATGGCCCGGTCCGGCAGCGCCTCCCAGTCGGCGATCTCGAGAACTGGGCCTCCGGGCTGCGTGGGCTGGTCGAGGCTGGTGGTGCGGAGCCTCCCCCTGCGCCGGATCCGGTCCACGTTCGCGTTGCAGAGGATCTTCGCGAGCCACTTGCCGAACGGAAGCTCCGGATCGTATTGGTGGAAGAACCGGTAGGCGCGGATGGTGGCGTCCTGGAGCAGATCCTCTGCGTCCGACTGGTTGCCGGTGAGGCGATAGGCCAGCGCGTACGCCTGGCGGTACGACTCCTTCAGGAGCCTCTCGAAGTGCTCCCGATCCAGCGTTCTGGCCACATTCCCGTCCCGCGCGACCGCAAACGACATCCGACCGTATCCTCTGCAGCTAGGTACGCCCCATGGGTCACCCCGAGTTCCCGGCCGGGCGGCCGTGGGCCGCTCGGCCGAGACGGCTCAGCACGCGGGCCATCAGGCTGTCGAAGGCCAACCCAGCCTGCACGTTGCCCAGCACCCTCCGATGGGCCTCCGCGAACGCCTCCACCGCCTGCGGATCGTAGCCGTCCCGCCTGCGAAGTCCCTCCGCCGCCATCCGAAGAACCTCCGCCCGAGCTTGGCGCGGATTCAGTCCTTCGGCCTTCTGCAGCCTCTCGGCGAAATCCTGGAGTTCGTCCGAGGCGACCAGGGCCTCGGACGGGTGGCGGGAGGGAAGCCGGGCCACCCACTCCGCGAGCTGGGCGAACAGCTCCTCGTGCGACGCCCTCCTTTCGGGCTGGGCGAACGGTCCGAAGAGGGCGTCCACGGCGTCGTCGGAGGGCCTGCGCGCCTCGCAGGCGACGCCCACGCACCGGCTCACGACCGTGGGGAGCACCCAGCCGATCTCTCGGGCGGTGAGGATGACCCGCTGGCTGGGCTGGGGCTCCTCGAGCATCTTCAGCAGCGCGTTGGCGGCGTCGGGCGACAGGCGCTCGGCCTGTTCGATCACCGCCACCTTGCACGACGACACGAGCGGGCTCAGCCGGAAGAAGTCGCGCAGCGCCAAGGGGTACGCCTCGTCCGGCGGGGTGGTCGGACAGATGGCCGCCAGCCGGATCAGACCCCCCGCTCCCTTGGGCTCCAGAAGCAGGAAGTCCGGATTGCCGCCGGAGGCCAGCGCGCGGCACGCGGGACAGGAGCCGCAAGGCCGCTCCGCGCCGGTGCAGAGCCACGCGGCGGCGAGCCACCGGGCCAGGGTGGTCTTGCCCGTCGCAGGTCCGCCGTAGATCAGGACGGACTGGGCGGTCGATCGGCCGGACGCCAGCGCGCGCACGGCGCGAACCGCCCGATCGAGGCCCGCCAGCCGGCCGAGATCAGTAGCGCTCAAAGCGGGCGACATCCAGCACGAACACCACGGCCCCTCCAACAGGCACCTTGACGGGGCTAGGGATGAACGCTCCCGGCGGCGCCGCCTCGATGGGGGTCACGTTGACCAGCTGCTCCCTCGTCTTGCAGTTCTGCGAGATCAGCTTCAGGACCGCGGGCAGCTCGTCCTCCTCCACGCCGATGAGGAACGTCGTGTTCCCCTCGCGCAGAAAGCCGCCCGTGGAGCCGATGATCGTGAACTTGAACCCGGCCCGAACCAGCTCGTCGACGATCTTGCCCTTGTCGCGGTTGTGGACGATGCAGATGAGCAGCTTCACCACCCGCATTATAACGCGGAGAGGCTCCGCGAACCAAAAAGGAGCGTCATCCGGCGCGGTCCAGGGACACGGCTCCCGCGGCCGAGGCGGAGTAGGCGGCGGCGGCCCTGCGGCTTTGGAGCCTTGAGCGGAGCGAGCCCGAGACCGCCGCCTTGGACTCCTCGAGGAACCTGAGGATGCGCGATTCGGCCTCCCGGAGGCGCTCCAGCGTCGGCACGTCCGCCTCGGTAAGCCCGGCCGCGGAGAGGCGGTCGAGCACCTTGGCGCGCTGCACGAGGATGGAGTCGGCCTCGTTCCAGCTCTCCCTCCGCAGGGAGTCCTCGAGGGCGAGAGTGAGCATCAGGAGGCGCTGGCAGGGGCTCGGCATGGCGCTCAGGCGGCCGTCTGCAGCGGCTCCGCTGGCGGGGCGGGCTTCTGCTGGCGTTCGATCTGCGCCCAGCCGTCCCGAAGCTCGCTGATGACCTTGATGGAGCGGTCGATCGGGTCCGGCTGGTCCTCGACGTTGGCGGCGACCAGCTCGTTCAGCACGTACCCGTAGAGGGCGAACAGGTTCTTGGCGATCTCTCCGCCGCGCTCCATGTCGAGCGTGCTCATCAGCTCCACGATGATGCGCTGCGCCTTCTGCAGGCACTGGTTCTGTCGCGGGAGATCGCCGTGGGCCATGGCGTGCTTGCCCTGCTCCATGAACCGGAGCGCGCCGTCGTAAAGCATGATGATGAGCTGCACCGGCGAGGCGCCGTTCACGTTGTGCTTCTGGTACTCCTGCGTGATCCGACCGTATGCCAACTGGATCAACCCCCAGCAGGATTGTCGGCTCGCTGCGCACGATCTCCAGAGGGTTTCGCGGCCGTGGCCCCTACGACCTCTCGGATTTCGGCAGGGCCGCGGCGGCCACCAGCGCCGCGGCCGCCAGCGCCAGGAGCGGAACGACCCATTGGAACGAGTCGGGGTACTCGGGCTGAGGCAAGTCGCGGGATCCGCGTGCGGCGAGGAACTGCTCCAGCCGGAGGTGCAGGAACACCGCGAACGCCATGGTGCCGCCCAGGAATCCGCAGGCGCCTGGCAGCCCGGAGCGTCGCGCGGCGAACGCGCCCAGCCCGCAAGCCGGCAGGAAGCCGAGCGCCAGGGCGGTCGCCAGAGTCTGCAGCCGATAGCCCTCGTGGAACACGAGGTGCGGCCACAGGGCCAGGAAGTAGGTGAGCAGCGACGCCGCCACGAAGCCGGCGCACCCGGCGATCATGTGCGTGTCCATGTCCGGCGGCCGGTCGCCGGGCCGGTCCAGCTTCTCGTCGGTGCGGAGCGGTTCGAACGGCATTCCCTCGGCTAGCATAGCCCATCGGTGGGCCGGGGGCGTCCCGCCGGGCTTGAAATCGGAGCGGAACGGAGGTATCCTTTCTGCTTCGTGCGGCGCGTCGCGCCGCGTTTCCGAAAGTCTGGCCACGGGCGAAGTGCGCCAACGGCGCAAACCGACCCGGGAACGGCGGGAGAACGTATGGCGAAAGAATGTCTTATTGTCAAGCAGAAGCGCAAGCCGAAGTTCAAGGTGCGCGCCTACAACCGGTGCAGCATGTGCGGCCGGCCCCGCGGCTACTTCCGATTCTTCGGACTCTGCCGCATCTGTCTGCGTGAGATGGCCCACAAGGGTCTTCTCCCCGGCGTCAAGAAGTCGAGCTGGTAGCCCGACGGAGGTCCATCCATGCATAGCGATCCCATCGCGGACCTG
>CALGMO010000094.1 GCA_937961665.1 uncultured Fimbriimonadaceae bacterium
GCTTCTGTCCGGAATCTATCACGCGATCGCGACGCACGACGAGCGGATCATTCGTCATGCGAAGGAGTTCGCCGAGAGGAACGGCCTTCCGCGGGACTCTTTCGAATTCCAGATGCTGTACGGGATCCGCCGCGATCTGCAGGAGGCGCTGGTGGCGGAGGGATACCGCGTGCGGGTGTACGTGCCTTTCGGGGACCGATGGTACCCCTACTTCACGCGGCGCCTGGCGGAGCGGCCCGCCAACATGCTTTTCATCCTGAAGGCCCTGTTCCGGGCCTAAGAGGCGGCCTCGAACCAAGCTTGACGTTGGGGCTCCGCTTGTGGGAAAGTAGCGGTGTCGAATGATCCGGCGGCGCCTCTCCGCTTCTGCGCGGGATGCCTGTTCTTTCCGTGCCGCCGAAGGCTGAGGAGTCCACTTTGAAGCAAGCTACCCCTGACAAAATCCGCAACGTCGCCCTTGTCGGACACGGTGGTGCCGGAAAGACGATGCTGGCCGAGCACCTCCTCCACACCGCCGGAGCCATCGAGCGCGTCGGTTCCGTGGAGGCGGGAACGACCCACAGCGACTTCGACCCGCTCGAGAACAAGAGACAGATCAGCCTGTCGGCGTCCGTGCTTCCGGTCGACTGGAAGGGCTGCAAGGTCAACCTGATCGACGTTCCAGGCTATCCGGACTTCATCGGCGACCTGCACGGCGTGGCTCGCGTCGTCGAGTCGATGATCATCGTCGCCGAGGCCAAGGCCGATTTGGATGTCGGCTTCGACCTCGCCTGGGAGGCGGCGGACGCCGCCGGTCTCGGCAGGGCTATCTTCGTGAACAAGCTCGAGCGCGACAACGCCGACTACGAGGGGCTCCTGAACACCCTCCGGGCCCGCTTCGGCACGAGGATCGTCCCCCTCCACCTGCCCTTGGGCAAGCAGACGGCGTTCTCCGGCGTCGTCGACGTTCTGACGATGAAGGCCTACAAGGGGAAGGATCGCGAGGCGCACGCGGAGGAGATTCCCGCGGAGCTCGCCGCCGAAGCCGCGTCGCTTCGGGAGAAGCTGATCGACGCGGCGGCGGAGGCCGACGACGATCTCGCGATGAAGTATCTGGGCGGCGAGGACCTGACCCCTGAGGAGATCTACCGGGGCCTCAGGGCCGGAGTGCAGTCGGGCCACATCGTACCGGTGCTCGTCGGGAGCGCGGCGTCGGGCGTCGGCTGCGGCCTTCTCCTGGACGAGATCGTGAACGTCCTTCCCAGCCCGGTCGACAAGGTGCACGAGTTCGACGGCAAGAGGCTCGAGCCCGATCCGAACGCTCCGCTCGTCGCGTTCGTGTTCAAGTCCACGGCCGACCCCTACGTCGGGAAGGTGAACTACATCCGAATCTTCTCCGGCACGCTCAAGGTCGACGATCACGTGGACAACACGACGCAGGAGCACGACGAGAGGGTGCACAACCTGTACTTCGTCCGGGGCAAGCACCAAGAGCCGGCGGCGGCCGTCTCCGCGGGCGACATCTGCGCAGCGGCCAAGCTCCAGAACACCAAGACCGGCGACACGCTGGCTGCGCCGAAGTCCAAGATCGTGCTGCCGCCGGTGCAGTTCCCCGAGCCGATCTACCGGATCGCCATCCGACCGGTCGCGAAGACGGACGAGGACAAGCTGGGTCCGGCTTTGGGCAAGCTGCTGGAGGAGGATCCCACCCTGCGCTACGTTCGGGACGCCGCGCTGCACCAGGAGATTCTGGAGGGGATGGGCGACATCCACCTCGAGAACGTGATCGACAAGCTGAGGACCCGGTTCGGGGTCAACGTGACGATCGAGGACGCGAAGGTGCCCTATCGGGAGACGATCCGAGCCAAGGCACAGGCGCAGGGACGGCACAAGCGGCAGACGGGAGGCAAGGGCCAGTTCGGCGACTGCTGGATCCGCCTCGAGCCCCTTCCCCGCGGTTCCGGCTTCGAGTTCGGCAACGAGGTGGTCGGCGGAGCGATCCCAAAGAACTTCATTCCTGCCGTGGAGAAGGGCATCCGGGAGACCATGGAACAGGGCTTCCTGGCCGGCTACCCGGTGGTGGACGTGAAGGCGACCGTGTACGACGGCAGCTACCACGAGGTGGACTCGAGCGAGATGGCGTTCAAGATCGCGGGCTCGCTCGCCTTCAAGAACGCCGCGGAGAAGTGCAGCCCGGTGATCCTCGAGCCGATCTTGGAGCTGGAGGTCGACGTTCCGGACGAGTGCGTCGGCGACGTGGTCGGCGACCTGAACGGACGGCGCGGGCGCCTGCAAGGAATGGATCCCATCGCGCCGGGCAAGACCCGCGTCCGAGCCCTGGTGCCGATGGCCACCATGATGCGGTACGCGCTGGACCTGCGGTCGATCACCAAGGGCCGGGGCCGGTTCCGTCAGAAGTTCTCGCACTACGACGAGCTTCCTCCGAACGAGCAGCAGGAGCTGGTCAAGCAGTACCAGAAGATGCTCGCCGAGCGCGAAGGCTGAGCGGCCGTTTCCTGAGACGAGGATCGGGCCCGCTCCGCAAGGAGCGGGCCCGATCGTTCGCCTAGGCGGCCTGCGCTAGGCGATCTTGAAGGCTTCCTGGGCCCGAATGACCTCCTGCACGACAACCTGTTGGATCACCTCCAGCTGCTCTTCCGAGACGCCGACGATCTCTCGCGCCTCCGTCCAGTCGGGCAGCTTGGGCAGGGGGACGTTGTTCGTGAGTCCGACCCGGTGCGCCAAGTGGTCGGCGAGACTCACGATGGCCGTCGCTCGCTGGCTTTCGGCATCCGCTTTGGGACTGTGATGGAACTCGACCGCCCTGGCCACGAGCTTGGGAAGCGACCAGCGTTCAGCTAGCATGGCTCCCACCCTGCAATGGTCGAAACCGAAGGCGAACTTCTCCGCCATGTGCAGCGGTATGTGCTGGCTGCGAGCAAACTGGATCGCCCGGTCGAACTCCTCCGGGCAGAACCGATCCAGAACGAGCATGCCGACGTCGTGCATCATGCCGGCCACGTAAAGCTCCTCCGCCGCTTCCGGCAGGCGGAGCTTGCCCAGGATTCGGGCCGCGACGGCCACCGCCAGGCTGTGGCGCCAGTACTCCAGCTTCGAGTAGCTCGGGGCCTGCTCCC
Organism: uncultured Fimbriimonadaceae bacterium; assembly: GCA_937961665.1. GTDB lineage: Bacteria > Armatimonadota > Fimbriimonadia > Fimbriimonadales > Fimbriimonadaceae > UBA8783. Next base: position 3,117 of record CALGMO010000094.1, read on the forward strand.
TGCCGGAGGCGATCTGCTGGAACACGACCCCGATGACCAGCGAGCGCACGGCGTTCATGCCGAGCACACCGATCGCCCGACCGATGCTTCCCACGTTGCTCAGGCCGTAGTAGGCGGAGTTCGCCACCCGGAGGATCTTCGCCGTGATCGCGGGGTCTCGCTCGATGGCGCGCTCCATCATCTTGGGCGAGGAGTTGGGATCGTCGGCCAGACGCAGCACGGCGCTCGCGGCCTGCGGCAGCACCGGCAGGTTCTCACTCCGTGAAACCTTGAGCGCCAAACTCGCGAACTCCACCAGTCTCTGTATCGGTCGCCTCGCCCTCGTCCTTACCGGATCTTTTGCCGGCTGGCGAGGGACGAAGGAACGAAAGCGCACACTTGAGTGTTGTATACTCATGCAATTGAGCGCAGGTGGCTCTGATGGCGAAAGACTACTACGCTGTTCTGGGGGTTTCGCGCAACGCCGACGAGAAGGAGATCAAGTCGGCCTACCGCCGGCTTGCCCGGAAGTACCACCCGGACGTGAACCCGAACGACAAGGCCGCGGAGGCCAAGTTCAAGGAGGTCAGCGAGGCCTACGAGGTGCTCAGCGACCCCGAGAAGCGCAAGCTGTACGATCAGTTCGGTGAGCATTGGGAGCACGCGTCGCAGTTCGGCGGGCAGCCCGGCGGCAACGGCGCCCCCCGGCCCGACGTGGACTTTCCGGGCGACTTCCAGACGATCTTCGAGGAGATCTTCAGCGGTTTCGGCGGCGGACGCTCGGCGCAGGCCTCGCAGGGCTTCATTCCGCCGAGGGACGTGTCCAAGGAGGTCCTGCTGACGCTCGAGGAGATCGACTCCGGCACCAAGCGCACCTTGACCTACCAGACGGAAGACGCCTGCAAGAGCTGTGGGGGAACGGGGCGGGTCTCGTCCGGTCCCATGCGGACCTGCTCGACTTGCCGAGGCTCCGGCCGTCTCCGCGGGGTGTTCGGGATGGGCCAGCCCTGCCCCGAGTGCGGCGGCGTGGGCAAGACCTCGGCCACGCCATGCGCGACGTGCCGCGGCCAGGGGACCATGCCCACCAACAAGAAGGTCGACGTGTCCATCCCGGCAGGCGTCTCGGAGGGCAAAAAGCTCCGCGTGCCGGGCAAGGGCGTCGTAGGGTCGAACGGCCGCGCGGGAGACCTCTACGTCGTGATCCGCGAAGCCGAGCATCCCAAGTTCCGTCGGAACGGGGACAACCTCGAGGTGGATGTCGACATTCCCTACACCGTGGCGGCGCTCGGCGGAGAGGTGAAGGTTCCCACGCTCCGCGGCACAGTGGCGATGAGGGTTCCGCCGGGCACGCAGAGTGGCCAGACCTTCCGCCTGGCGAACCAAGGGATCTCCAGACCGGGCGGCCAGCGCAGCCACCTGTTCGCCAAGGCGCGCATCACCGTGCCGAAGCGGCTCTCCGACGAGGAGCGCCGCCTGCTCGAGCAGCTCGAGAACCTCAGGAGGGTGACGGCATGAGAGCGCACAACCAACCCGTGTACATGATCGGCGTCGCTGCGAAGCTGTGCGGAGTGCACCCGCAGACCCTTCGGCAATACGAGCGTCTGGGCCTCTGCGTGCCGGCCCGCGTCGGCGACAAGAACCGCCTGTACTCGGAGGCCGACATCGAGCGCGTGCGGAGGATCCAGCGGCTGACGCAGGAGATGGGCGTCAACTTGGCCGGCGTCGAACTGATCCTGCGCCTGCTGGACGAGATGGAGGAGATGCGGGCGGAGTTCGAGCGCCGGTTCAAGGAGTACGTGCAGGAGACCGAGCGCCGACTGCAGGAGATCTCCCAAAACCCCGCGATGCCGATCCGCCGGGACGAGACCCTGCTGCCCGTTCCCGATCTCCAGGTGAGGCCGAAGACCGAACTCTGAGGCGCCAGGAGGCGCGGGCGCCGGTAGAATCGGGCCGTCGGATTCAACGAGGAAGCTCCATGATGCTGTCGTCCCTGATCGCCCTTCTCACCTTCCCCGCGTTCACCGTCCGCAGCGACATCGAATACGCGTCGGTCGCCGGCGAGTCGCTGCGGATGGATCTCTATCTGCCGGCGACCGAACCGAAGTCCGCGAGGCCGGCGGTGGTCGTGATCCACGGCGGCGCATGGATGGCGGGCAAGCGCCAGGACATGGCGGAGCTTTGCAAGGCCATCGCGCAGCGCGGGATGGCGGCGGCCACGGTGAGCTATCGCCTTGCGCCCAAGCACCATTGGCCCGCGATGCTCGACGACGTGCAGACGGCCGTTCGCTTTCTCCGGCATCGGGCGAAGGACTTCGAAATCGACCCTCGGCGCATCGGAGCGGCGGGCGCGAGCGCAGGCGGGCACTTGGCGATCTTCCTGGGCGTCCGAGACACACGGGATCCCAAGCCGAGCCTCTATCCCAAGCAGTCGAGCCGCGTGCGGGCGGTGCTCGACCTCTTCGGACCGACCGATCTCGCGAGTCCCGACTTTCCGCCGACGCTCGATCCAGCGTTCGCCCTGGTGTTGGGCAAGCCGCGTAAGCAGGCCGCGGCTGAGATCCGGGATGCCAGTCCCATCCATTTCGTGGACAAGCGGTCGGCCCCTCTGTTCATCTACCAAGGGCTGGCAGACCCGCTGGTTCCGCCTTCCCAGAGCCGGCTCCTCGAGCAGGCGTACCGGAAGCTCGGCCTGACGGTCGAAGCCCGCTACTTGGAAGGGATCGGTCACGAGGTGAAGCCGGACAACCCGGCCAGTTTTGCCGCGCTCTCGGAGGGACTCGCCTTTCTGGCCAAGCACCTCGGGGCGGACTAAGCCCGGTTCCTGTGCGCTGTGCTAAGACGACGCGGGCGGCCTTTCGGCCGCCCGCGCCGGCGCATCAATCGAGTTCCGGCAGGTCGTCAGCCGGGGGCTGTTCCGCCCGTTCGGACCTCGCCTCCTCGTCAGCCATATCCTTGATCGAGCCCACCAACGGCTTGGTGTCGACCTCCTCGAGCTCCTCGTGTTTCCTGGCCAGCTCCACGAGCGACTGCTCCGTCCACTCCGGCCCGCGACCGACCATCGGCTCCACCTCGCGGTAGCGCTGCACCCCCGTTCCGCTGGGGATCAGGCGGCCGATGATGACGTTCTCCTTCAAGCCGGTCAGAGGATCGAGCTTGCCCCGGACCGCAGCGTCCGTCAACACCTTGGTCGTCTTCTGGAACGACGCCGCCGACAGGAAGCTGTCGGTCGCCAACGAGGCGTCCGAGATCCCCAGCAGGACCCACTGCGCCGTCGCCTCCCGGAACTCGCGCTCGATCTCCTCGCCGGTCTCGGGATCCTTGTAGCGCAGCTTCTCACCCTTCTCGTTGAGGAGCCGAAGCTTCTGGTTCTCCCGCTGGAGGGCGAAGCGATCCACGATCTGGCCCGGCAGGAAGGCGGTGTCGCCAGGATCGCGGACCTGACGCTTGCGCAGCATCTGGCGGATGATCACCTCGATGTGCTTGTCGTTGATGTCCACGCCCTGGGCCTTGTACACGCCCTGCAGGTTCTGAATGAAGTAGTTGTAGACCTCTTCGGCGCCCGCCAGCTCCAGCACCTCGTGCGGATCCAGCGGACCGTAGGTGAGCGGGTCGCCCTTGACGACGCGCCGCCCCTCCCGGATCGGCAGTTCGCCGTAGGGGGGAACGTTGATGGCATAGTTGACCCTGACCGACTTGATTTCGGGGTGCCTTCGGATCACGGAGAGGTTGGCGGCCGTGAGCTTCTGGCCGACCAGACGATCGAGCTGAGGATCCGTCCCAGGCTCCACGGGCCACTCCTGGTTCTCCGCGATGAAGGCGTCCTTGCTCGGTGGCGTGTCGACCGGCAGGGTTCCCTCGATCACCACCCAACGGCCGTAAGGCGAATCGGTGATGCTGCGGACGATGCCGGTGATTGGACAGATGATCGCCTTGCCGCGCGGCTGCCGCCTGGCCTCGAAGATCTCCTCGACGCGGACGATGCCGGAGGACTCGCCGGTCCAGGCGTAGAAGAAGGTCTTCCGGGCCTGCTCCCAGCGCTTCCTGGACTCCGCTTCGGCCTTCTCGGCCAGCTTGGCCTCCGCCTTGGTCTGCCGGTCGGTCTTCTTCTTGGTCTTGGCGGGCTCCTCGGTCTCGACGTTCAGAACGTCCTTCGTGTAGAGTCCGCGGACGACCCTCTCCTGCCACTCCAGCATCTTGCCGGCATCGAAGTCCTCACCCTCGCCGGCGGCGGCCGACTGGAAGTCCTCCATGAACTGGCGGATGAAGCGACCGGTCTTGTACTGGCTGGTACCGGCGAGCTGCCTGCCCGACGCGGTGCCTCCCGTGTGGAACGTGCGCATCGTGAGCTGGGTTCCGGGCTCGCCGATCGACTGAGCGGCGATGATTCCCACAGCCACGCCGACTTCCACCAGCTTGTTGGTCGACAGGTCCACGCCGTAGCAGTGAGAGCAGATGCCCAGTTCAAGCTCGCAGGTGAGCGGGCTGCGAACGGTCACGGTGAGGAGGCCGTGCTCCGTCTGGCCGAAGCCGCAGGCCAGGTAGCGCTCGGAGAGCTCCTGCTTCTCGGCGTCGTCGGCGACCGAGTAGCGCTTGTGGAAGGCGTCCTCGATGCGCGTCAGCTCGGCCGCCTGTTCCCGCGTGATGACGTCGCCGTAGCCGAAGATCACAGCGCCCGTGTCCGGGTTGGTGATCGTGGAGAGGGACACCCGTCCGAAGACCCGATCGCCGATCGGCTCGATCGTGTCACCTTCGTTGATCACCCGGTGGACAGCCACCCCTTCGGTCGTGCCGCAGTCCTCGGCCCGGACGATCACGTCCTGGGCCACGTCCACCAAGCGGCGCGTGAGGTAGCCGGCGTCCGCCGTTCGCAGAGCGGTGTCCGCCAAGCCCTTTCGGGCGCCGTGCGTGGTGACAAAGAACTCGAGCATCGACAGACCGCGGTGGAACGAGTTCTTGATCGGCAGCTCGTAGATGATCTCGTTGAACTGGTTCAGCATCAGGCCGCGCATGCCCGCCAGCTGGGTCAGCTGCTTGATGTTGCCTCGGGCACCGGAATCGGTGATGATGAACAGCGGGTTGAACTGGTGGAGACTCTTGACGATCTCCCGGCCGACCTCCTCCGTAGTGTCGCTCCACAGCTTGCGCATGTGGTCGGTCATCTCCTTGTAGCTCGTCCGGCCGGTGCGGTAGGCGGTCATGTACCGGTTGGAGTCCTCCTCCGCCTTCCGCAGCAGCTCCTCGCGGCGGGCCGGAGGATCCATGTCGGTGATGGCGACTGTCAGTCCGTACTTGGTCGCCCAGCGGAAGCCCAGCTCCTTGAGGTCGTCCAGGAGCTTGATCGTCCGGGCGATGCCGACCCGCTTGTGGCACTGGACGATCACCTCCTGCATCGCCTTCTTGCTCAGGACGTAGCCCAAGAACTCGTCGCTGAACTTCAGCGGGTAGGGGAGGATGTCGTTGAAGATGAGCTGGCCGGGGGTAGCCGTCACCACGACGGTCTCGAACTCCTGCTCCAGCGGGACGAGCTCACGCCGCTCCTCCTCGGTTCCCGTGGCGATCGTCTCGTACCGGTACTCGATCCCCGTATCCGGATCCCGATAGTCGACCTCCGAGTCTGGGCGGAACTTCGGTCGGCGGATCCTGACCTTGACGGGATCGTTGAGCGGCAGGCGCTCCGCGACGATGGGCGAATCCAAGAGGAAGAGAACCTCCTCGAGGCCCGCGTAGACCCGGGGCGGCGGGTTGTGTTCGGGATCTTCCTTGTGGAGGCGCTCCGCCTCCTCCAAGCGCCGCCGACCCTCGTTGCTGACGAAGGTGAGCGCGTAACCGCCCAGCACGATGTCCTGGATCGGCGAGACGGTCGGTCGCCCGTCGGCGGGCGAGAAGAGGTTCTGGGTGCTCAGCATCAGCACGCGGGCTTCGGCCTGGGCCTCGGTGCTGAGGGGCACATGGACCGCCATCTGGTCGCCGTCGAAGTCGGCGTTGTAGGCGTGGCAGACGAGAGGATGCACCTGGATCGCCTTGCCATCCACCAAGATCGGCTCGAACGCCTGGATGCCCAACCGGTGGAGCGTGGGGGCTCGGTTCAGCAGGACGGGATGCTCGCGGATCACCTGCTCCAGCGCGTCCCAGACGGCCGGGTGCATCCGCTCCACCATCCGTTTGGCGGTCTTGATGTTCGTCGTGGCCTTGGAGTCCGTGAGCACCTTCATCACGAACGGCTTGAACAGCTCCAAGGCCATCTCCTTGGGCAGGCCGCACTGGTGCAGCTTCAGGTGCGGTCCGACGACGATGACGGACCGGCCGGAGTAGTCGACTCGCTTACCGAGCAGGTTCTTTCGGAAGCGGCCCTCCTTGCCCTTGAGCATGTCGCTGAGCGACTTCAGGGGCCGGGAGTTGGAACCGACCACGGGCCGGCTGCGGCGTCCGTTGTCGATCAGCGCGTCGACAGCCTCTTGGAGGAGGCGCTTCTCGTGGTTGATGATCGACTCCGGCGCATGGATCTCCATGATCTTCTTAAGCCGGTTGTTCCGGTTGATGATGCGCCGGTACAGGTCGTTGAGATCGGACGTGGCGAACCGGCCGCCGTCCAGCTGGACCATCGGTCGAAGCTCGGGGCTGATCACGGGGATGACGTCGAGAACCATCCACTCCGGGCGGCTGCGGGAGGCTCGGAGCGCCTCGACGATCTCAAGCCGCTTGATGGCGCGGGTTCGGCGCTGGCTCGACGTGGAGCGGATCTCGATGCGGAGCTCCCGGGACAGCTTCTCCAGATCGATCCTGACCAGAAGCTCCTTGATCGCCTCGGCTCCGATGCCCGCGCGCACCAGGGGTCTCAGGTCCTCGCCGAACTGCTGGCCGACGGCGTCGAGCATGCGAACGACCGCACGGTACTTGTCCTCGTCGATCAGCTCGTTCTTCTGAAGGCGTCCGAGCACCTCGACCGCGACGTCCAGATCCTTGAGGCGGTCGTCGGCGTCCCGGTACTCCGCGCGGATCCGGTCGTTGATGGCCTTCGTCCGCTCGCGGCAGTACTGCTCGTCGTAGTCGTCCTGGTTCTCGTCCAGCTCCTTGGCGAACCTGCGCAGGGCCTCCTCCTCCAGCCGCTTGATGTCCGCCTGGATGCGGGCCTTCTCCTTCTCCACCGCCTCGCGGATCCGCGGTTGCAGGTCGGCGATCCGCTCGGAATTGAGATCGATCACGATGAACGAGGAGAAGTAGACCACCTTCTCCAAAAGCCTCGGAGAGATGTCCAAGAGCAGGCTGATGGGAGATGGGACGTTCTTCAGATACCAGATGTGGCTCACGGGGGCCGCGAGCCGGATGTAGCCCATCCGCTCGCGCCGCACCTTGGACCGGGTGACCTCGACGCCACACCGCTCGCAGACCATGCCCTTGTACTTGATCTTCTTGTAGCGGCCGCAGGCGCACTCCCAGTCCTTGACCGGGCCGAAGATCCGCTCGCAGAACAGGCCGTCCCTCTCCGGTTTGAAGGTGCGATAGTTGATCGTTTCGGGCTTCTTCACCTCCGCATCGAACAGGCGGTCCTGCTCGGGGTCGCCCGTCATCCCCGGGCGTTGGGTCCACCGAAGGATGTCCTCCGGGCTGGCGATGCCGATCCTGATGCTGTCGAAAGTGTTCGAATTGGACATAGGTTCTTCGGGTTTCCAGGAGCGACTAGGAACGGCGGCCCATACCACGGGCCACGCCGATGCAACGCGAGCGGTCGAAGGGCGCGACCGCGACCCCCGACCCTCCGCCGGGACCCCGCGAGGAGGCCCCCCGTGTGTCGGGCGCCCGACCCCCGGGCGCCCCGATGACAGAACTCATCTCAGTGGTCATAGAGCCCGACGGACCTGGCCAGCTTGCCTTCGCCCGGGCCAAGCTCCTCGATCTCCTGCAAGTCGACCTCCTTGGCCCCCTTGAGCGGAGTGACCTTGAGGCACAGCGAGCGGAGCTCGTTGACGAGGATCTTGAACGATTCGGGAATGCCGGGCTCGGCCAAGCTCTGGCCCTTCACGATCGCCTCGTAGGCCTTGACCCGTCCGTTGACGTCGTCGGACTTGATCGTCAGGAGCTCCTGAAGCGTGTAGGCGGCCCCGTACGCCTCGAGCGCCCAGACCTCCATCTCGCCGAACCTCTGGCCGCCGAACTGGGCCTTGCCTCCCAACGGCTGCTGCGTGACGAGCGAGTACGGGCCGATGCTGCGGGCGTGGATCTTCTCCTCGGCGAGGTGCTCCAGCTTGAGCATGTAGATCATGCCGACCGTGATCGGGTTCGGGAGCCGATCCCCGGTCAGGCCATCGTGGATCCAGGACTTCGCAGAGGCCGGGTCGATGCCAGCCCTATCGAAGGCGTTCTTGCGGATTCTCTCCAGAATGCCTGCGTAGATCTCGTCCGGGGCGTTCGCCGGCTGGTCCGAGGGCAACAGAGGCTCCGCGCCAACGGTGTGCTGGTCCGCCTCCAGAAGCTGGCCGACGCTGAGGACCGGCGGACCGGCGACGGCCGCGGAGAGCCGCTCGAGATCCAACTCGGAGAGCTGCCGGATCGCCGCCTCCGTCTTGCCCAGCATCGCTTCCAAGGTGTCGTCCGGCCGGAATCCGGGATCGAGTCCGAGCTCCCTCGTCACGTAGGCTCCCAAGACCTGCTTGCGCATGGCCTCGGCGGCGCGGGCGATCTCCGAGAGCACCTCGGTCTCCGTCGCGCCCTCGAACGCCGGACAGTGGTAGCGCGCGCCCAGCCGGTAGCCGGCGTACCCAAGGTGCGTCTCCAGAATCTGCCCGATGTTCATGCGGCTGGGCACCCCGAGCGGGTTCAGCACGATGTCCACCGGCGTTCCGTCCGGCAGGTACGGCATGTCCTCCACCGGAAGCACCTTGGAGATGACGCCCTTGTTCCCGTGGCGACCGGCCATCTTGTCGCCGACCATCAGCTTGCGCTTCTGGGCGATGTACACCTGCACCGTCATGTTGGTGCCGGCCGGGAGCTCGTCGCCGGGGAGCTGCAGGAGGTTGCCGTCGCAGACGTCGCACTCCAGGCGCTCGCGCTTCTTCGACTCCTTGTACTCTCGGCCGCAGGACTGGCACTTGTACTTGAAGCGGCTGTAGACCTTGACGTCGACGACCACGCCACGCTCGCCGTGCGGCAACTTCAGCGAGACGTCCCTGGTCTCCTCGGCCTTCTTGCCGAAGATCGCGATGATCAGCCGCTCCTCGGCCGTCATCTCGACCTGGCCCTTCGGAGCGACCTTCCCCACCAGGATCTCATCCGGCCGAACCTCCGCGCCGATCCGGATGATGCCGTTCTCGTCGAGGTTCCTGAGCGCGTCCTCGCCGGCGTTGGGAATGTCGCGCGTGATCTCCTCCGGACCGAGCTTCGTGTCGACAGCCTCGGTCTCGTGGCGCTCGATGTGGATCGAGGTGTACACGTCGTCCTTGACCAGGCGCTCGCTGATCAGGATCGCGTCCTCGTAGTTGTAGCCGCCCCAAGGCATGAAGGCGACCAGCACGTTCTTGCCGAGGGCGAGCTCGCCTCCGTCGACGCAGGCGCCGTCCGCCAAGGGGTCTCCCTTGAGCACCTTCTGACCGAGCTCCACGACGGGCCGCTGGGTGAAGCAGGTCGACTTGTTGCTCTGCACCATGTGCATGAGCGGGTAGACGTCGACCGTACCGTCGGAGGCCCGCACCCGGATCTCCGTCGCCGTCACCCACTCGACCGTTCCGTCGCGCTCCGCGATGACGGCGGCGCCTGAGTCCACGGCGGCCTTGCGCTCCCATCCGGTGCCGACCAGGGGCCTCTCCGAGCGGAGCAGAGGCACCGCCTGGCGCTGCATGTTGGCGCCCATCAGCGCGCGGTTCGCGTCGTCGTTCTCCAAGAACGGGATGAGGGCCGTCGCGACGGAGACGATCTGGACGGGAGAGACGTCCATGTACTGCACGCGGTTCCGCGGAACGACGGGGTAGGCCGCGTTCTGGTACTCGCCTCCGGCGCACCGCACCTGCAACCGCTCCGCGACGATCATCCCGTTCTCGTCCGTCCGCGTGTCGGCGGGAGCGACCAGAACGCCGTTCTCCTCCTGCGCCGTCAGGTAGACGATGTCGTCAAGCACGCGCCCGTTCTCCACCTTGCGGTAGGGCGTCATGATGAAGCCGTACTCGTCGATCCGGGCGTGCGTGGTCAGCTGCGAGATCAGGCCGATGTTCGGACCCTCGGGCGTCTCGATCGGGCAGATGCGGCCGTAGTGCGACCGGTGGACGTCGCGCACCTCCAGCTTGGCGCTGTTGCGCTGCAACCCGCCCGGCCCCAGGCTCGAGAGGCGCCTCTTGTTCGTCAGCTCGCTCAGCGGGTTCGTCTGATCCATGAACGTGCTGAGCTGGTTGCTGCTGAAGAAGCTCTTGATGGCCGTGCTGATCGGCTTGACGCTCAGGATGATGCCGGGCAGGAGGTTCTCCTGATCGGTGCTGGTCATCCTCTCCCGGGCGACCTTCTCCATCCGCACGAAGCCCAGCCGGAGCTGCGCGGCGAGCAGCTCGCCCACGGAGCGCACCCGCTTGTTCTTCAGGTCGTCGATGTCGTCGCGCTCGGCTTGCCGCTCGTGGTACGGCAGCATCGCGTCCAGGATGCCAGCCAGGTCGTCGGCGGTGAGGTTCCGGACGTCGATGGGGATATCGATCTTCAGCCGCTGGTTCAGGAACCGGCGACCGACCTTGCCGAGGTCGTACCGCCGCAGGTCGAAGAACTGACCGTAGATCAGCTGCTTGGCGGCATCCTCGGTCGCGGCCTCACCCGGCCTCATTCGGCGGTAGATGTCGACCAGCGCCTCGCGCCAGTTCGTGGTGGGATCCTGGGCCAGCGTCTCCTCCACGAGGCGGTTGACGCTGAGCACCTCGATCCTTTCGAGCCCGAGCGATTCGATCTTCCGCGCGGTTTCGGCCTCAATGCGCTCCAGCCGCCGAATGACGAGCTCGCCTTTGGGGTCGCGGATTTCCTCGAGAACCCGCTTGCCCACCAAGAGGCTGTGGGTGGGGTTCTCCACGACCTCCGGCTTGCCGAAGGTCATGAGAAGGTCGTCGTTCGTTGCCAGCGGCGTGTCGATCAGGACCCTTCTCTTCCTCAGCTCCTCCGGCAGGCTGTCGAGCAGCGCCCTATCGAGGAACGTGCCGGCCTCCAGGATCACCTCTCCGGTCTCTTCGTCCGCGACGGTCTCGGCCACTCGTCGGTGGAGGGCCTCACCGAGGACCATCGGGTATTTGGCGCGCCCCTTCTCGAAGGCGCTGAGCGCCTTGATGAGCTGGGTGAGCGGGAGCTTCTTGGTCTGGCTGATCTGGGTCCGCACGACGCCGGCCGAGTCCGACTCCACCTCCAGCCATGGACCCTCGTTCGGGATGATCCTGGCGGAGAAGACGACCTGCATGGAGCTGTCGACGCCCTCCTCGAAGTAGAGGCCGGGCGATCGGCTCAGCTGGCTCACGATGACTCTCTCGCGGCCGTTGATGATGAACGTGCCCCTGTCCGTCATCAACGGCAGATCGCCGAGGTAGACCTCGGACTCGATCTGCTCGCGGTCCTTGCCTCCGAAGCGAACGATGGCGCGGATGGGCGCCTCGAACGTCATGTCGCGGTCCCGGCACTCTTGGATCGAGTACTTCGGCTCACCGATGGTGAAGGAGACCAGTTCGATGTAGTTGGTGCCGGTGAAGTCCCAGATCGGGCTGAAGGTGCGGAAGAGTTCTGGCAGACCCTCTTCGAGGAACCACTGATAGCTGTTGAGTTGGAGTTCGATTAGGTTCGGAGCCTCGAGGTAACGACCGATACGCTTCGAGGCGGGCTGAATGACTCTCATCAGGCCTCCGGGCACGTTAGACGCGACTAGCTAGTATATCCGAAAGGGACGGGCAGTTCAACCCGTCTGGGCCTTTCCCGGAACCGGGAACGGCCCTGTCGCCCTGCCCGCCCATCCGGCGTCGCTGCCACGACGCGACGGGTTCAGGGAATCACTCGCGAGATTCGTGGTTGACGCTCAGACGCTGCTGCACCTCCGTTTCCACGCCGCCCGACGCTCCGGCCCCGATGCGGCGCTGTTCGGAGAGGAAGCTGTCGAGCGCGAGAGTCTGCTGGAAGACGATCTCCTTCAGTTCCTTGACCTCCGAGCGCAGTTTCTCGACCTCCTCCAATTCCGCGCGTTTCTGGTTCTTGGCGTCGAGCCGCATGCGTTCGATCGTCTGGCGGTGCTTGGTCCAGATCGCGACGATCGGGATCATCAGAGCCAGTACCGGAATGAAAAGGGCGACGATCTCTGGCTCCATCCCATCCATTCTAGACCATCCCCAAGGCCGCTAGGGCTTCCGCCAGCATGAAGCGGCCCTCGTACAGCGCCTTTCCGACGATCACACCCTCCACGGCGCTGTCCAAGGCCGACAGCGCTCGCAGGTCCTGGAGGCCGGACACCCCGCCGCTGGCGATGACGGGCAGCCCGGCCGCCCGGTGGACCCTCAGAAGCAGGTCCAGATTGGGGCCGACCAGCATTCCGTCCGTGGCGATGTCCGTCACGACGAGCCTTCTCGCCCCCATGGCGGCTGCGCTCCGCGCGAGGTCCTCGGCCGTTCGACCGGAGTCTTGGGTCCACCCGTGGGTCGCCACGAGCCCGCCCTTGCAGTCGATTCCCGCCACGGTTTGCTCCGGGTAACGACCGAAGCACCATGCCGCGAGGTCCGGATCTCGAACGAGCGCAGACCCGATCACGAACCTCCGCACGCCCACGCCGAGGGCATCCTCCGCCGCCGCACGCGACTTGATCCCCCCGCCGAACTGCACGCTCAGGCCCGAATCCCGTGCGATCTCGGCCACGATCCGGAGGTGGCGCGGGCTCGGCGACCCGGACCTTGCGCCGTCCAGATCCACGACGTGCACCCAAGTCGCGCCTGCCTCTCGGTACGCCATCGCCACGGCCAAAGGGTCATCCCCGTACTCGGTCCGTTGCGCGTAGTCGCCCTGCCGGAGCCGGACGCAGCGACCCTCCAGGAGGTCGATCGCCGGCAAGATCACCATTCCAAGAACCTCCGAAGAAGTCCCAAGCCGACGGATCCGCTCTTTTCGGGATGGAACTGCATGCCCCACAGGTTCCCTCTGCAGACTGCGGCGGCGAAGCGCACTCCGTGCTCGCTCTCGGCCGCGACGTCCTCCGCGTCGGCGCAGTCCGTGTACAGCGAGTGGACGAAGTAGACTTGTCCGCCTTGGGGGAAGCCGCTCGCCATCGGGGTGTCCTTCAGGAAGCGAATCTCGTTCCAGCCCATGTGGGGAACCTTGAGGCCCGGGAGCTTGGGGAGGTAGCGCACCGTGCCGCGCAGAAAGCCCAAGCCGGCGTGCTCCCCGAGCTCCTCGCTCCGCTCGAAGAGGAGCTGCTGGCCGAGGCAGATGCCGAGCAGCGGCCTCCCTCTCTCCACGAACCGCTCGAGCTCGGCGCGGAGGGGCTCCAGGCGCCGCATGGCCGCGCCGAAGGCACCCACGCCGGGCAGGATCGTCTTGCTCGCGCCCGCCAGATCGGTGGCGATCCGGCAGTCGAATCCCAGGTGCCGTACCGCGCGCACCACGTTGGGCAAGTTGCCCATGCCGTAGTCCAGAACGACGATCAATCGATGGTCCCCTTCGTGGACGTCGAACCCGGCCGGTCCTTTCTGCGCGTCGCGCGGTGCATCGCCAGCCCGACAGCCTTGAAGATCGCCTCCGCGATGTGGTGGTCGTTGGCGCCGGCCAGCACGCGGATGTGGAGCGTCATCCCTGCGTGCGCGGCGAAGGCCCGCAGGAACTCGCGGATGCATTCGGTGGACAGCTCCCCCAGCCTTTCGCGCCGAAACTCGTGGTCGAAGAACAGCATGCCGCGGCCACTGAAGTCGAGCGCGGCAAGAACCAGGGCCTCGTCCATCGGCACGGCCGCGTCGCCGAACCTCTCGACCGGCTCCGACTCCGCCAGAGCCTCGCGAACGGCACGGCCCAGCACGATGCCGACGTCCTCGGCGGTGTGATGGTCGTCCACGTGCAGGTCGCCCTCGGCCTCGATGCCCACGTCGAGACACCCGTGGAAAGCCATCAGGGTGAGCATGTGGTCGAGGAAGCCGATGCCGGTGGTGATGTCCTGCTTCGTTCCGCCGTCCAGGTCCAGCACGACGCTGACCCGCGTCTCGTTCGACTCGCGGAACAACTCGGCGAACCGCACGCCTTTGGCACCTTGGCTCATGGGCACCAGTTTGACAGAACGTCCCTCGGGGTAGCGCACTGGAGCTGGGAAGTTGGGGCCCCGCCGTAGGGCGGGGCCCCCAACAGGAGGTGCTCGCCGCTGCGGGGGAAGTTCGGTCGCCATCGACCTGGCTCCGCACCCGCAACCTTACTGGCGTTGGGTCGATGGCGATGCCCACCCAAGCCGGCTGAACCGGCGAGATGATGGCAACGTATCGACTCCCGCTTCATCTACGGGGTTAGCTGACGGGTTCGGGCCAAGAGCTACCCTAGGGGCCGGCGCCCCATTCACCCCAGAGTTCGGTTCCCCCGTCCACCGACGCGCGCCGGCGGTTCGACGACGGTCCTCTCGGACCAATAGGGGGAGGATACCTCACCCGCGCAGGAAATGTCCCCTGCTGAAGGAGATTCCCCATGGAGAATCAGCCGCGGCCCTCTCCTGCGGTAGGATGGTGCAAACTCCGCGTCCTCGGGGCGCGAACGGATGCAAGACCGATGTCCATTCTCGTTGACAAGAACACTAAGGTTGTCGTGTGCGGCATGACGGGCCGCGAGGGCGCGTTCCACACCAGCCAGATGATCTCCTACGGCACCCAGGTCGTCGCCGGGGTGACGCCCGGCAAGGGCGGCACAGAGCATCTAGGCGTGCCCGTTTTCGACACCGTGCGGGAGGCCGTGGAGAGGACTGGAGCCAACGCCGGGCTGATCTTCGTGCCGCCCCCCTTCGCGGCCGACTCCATCCTCGAGTGCGAGGACGCGGGCCTTCCCTTCGTTGTGGCCATCACCGAGGGCATCCCGGTGCAGGATATGGTCCGTGCCGTGAACCGGCTGAAGGCCAACGGCCGCACGCGGCTGCTCGGTGGCAACTGCGCCGGAATCATCACCCCCGGCGAGGCCAAGCTGGGCATCATGCCCGGACACATCTTCACCCCCGGCCCCGTAGGCATGGTCAGCCGATCGGGCACCCTGACGTACGAGATCGTCTGGGAGCTCACCCGCGCCGGCCTGGGCCAGACGACCGCCGTAGGAATCGGGGGCGACCCACTGCCCGGCACGAGATTCCTGGACATCCTCCAGATGTTCGAAGCCGACCCCGCAACCAAGGCCGTGGTGATGGTTGGGGAGATCGGCGGCTCCGACGAGGAGATCGCCGCCGAATACATCCGCAAGGAGATGACCAAGCCTGTCGTGGCCTTCATCAGCGGGCGTACGGCGCCGCCCGGCAAGCGCATGGGGCACGCGGGAGCGATCATCAGCGGCGGCAAGGGCACGCCGGAGTCGAAGGTGGCGGCGCTCGAGGCGGCGGGCGTGCCGGTTCCTTCGGACACGGCCTCCATTCCGGAACTCGTCCGGGAGGCGCTCGCGAAGGCGCCCTGAACGGCGGGAAGGGACAAGAGGTTCCTAGGGTGCGCCCCCCGGCGCGGGCTCGGAAGGATGGGCACGACCCGCACCGGGGGTTTCCGCTTGCGCGGTGCCCGCGGACCTAGCTATAGTGGGGCTCGGGTCGTCCTATGAGCTTCCACCGTCGCTTCCGCAACCTGCTTCCCAAACAGATTCGCGTCACCGATCCGTTCTGGTCCGTCTGGCAGGACACTCTGTGCCGGCGCACGATCCCCCACATCCACCGGCAGCTGGTGGAGACCGGCCGGATCGCCAACTTCGAGAGAGCCGCGACCAAATCCGGCAGGTTCGAGGGGCTGTTCTTCAACGACAGCGACGTCTACAAATGGCTGGAGGCCGCCGCCTACGCCCAAGCCATCCGCCCTCTCCCCGAGACGCAGGCGCTGATCGACGAGACGGTGGCCAAGATCGCCGCAGCGCAGGAGCCGGACGGCTACCTCAACACCTTCATCCAGCTCGAGCATCCCCAACTCCGCTACCGCAACCTTGCGGCGTTGCACGAGATGTACTGCTCGGGGCACCTCGTCGAGGCGGCCTGCGCCCTGGCGGAGAACCTCGGCCAGACGGCGCTGCTGGACGTCGCCGTGCGGAACGTGGAGAACATCCGCTCCGTGTTCGGCCCCGGCAAGCGGGTCGGCTACTGCGGCCACGAGGAGCTGGAGACCGCCCTCGTCCGCCTCGCCGAAGTGACCGGGGACGCCTCTTACCGCGAGTTCGCAGCTTGGATGATCGATCAGCGCGGCCAGCGGCCCAGCCCATTCGAGAGGGAGCTGGAGGACGACGAAGCGATGGCGGTCAACGACCATCCCCGCCACGCCCTGCTGCGGAACGGCGTCTACAACGGCGAGTATAGCCAGGACCATCTGCCGATCCGCCAGCACACGGATGTCGTCGGACACGCCGTCCGAGCGATGTACCTGTACGCCGGCGCCACCCAGGTTGCCATGGACCGCGGCGATCGGCAGCTGGAGGAGGCGCTGGAGAGGGTGTGGCAGGCCTTGGTGACGAAGCGCATGTACCTCACGGGGGGCGTCGGCGCGAGCGCGAACAACGAGGGCTTCACGAGGGACTACGATCTGCCCAACCTGAACGCCTACGCCGAAACCTGCGCGGCCATCGGGTTCCTCCTTTGGGGGCAAAGGATGCTCGAGGCGACGGGCGACTCCCAGTACGCGGACATCGTCGAGCTCGGGCTGTACAACGGCGCGCTGAGCGGCATCGGGTTGGACGGCGAGTCGTTCTTCTACCCGAACCCGCTCGAGAGT
Organism: uncultured Fimbriimonadaceae bacterium; assembly: GCA_937961665.1. Lineage (GTDB taxonomy): Bacteria > Armatimonadota > Fimbriimonadia > Fimbriimonadales > Fimbriimonadaceae > UBA8783. The sequence continues at coordinate 19,994 of CALGMO010000094.1, forward strand.
CGCGGGCAGCATCGCCGGACGCCCTGGTTCCTGTGCGCGTGTTGCCCGCCGAACGTGGCGCGGATGATCGGGCAGGTCGGCTCCCTGGCCGTCGGCGTCGGCGACGACGAGCTCTGGGTTCACCTGCCGATCGGCTTTGAGACGGAGGTGAACCTGGGTGGCTCTGCCGTCTCCGTGTCGGCCAAGGGCGAGTACCCTTGGAAGGACGATTACGAGGTGGGCTTCCGGCTGGAGCGCCCCACAGAGTTCGCGGTGCGAATCCGCATCCCCGGCTGGGCGGAAGACGTGTCGTTCGAAGTGTCCGACGACGGAGAGCCTGCCGAGTACCAGGTCGGGTACGCGGTGTTCCGCAGAGTTTGGAAGGACGGCGACCGCATCCGCGCCAATTGGGGGATGGCGCCGACGTGGGTCGAGGCCCACCCCATGGTTCTGGATGACGCAGGGCGCACCGCGCTGCAGAGGGGACCCCTGGTGTACTGCCTGGAGGAGCACGACCTGGGCGAGCCTCCGCAGAACTTCGCGGTCGATCCGACGACGCCCGCCGAAACCGTTTCGGCCACGGACCTGTTCCCGGGAGCCCTCGGTCTCCGGGTCCAAGGCTTGCAGAGGCTCAGGGAGTTCTCGGACGGCCTCTACGCCCCGTTCGGGACGTCCGCCGTGGTGACGAGCGAGGCCCGGATGATTCCGTACTTCCTCTGGTGCAACCGTGGCCCCAACTCGATGTGCGTTTGGCTGAGGCATCTGGAGGCGGTGGAATGAGCGAATCGTTCGACGTGGTCGTCTGCGGAGGCGGGACGGCGGGTGCGGCAGCCGCCATCGCTGCAGCCCGTGTCGGGGCCAAGACGCTGGTGATCGAACAATTCGGATCGTTGGGCGGCACGCAATCGAACGGCTGGGTCACACCCCAGATGCCCAACCACATCAGCGCGCACAAGCTGTCGCGCGGGCTCAACCTGCGGATCTTGGAGACCCAGAGCCGCCTGCAGCCGAGCCCGGGCACGGTGCCGCACAGCGACGACTGGTACGACCCGGCTCTTCTGCCGCTGGTGCTGGACCGCTTGGCCTCCGAGGCCGGAGTCCGATGCCTCTTCAACGCCACGATCGTCGGCGCGAGGGTCGAGGATGGACGAGTGCGGTCGGTGCTCATCCAGCACAGAGGGGCTCCGGTCTCCCAGTCTGACGGGGTCCGGCTTGCCTTCACCGAGATCGAAGGCCGTTTCTTCGTCGACACGACGGGCGACGCGGAGTTCAGCCGGCTGGCGGGCGCCGAGATTTTCTCGGGCAACGAGGAGGGCGTGCACCAGCCGATGACCCTGCGCTTCACCATGGGCGGATTCGACATGGCGCTTCTGCGCGAGAGCCTGAAGCCGCACCTGCGGTGCGACCAGCCGCCCTACATGGAGTTCGGCTACGGCGACGCCCGCAAGGGATCGATGGCCCCCTGGGTCGAGCAGGCCGTCGCAGAGGGCATCCTGCAGGAGGACGACCTCGGCTACTTCCAGGGTTTCACCGTGAACGGCAGGCCGGGAGAGATGGCGTTCAACGCTCCGCGCGTGGCGGGGCTGGACCCAATGGACCCATGGCAGCTGAGCACGGCCTATCAGCTGGGCCGGGAGAAGGTGTGGCGCATCGCCAATTTCGTGCGGAGGTTCTTCGGCGGGGCCGAGAACGCGTATATCAGCGTGATCGCGCCGCTCATCGGCATCCGGGAGACCCAGAGGGCCGTCGGCGAGTACGTCCTGACCGAGGAGGACCACCAGTCGTGCCGAAAGTTTCCGAACCCGATCGCCCGCAACCGCTATCCGGTGGACATCCACCTGAAGGTCGGCACCGACTACCGCAGGTTCCCCGACGGCGAATGGCACGACATCCCCTACGAGTGCCTCGTGGTGAAGGGCTTCGAGAACCTCTTTGTTGCCGGGCGGTGTCTGAGCGCCACCTTCGTTGCCCAGAGCGCCGTTCGGATCCAGCCCGTCTGCAGAGCGACGGGCGAGGCCGCAGGCGCCGCCGCCGCGCTGTGCGCCCGGCTAGAGTGCCGGGCCAAGGACCTTCCCTACTCTTCCTTGGAGCCCTTCTTGGACTTGGAGACGATCGACTCCGCGACGTCCTCGTCGTCCATCAGGTAGGGACTCCAGCGCGTGCTGGGCATGTGCGTCAGATCCGCCAAGCGGGCCATGCAGAAGCCGAGCGCGTCGCCGAACTCGTCCACCGTCAGGGTGGTCCGCTCTCCCGCCGCGACGGGCCCGAGCTTGGCCACGCATTGCCAGCGGATGAGCTCCTCCAAGACCGGCCTGGAGGGATCTCCCGCCGGCAGCGTCAGGCGATCTGGATCGTAGGCGATGAAGCGGGGCGTGAAGCAAAACCGGGGGCTGGCCAAATCGAACAGCCGCTTCAGGGCGAGAACCGTCTCGGTTCGGCGCAACGGCTGCCCCGCCTCGCCCCTCTGGAGAGGATGGCTGTCGGGACGCGGCACCCTCAGGACCTCGCTCAGAACTCGCTCAGCCTCCAGAAAGGCCTTGGCGGCCTCGCCCCGAGTCATCGTCTGAGAGCCGGCGGCCGCATCCACCGACCGGGCTTGGCTCTGCAGGCGATCCTTGGCGGCCTCCTCCTGCATGGAGCCGCAGGCGATCGGCACGGAGGCGAAGAGCAGGATCAACAATCGTGCGGCCTTCATCGAGATCTCCCAAGACGCGTCACAGGTCGGAGACGGCGCCGGCCCTCAGTATGTCTTCAAACCGCTCCAAGGCGATACCCGTCCCGATCGCCACGCAGTCCATCGCGTTCTCGGCGACCCGCACCGGGATGGCCGTCTTCTCCTCGAGCAGGCGGTCGAGGTTCCGAAGGAGCGCGCCGCCTCCCGTGAGGGTGATGCCGCGCTCGATCACGTCGCTGGCGAGCTCGGGGGGCGTCTGCTCCAAGACCTTGCAGAGCTTCTCCTCGATCAGCCTCACCGTCTCCGCGAGGGCGTCGCGCACCTCCTCGCTGCGAACCCGGACGGTCTTGGGCAACCCGTGGACCATGTCGCGCCCGCGGACGTCCATTTCCAGCTCCTGCTCGAGCGGGTAGGCGGAGCCGATCTTGATCTTGATCTCCTCGGCCGTGGGCTCGCCGATCATCAGGTTGTACGTGTTGCGGATGTGCTTGATGATCGCATCGTCCATGCGGTTGCCCGCCACGCGGATGCTTTCGGACAGCACGATGCCCCCCAGGCTGATCACGGCGATGTCGGTCGTCCCCCCGCCGATGTCCACCACCATGTTGCCCCCCGGGGCGGCGATGGGCAGCCCGGCGCCGATCGCGGCCGCCATCGGCTCCTCGATGGTCATCGCCTCGCCGGCCCCGGCCTCTTTGGCGGCTTGGATCACGGCCCTCTTCTCCACGTTCGTCACGCCGCTCGGAACGCAGATCAGCACCCTCGGTTTGAAGAGCCGGCGCCTGCCGCACACCTTGTCCAGGATGTGCTCGAGCATTTTGAGCGTGGTCGTGTAGTCCGCGATCACGCCTCCCTGCAGCGGCTTGATGGCCTTGATGTTGCCGGGGGTCTTGCCGAGCATTTCCCTCGCGTCGTTCCCAACGGCCAGAACCTTCCCGGTCTGCGTGTTGATGGCCACCACGGTCGGCTCGGACAACACAATGCCGCGGCCCCGGCGGAACACCAGGATGTTCGCCGTTCCCAGGTCGATGCCGATCTCGGGTACCAGTCTCACTCCTGGTGCTGCCTCGCCTCTTCGGTTTCGGCCGCCTCGATCCTTTCGACGCGGCCGCCGAGCGCCGTGAGCGTGTGCTCGAAGTTCTCGTAGCCCCGGTCGATGTGGCGGACGTTCTTCACGAGCGTGGTGCCCTCCGCCGCCAGACCCGCCAGCACCAAGGCCGCACCGGCGCGAAGGTCGCTGGCCTCAACCGTGGAGCCGGACAGGCTTGGAACTCCTTCGATGATCGTGGCGCGGCCCTCGACGCGCACCCTCGCGCCCATCCGGTTCAACTCCGCCACGTGCCCGATCCGGCTCTCGTAAATCGTCTCCTCCACGACGCTCGTGCCCTCAGCCAGCGTGAGAACCGCGGCCATGATCTGCTGCATGTCCGTCGGGAAGCCCGGATAGGGCATCGTCTTCACGCGGATGCCCTGGAGGCGACGGTCGCACGCCACGCGCACCCAGTCCGGGCCCTCGTCGATGCGCGCCCCGGCCTCGCGCAGCTTGTTGACCAAGGCCGTTTGGTTGTCCGGCAGGATGCCCCGCACCGTAACGTCCCCACGCGTGATCGCGGCGGCAGCGAGGTAGGTTCCGGCCTGCAATCGGTCCGATGGAACCCGGAACTCGCAGCCTTCCAGCGACGCGACGCCCGTGATCGTGATGGTGCTCGTGCCCGCGCCCTCGATTCGCGCCCCCATGCGGTTTAAGAAGGCCGCGAGGGCCGTCACCTCCGGCTCCACGGCGGCGTTCTGGATCACGGTCACGCCGTCCGCGAGCGTCGCCGTGGCCATCAGGTGCTGCGTGGCCCCTGCGCTGGGAAAGTCCAGGTAGATTTCCGCCCCGCGGAGGCCGCGCGTGCGCGCCTTGTAGACGCCGCCCTCCAGCACCACGTCGGCACCCAGCAGTGCCAGACCCTTCAGGTGGAAGTCGACCGGCCTGGCACCGATCTTGCACCCTCCGGGAGCCGGAAGCTCTGCACGGCCGTTGCGCGCCAGCAACGGGCCCAGCAGATAGAATGAGGTCCGGATCGACCGAACGGTCTCCTCCTCCGCCTCTCCGGGGTGGATGTCGGTCGAGTCGACGATGAGCGATCCCTCGCGCCATTCGACCTCGGCGCCGAAGTTCGTGAGCAGCCGCGCCTTGGTGAGGGTGTCGGAGACCCTCGGAACGTTGTGCAGAACGGTCGTTCCCCTACCCAGCAGAACCGACGATAGAATGGCCAAGGAGGCGTTCTTGCTTCCCGGCACCTCCAGCTCACCGACCAGCGAGCTTCCTCCCTGAATCTTGAACACCGTCATCGATCCCCTCCGTCCGTGGCTGGGACAGTCCTCCTACCATGCGCTCCAACAGCCAACAACCCGATGATACCGCCCCGCCGGGCCCTGGCACCGACTCACCTGCCCGGCTCAGGCCGGGATCAGATCCTCTTCGAAGGCCTCGAAGAGGGGGAGGAACGGCGTCCAGTCCGGCTCGCGCCGGGCGCGCAGATACTGGGGCAGGCTGATGTAGGGCACGTAGTGCGGCCGCGCGGGCTGCCGGAGGAGCTTCATCCTAGCCTGCTGGGGAGTGCGGTCCCCTTTTTGCAGGTTGCAGCGCCGGCAACAGGCCACGAGGTTGTCCCAAGTGTCGGGGCCCCCGCGGCGCCTCGGCACCACGTGGTCGATCGTCAGGTCGGAGCTCTTCGCTCCGCAGTATTGGCACGTGTAGCGGTCGCGGGCGAGGATGGAGTGCCTCGTGAGCCGCAACGTCGGGAGCGGACGGCGGATCGTCTGGTTCAGCCGCACCACGGAAGGGACTTCGAGCGGCCCGGACGTGGTTGGCATCCAGCGGGCCCTGTACACGAGCGGCTCCGCTTTGCCCATGAGCACCAAGCTCACCGCCCGCCGCACCGTGCAGACGTTGAGCGGTTCGTAGTTGCCGTTCAGAACGAGGACGCTGGCCTGGGACATGCGACCCCCCGGAAGCAAAGGAGCTCGGACGCGCAACCGCCCGAGCTCCTGCACCCCGCGGGGATCGCGGCCTGTATGTAGAAGCCAGGCCGGGCCACGGGCCTTTCCGAGCCGACGGAGCGTTGGATGGCGCGCATCGTAACCTTTAGGACGTCTGCTCGCCCTCGGACGATTCGCAGAGCTCGATGTGGAGGAACTCGTCCTCGCCGTCTGCGGCCTCGATCATGGCTGCGAGCCGCTCCTCCCGCTCCTGCTCGTCGCGGACGATCCGGTCGTAGCTCTCGCCGTAGAACGGCGCGAACCGCTCCCCGCTCCTCCGGCAGATCTCCTTGCCTGCCCGCGCCTTGGCCCTCTCCAGCACATCCGCCAGCTCGCGACGGACGCCGGCCGCCGTGGGCAGCATCGTGAACATTAGCTCCGACTCCCCCTCGCCCACGCGGACGGCGAGGATGCGCCAACTGGAGCCGTTCGGACGCAGCAGCGCCCGGAGCACGGCGCGCCGCTCCGCCTCGGCCAAGGTCCTGCGGTGTCGGAACGTCGCGTAGTAGAGCACGTCGTCCGCCCGCCAGTGAGGCAGACGGCCGCGCCAGATGGAGAAGTTCTTCCAGCGGGCCATCAGGACAGGGCGGCGTCCCCCCTTTCGCCGGTCCGGATGCGGACGGCCTCGATCACGTCGCTCACGAAGATCTTCCCGTCGCCGATCTCGCCCGTCTGCGTCGCACCGATGATCGCCGCCAGGGCATCCTCGAGGTCCTCGTCCCGAACCACCACCTCCACCCGCATTTTGGGGAGCAGGTTCACGGCGTAGGTGCTTCCCCGATACTTGTCCGTGCGGCCGAACTGCCTGCCATAGCCCCGGACCTGCTCGCAGCTGAGGCCGTGGATGCCCGCCTCCTCGAGGGCCTGCTTGACATCCTCGAGCTTGCCCAACCGGATGAACGCCTCGATCCGCTTCATTCCACCGTCTCCAGGCTGATGCGGTCGTTGGTGAACACGCAGATCTCGGCCGCGATGCGCAGGGCCGTCTCCGCGATCTGCTCCGCGCCGAGGTCCGTGTGGCGAACCAGGGCCCTGGCGGCCGCCAGCGCGTAGGGTCCGCCGGAGCCGATCGCCGCGACGCCGTCGTCCGGCTCGACCACGTTCCCGTCCCCGCCCACGAGCAGAAGGCACTCCGCGTCCGCCACCACCATCATGGCGTCCAGCTGGCGAAGAATGCGGTCGGTGCGCCACTCCTTGGCGAACTCCACCGCCGCCCTGCGCAGGTTCCGGCCGAAGGCCTCGAACTTCGCCTCGAATCGGTCCTGCAGCGCCTGGGCGTCCGCGACGGAGCCGGCGAACCCGCACACGGCCTGTCCGCCCGCGAGCCTCCGGACCTTCCTCGCGCCGTGCTTGAGGATGACCGCTCCGCCCAGGGTCACCTGCCCGTCGGACGCCATCGCAGTCTTGCCTCCCCGCCGTACGGCGACCACGGTCGTCGAACGAATCATGCGGCCAGTTTACATGAGGGCACCGCAACGGCCCCTTGCAACGTCTGAATCTTCAGGCTCCAGCCATGTCACAGTCTCGCTCGGAATGGATCGCTTGGGTGGCCTCGGGCGCCGCGGCGCTGGGGGCTCTGCGGCTATGGGCGGACGACGACCCCGCCTGGGCGGCGTTCCTGCTCGTCGTCGCAGCGATCTCGGCGGGTCTCCTTGCGGTCCGGCGCTGGACCGAGCTGTTGGCCGAGAAGGAGCGCAGGGCGGCGGCCGTTCGGGAGGCCGCGGACGGCCCGTCGGCGCGCCTTCCCGCCGGCTGGTCGGAGATCGCGCGGGGACTTCCCCTGCCGCTCTTCGCCTGCGACCGCTCTGGGATGATCCTCGCCTCGAACGAGGCGGCCAACCGGTTCTTCGACTGCCCGGACTGCTCCGGCAGGCCGCTGATCAGCGTCACCCTGTCCGCGGAGATGGAGCGGCTGGTGATCGACGCCGTCCGGGAGGGCAAGGAGCTCTCCGAAGAGGTGCGCATCGCCTTCCCTTCCCCGCGCCAAGGCCGGGTGTACGCCTGGCGCGACGAGGAGCGTCCAGGCCTCGGCTACCTGGCGTTCTTGGAGACCACTGAGGTGCACCAGCTGGAGCGGGTCCGGCAGGACTTCGTCGCGAACGTGTCCCACGAGCTCCGCACCCCGCTGGCCTCCATCCGCGCCGTCGCCGAGACGCTGCTGGAGGAGCCGGACGCCGACCGGGCGATGCAGGAGCGGTTCCTCGGCAAGATCATCGAAGAGGTCGACCGGCTGACGCAGATCTCCAAAGACCTGCTCGTCCTCTCCGCCGCGGAGTCCAACCCGGTTCGCAAGCAGCAGTGCGACCTCGCGATCCTCGTGCGCAACATCGTGGCCGAGTCGAAGGCCCGCGCCGAGCAGGCCAACCTCGAGCTGAGCTACGAGGGGCCGAAGCACCTGATGGTGGACGCCAACACCACGCAGATCTACGAGGTGGTGGCCAACCTCGTGGACAACGCGATCAAGTACTCGAACGACGGAGCCATCCTGGTTCGGCTGGAGGACCAGGGCGAGGACGCGGTGCTGTCGGTCTCAGACCAAGGCATCGGCATCCCCAGCGAACACCTGGACCGGGTCTTCGAGCGCTTCTACCGCGTCGACAAGGGCCGCTCGCGCGCCAAGGGCGGAACCGGCCTGGGCCTCAGCATCGTGAAGCACATCGTGGAGGCCCACGGCGGCAAAGTTTCCGTGCAGAGCCGCCTCGGCGAGGGCTCCACCTTCACCGTGCGCCTGCCCAAGGGCGCCCCGATGGCCAAGGAGGCCTAGGGGACCACCGTCGCCGGCACGCTCTCCACCCCGGTCCGGCTCACCGCCACCAGGCGCAGGCCATCCGACTTGGCGGGCAGCTCAGCCTGCCGCTCCTCCGAGCCGAAGGTGGAGACGATCTCCCAGCCCTCCGCGGACCGGCGGAGCAGGACCCACCACCGGACTCCCCGCTCCTGGGAGCCGCCCCAGTCGATCCTGAGCCGATCGCCGAACCGCTTGACCCGCACCTTGGGCTTGGCTGGCGGCGTCGGGTCCAGCCAGGGCGTGGCGGGCGACAGCGCTCTCCCCGCATACAGCCGAGCCAAGGTCTGGGACAGCTCAGCGCCGACCGTCCCGCCGCGGAACGCCTTGTAGCTGAAGTGGATGTGCCCGTGCGCCTTGGCCTCGCGGGTCAGCCCGATCTGGTCGGCGATCTCCTGCACCGGCCATCCGGCTGCCTGCACCTGGCTGGTGAACAGCCCCGGCCACACGTGCCGGCCCGCGGCGTTCTGTCCCAGCCACCAGTTCAGCAGCGCCGGGAACGGCTGCGGCGAGCCGATGCGCCAGTACAGCTGGGGCGCGAGGTAGTCGCACCATCCGTTCCGGAACCACTTCAGCGGATCGGCGTACAGCTGGGCGTACTGGTCGAACCCGGCGCGAACCTCCGGCGGGAATCCCGGCCGATAGATGCCGAAGGGGCTGATCCCGAACCGCACCCAAGGCTTGGCCCGGTGCGCGCGGCGGGCGATCTGCTCGATCAGCCGGTCCACGTTCTGCCTCCGCCAGTCATCCAGAGAGAGCGTGCCGCCTCTCTCGAGATATCTCGCGTAGCTCTCGGAGTCCGGGAACGGCACGTTGCGCCGGGTGCCGTCAGGGGCCGTCTCCGCCACTGGGTACGGGTAGAAGTAGTCGTCCATGTGCACCGCGTCCACGTCGTAGCGGCGAACCACGTCCTCCACCACGCGGAGCGTGTGGTTCTGGGCCTCCGTGGAGCCCGGGTCCAGCCACAGGTGGTTGCCGTAGGTCGCCACCCAAGGCAGATTGCGCGCCCCAACGTGGCTCGGCGCCAGCTCGCCCTTCATCGACGGGTGCTTCGCGCGGTACGGGTTGAACCACGCGTGCACCTCGATCCCCTTGGCGTGCGCCCGCTCAATCAGCCGCTCCAGCGGGTCGTAGCCAGGATCCCTTCCCTGCTCCCCGGTGAGGTACCACGACCAAGGCTCGATCTCCGACCGGTACAGGGCGTCGCACATGGGCCGAACCTGGAACACGATCGCGTTGATCCCCAGCTCGGCGCAGCGGTCGACGATCCCGTCCAGCTCGCGCTTCTGCTCCTCCGCGGGCAGGCCGGGCTTGCTGGGCCAATCGATGTTGTCCACCGTGGCAACCCACACGGCCCGGAACTCGCGGGGGACGATGCCTTGCGTCCGACTCTGCAGCGCCGCGGCGGCGATCAGGGGCAGCCAAGAGAGCGCCATGGCTCCACCATACCGCCCACTGCGTGCCCGGAGTCTAGGTAGCCTCGTTCCATGCCGCCCGAGCCGCAGATCGTCTGCCCGAGCGCCTCGCTCAGCCTCCAAGGCCTGAGGCTCCCAAACGGCCTGCGCGTCGACTCGCTGACCGCCCGCGCGAGCGACGTCGCCCTCTGGACCGAGCCGTTCCGCTCCGACCTGCGCGGAGGCGGGCAGGCGGAGGCCTCGGTGCTGCTGTCGGACGTCGCGGCGATGCTGAACGCCGCCGCCCCCTCCGGCCTGCGCGAGTTCCGGCTTTCCGGCTCGGCCGAGGGGATTGCGGTCGAGGCCGTCCGGTCCGGCGTGCTCTCGGTGCGGGTTCGCGCCTTGGTCGCGCTCGAGGTGCGGGGCGGCACCGACCTCGCCGCGAGGCTCCTCTCCGCGAAGGTGTTCGGGGCCAACCTCGGCCGGTGGCTGGAATCGACCCTCGAGCGGATGAACCCGCTGTTCAGCGTCAAGGACCTTCCGTTGCCGCTGCGGTTGGAACGGGCGGACGTGGAGCCGGACCGGGTCGTGCTGCGGCTGACGATGCCGCCGGCGTCCTACCCCCCGTAGCCGTCCGGGTGGGCGCGCCGCCAGTTCCAGGCGTGCCGGACGATGGTCTCCAGCTCGGGATAGCGCGGCTTCCAGCCCAGCACCCGCTCGGCCTTGGCGCTGCTCGCCACCAGGCGGGCCGGGTCGCCCGGGCGCCGGGGCGCCTCCTCCTTGGGAACCTCGCGACCGACCACCCGCTCCACGGTCTCGATGACCTCGCGCACGGAGTAGCCCTTGCCGTTGCCCAGGTTGAACCGCTCCGAAGCGCCGCCCTCCCTCAGGTGCCGCACCGCCAGCAGGTGGGCCTCGGCGAGGTCCATGATGTGGATGTAGTCGCGGATGCAGGTGCCGTCCGGCGTGTCGTAGTCCGTGCCGAAGATCCGCACCTGGGGCGCCTTTCCGAGCACGGCCAGCAGCACCGCGGGAATCAGGTGCGTCTCCGGGCGGTGGTCCTCGCCCACCAAGCCGTCGGGGTCGGCCCCGGAGGCGTTGAAATACCGCAGGCACACGCTGCGCAGTCCGTGCGCGCGATCGAACGCCTCCAGCATGCGCTCCACCGCCCACTTCGAGTCGCCGTAGGGGCTGGTCGGCGCCTTGGGATGGTCCTCGTCGATCGGAACGTACCGCGGGTCGCCGAAGATCGCCGCGGTGGAGCTGAAGATCAGCCGCTTCACGCCGGCCTCGACCATGGCCTCGAGCAGGTTCAGCACGCCGGTCACGTTGTTCCGGTAGTACTTCCCCGGATGCTGCACGCTCTCGCCCACGGCGATGTACGCGGCGAAGTGCATCACGGTGTCGATCGGATGGCGGCGGAACACCTCCGTGAGGTCCTCCGGCCGCCTCAGATCGCCTTCGAACAGGGGGCTGCCCTGGAGCGCCTCGCGGTGCCCCTGTTCCAGGTTGTCGAACACCAGGTGCTCCTCTCCGGCCTCCCGGAGCAGCTTGCACATATGGGAACCGATGTAGCCCGCGCCACCGACCACCAGGATCATCGCCCGGAGGTTACCGCCGACGGGCGCTATCCCGCCCGATGGCGGACGGTACAATGCTGGGCGACCGGGCGAGTGGCGAAACTGGTAGACGCGCCAGATTTAGGTTCTGGTCTCGCAAGAGGTGAGGGTTCGAGTCCCTCCTTGCCCACCATCCATCAGGGCGCGGTATTCGGGCCAGGTTCGGGCTTGGTCCAGATTCGGTAGCTCGCGGTACGTTCGGGCCAGCAGGGGCACCACCGCCCGCCTCCGCTCGCGGATCTCCGCCGTCCTGGCCAGCAGCAGTTCGGACAGCTCGCGCCTGCGGTCCAGCGCCGCCTCCAGGTCCGATCGCACCCCCTCGAGGTCCTCGAAGCCCCGCACCGGCAGAGGGTAGTCCAGCATCTCGATCAGGCCGTCGCTCTTGTGCGTGCCGGAGGGCAGTAGCACGAACGGCGTGCCGGCCACCGCCGACTTGAGCGCGGTGTGGTACCTCCCCCCGACCACCAGCGCCGCCTCGCGCAGCACCGCCGACAGCCGGCGGAAGTCGGTCCCCGGCCGGACGAACGTCGGCTCCAGACCGCCC